>CANHQK010000027.1 GCA_947462765.1 Bdellovibrionales bacterium
AGTTTGAATTGCTCGGCGTACTCTGCCGCTTTCGAGCTGGCTTCAGCCAGATCGGCGGAGGCGCGGGTTTCTTTGCCGAAAGCGTTCCGCCAAAGGGAGTGGTTCAGATCGATTTGGGTTTGGGCGCCCACGAAGTCCAGTAAAAATCTGTTCTGTGTGAGTTGTGGTCCATAGTTCATTGAGTTGAGATTGTAAGTAACTTTCGAGGCCAAACCGAAATCGAACTGTTTCTCAAAACCAAGTCCAATAGCGCGCGCTCTCATGGTGGTTTGAAATGCGTTCGGGAACTGACGTTGGTCGTCCGTGAAAGATCCCTGCAAGGTGAGGCGAGCCATGGTGGGAAGTCCGCCTTCTTTGGCAGTCAGTGCGGTCCCTTCGATTTGCTCCCGGCTCGATTTCACCGCAGCGGAATCACCGAGAACCTGTCCCAGGTAGGTCTCGAGGCTCATGGGTTCTGCCAAAGCACTGCTGATGGAAGCCGTTAGAATCAAAAGTGAAAAAGCACAAGTTTTTGATAGCGTGAACCAAGTCCGGGTGGTTTTCATTTGCATTCAGACTTAAAACGAGGGATGTAAGCAGTCAATTACATTTATGGGTTTTTGTTCGAAGCGAGACCGAAAAGCAAGGGAGGCGGCACTGCTGGCTGCTGCGGCGCGATTGTTCGCCCAGAAGGGGTACGAAAACACCCGGACGCTCGAGATTGCCCGTGAGGCCGGAGTCAATGAGGCTCTGATCAACCGCTATTTCGGTG
Organism: Bdellovibrionales bacterium; assembly: GCA_947462765.1. Classification (GTDB taxonomy): domain Bacteria; phylum Bdellovibrionota; class UBA1018; order UBA1018; family CAIMNF01; genus CAIMNF01. The sequence goes on from CANHQK010000027.1 coordinate 752, forward strand.
GCAAAGAGGGCTTGCTCATGTCCGTGCTCCAAGGGACTGAGGCGGGCGACTTTGTTCGAATCGAAGGTCTCGACCCTTCCGAGCCCGACTTGAAGACGGCACTTCGGAAGTATTTTGATCAAGGACGGCGTATCGTTGAAGAGCGCGAGTCTTTCATGCGGATTGCCATGTCGCGCTCTTTATTTCAGCCGGAATTGGCCGTAGCTGTCCGTGAAAAGATCATCGACCGTCAAATGGAATTGTTGGTGACAGGTCTCCGGGAGCGGATGGCAGCGAAAGGTGTCAGCTCGGAGGATGTGGAAGCTTGCGCCATGCTGGTGGGAGCCGTGAATCACACCTTCAATTTCATCGTCCGCAAGGTGCACCACATGCCCGATGAGAAGATCGAGCGGGTGTTCGATCTCCTGACCGAGGTCCTCAGTCTCAGGTTTGATCCGACCTCGACTTCGTCTTCCCCTTCATCGGGATGAGGTCGTAGACTACGAACTGCCGGTCTTCGATCCGCCAGTGGACATCGTGTGTGCCCACCAGCAGGCCGAAATCCTTGCCTTGGGCGTGATCCGCGTCCGGGGGCAGTTCCCGGCGCTGGAAGCCCGGCCGAGGGTCGATGGTTAGAAGTTGCTCGATCAGTTCGCGAAGCCCCGCGTGTCCGCTTGATTCGGCCATGCGGATTTTTTGATCCGCTTCGGGCAGGAATTTCACCGGAGTTTTGATGATTTCCTCATGGGCCCAACCCGGGTTCGCTTCGGGGACCGAATCCGCATACGGAATGTAGGGCTTGATGTCGAGAATGGGGGTGCCGTCCAAGAGGTCCACTCCTTCGACCTCGATTTCGGGTCCCCCTTTGGCGTTCAAGTCGATCTTGCGGATCTTCACGACCGAGAGCCCGATCGGGTTCGGACGATGGGGGGAGCGTGAGGCGAGTACGCCCATTTTAGCTTTACCCCCGAGCCGTGGAGGGCGGATGGTGGGTTTCCACTTGTTGCCACCGTGGGAATGAAACACAAACACGAGCCAGAGGTGGGAGAATTGCTCGATGCCTTTGAGTGCATGTTGGAAGTCGGGATCCGGACCGAACTTGACGACCCCCCTGGCCTCAGGAACGAGTCCAGGCTGCCTCGGGATTCCGAATCGCTGAGTGAAGGGGGTGCGGATCACGGCGATCGGCGGAAAGTGGTAGTCCATGCGTCAAAAACCTAACACGCAGAACAAGCTTCCTCAAGTCCGGGGCCCGATTTACCGATCGAGTAGAAGAGAGGGGAATACCCATGTTCAAAATGATCGGCGCCGCTTTGCTCCTGATTCTGATTCTGTCCATCCATGCCCAAGGCAGGGTGCAGGGAGACCCGATTGTGATCGGGTCTCAGCCAAAAGTCGAGAATCCGGAATTCAAAGATCCCGCGACTCTCAAGGAAGCCAAAGAGCAGATCGCCAAACTGAAGGAAGCCATCGCCACGAACCACATCATCTGGACCCTTCACTGCAAGGCTTCCGAAGAAAAGCTGTTGAAGTACTTTTCCTCCCAAAACGTGAATCACTCGACCGCTCCGAAGAAGTCCTCCGGGGCTGCGACCTCGCCCACCAAGGTGACTGCCCCCGCTTCCGGATCAGGTGCGGGAAGTGTATCCGGCAGTGGCAACGGGAAGTGAGCTCAAACCGGAGTGAGGCCCACTCCGACCAAGCCCTCTTCGACATCTTCTGCGACTTCGATATGCTGGCCTTTCAAGGCGTCTTTCGAGCCCACATAGGTGAGCTTCGCGCACAGGGTTTCTGACTTCAGGGTCGCCTCGTGTGCCTGAGCGGCTTGCAAGAGCTTGCCCTCCACCCAGAGCGTGAGCTCGATGCGGGCATCGAGATTGAGATCCGCATTCTTACGGGCTTGTTGGATCTTCCGCATCACTTCGCGTGAAAGTCCCTCGAGGATCTGCTCTTCCGAAAGTGAAGGATCGACCTCGATCGATACGAGCTGATGGGCGACGAGATTGGGGTTGTCACCCTTCGAGGCGCGACGGATTTCCACATCCGAGATGGTAATCGTCTCGCCTTCGACCGTCAGGGTTTTTCCTGATTCAAGTGCCTCAAGATCTGCAAGTGACAAACGATCGATGCCGGCTGCCACGAGCTTCATCTTCGGCCCCACGCGCTTCCCCAGCACTGGAAAGTTCGCCTTCGCCTTCACTTGCACGAAATCTTCTTCCTTGGTGAGGTACTCAAAGGCGCGAATATTCAGTTCATCCTGGAAGTAAGCTTCCAAGCGTTTCAGGTCTGCGAGTGCTTTCGGATCGCGATGGATGATCCGCAGGGTTTTGAGCGGGATTTTGGCTTTGATTTTGATCTTCTCGCGGAGATTCCGCCCGAGCATCACCAAGGCATCCATTCGGGCCACGGCCTGTTCGAGGTCGGGACGGATGAAGGCGGCTTCTGCTTCCGGAAAGGTCTCAAGGTGCACGCTTTCTTTGCCTGCTCCAGCCGGAAGGGCTTGAGAAAGGTTCAGATAAATTTCCTCACTCAAAAAGGGAGCGAAAGGCGCCATGACCTTCGAGAGGGTGATCAGCACATGGTACAGCGTCTCGTAAGCATAGCGCTTTTCTTCCGAATCGCCACTCGCCCAGAAGTGCGGACGATTGAAACGGATGTAAGTGTTGGTGAGCGCCTCGATGAAATCGAGGAGCTTCGGCACCACATTATAAAGCCGGTAGGCGGCCATTTCACGGTTGGTGTTTTCAATGAGTGAGTGAAGCTTCGAGAGAATCCACTGATCGAGGAGGTTCGGAGACTTGGCAAAATCCCCTTTAGGTTCGAAGCCCTCGATGCTGCCGTAGCTCGTAAAGAACGAATAGGCATTCCACCAGCGCAGTAAAATCCGGCGCACAATCTCGCGCACGCCTTTTTCCGAGAAGCGGAGTTCCTCTGCCTTCACGGCCGGAGAATCGATCAGGTAGAGCCGAAGGGCGTCCGCCCCGTGCTCGTTCAGCACATTCATGGGGTCCGGATAGTTCTTGAGGCTCTTCGACATCTTCTTGCCGTCTTCGGCCAGGATGAGTCCGTTCACGATCACGTTACGGAAGGGTGCTTTTCCAAAAAGTCCCGCACCGATCACCATGAGGGTGTAAAACCAGCCCCGGGTCTGATCGAGACCCTCGGCGATGAAATCGGCCGGAAAGTTCCTCTCAAATTCGGCCTGGTTCTGGAAGGGGTAACCCCACTGGGCGTAGGGCATGGAGCCGGATTCGAACCAACAATCGAGCACTTCGTCGATGCGCTTCAGAGGTGACTTGCCAGTTGGAGAAGGGATTTCGATTTTATCGACGAACTCTTTGTGGAGGTCATCTACTTTTTGACCGGAGAGCTTTTCGAGCTCTTCGCGGGATCCGATGCAAAGAATCTCGCCTTCCTTGTTCTTCCAGATCGGAAGCGGAGTTCCCCAGAAGCGGCTTCTCGAGACCGACCAATCGCGGGCATTCTCTAGCCAGTTTCCGAAACGACCGTCGCGGAGGGTCTCCGGGACCCAGTTCGTGGTTGCGTTCGCTCCGAGGATGTCGGTTTTGATCTTTTCGACCGCGACGTACCAGCTCGAGACGGCCCGATAAATGAGTGGCGTGCCAGAGCGGTAGCAGTAGGGGTAGGAGTGAACGAGCGTATCTTGTTTATAGAGCCGGCCCAATTCTTTCAGTCGGGCGATGATGTCTTTGTCGGCATCCTTCACCTTGCGGCCTAAGAAGTCACTCACCGGTGCGGTGAATTTCCCGTCATCGTCGACCGGGCACACCACCGGGATTCCAGCTTTCTGGCAGGCGAAAAAGTCTTCTTCACCGAAGGCGGGGGCCATGTGCACCACGCCTGTCCCGCTATCGGTAGTGACGTGGTCGGATGGGATGATCTTGAAGGCGCCTTCGGTTCGCTTGGCGGCATAGTAAGGAAGCAGGGGCTCGTACTCGAGCCCCAGTAGGGCTTGGCCTTTCAGAGTCTTCAGGATTTCAAAGTCTTCTGCCGGTTTCTTCGAGTAGGTGGCAAGACGGGCTTCGGCCAGGATCAGGTGCTTGCCGGTGGCCACTTCGCGAACGATCACGTAGTCGATTTCATTTCCAACCGCGAGCCCCAGGTTCGAGGGCAGGGTCCAGGGAGTGGTCGTCCAGGCTAAAACGGCGGTGCCTTCGGGGGCTCCGATTCGCGCAGCCGAGGCGGGAAGAAGCAGGAAGCTTGCCGTGACTGCCGGATCTTGCACCTCGCGGTAATCGAGGTTGGCTTCGAAATTCGAGAGTGGAGTCGAAACCCCGGTCGAGTACGGAACGACTTTCAGACCCTCGTAAATCAGTCCTTTTTTGTAGAGGGTCTGGAACACCCACCACACACTCTGCATGAATTCCGGCTGCATGGTGAAGTAGGCGTTTTCCATGTCGACCCAACGGCCGATGCGTTTCACGCTCTTTTTCCATTCGTTTGAATAACGGTCGACGATCCCGCGGCAGGCGGCATTGTAGCGATCGACCCCGTACTCGAGGATTTCGGCCCGCGAGTGCAGATTCAGGGTCTTGTTGATTTCGAATTCCACAGGAACTCCGTGGCAATCCCATCCGAAACGCCGTTTGACCCGATAGCCTTTCATGGTCCAGTAGCGGGGAACAATGTCCTTCAAGGTACCGGCGAGCAGATGTCCGTAGTGGGGCAAACCGGTCGCAAATGGAGGGCCATCGTAGAAACTGTAGGGCTTGGCACCCTCTTTTTCGTTCATGGACTTTTCGAAGATCCCGCCTGCGTCCCAAAAGTGCAGTTGCTTCTCCTCGAGGGAGGGGAAATTCACATCGGGCTTCACCGCTTTGAAGCGGCTGGATCGGGCGGTTTTCGCTGTCATATGGGGTCAGTTTTAACCGATCAAAGAGGCCTTTCCTATCCCTAAAAAACACCGTACAATTTTTCTATTGCAACGCAGTTCAACCAGGAGGGGTGTATGGCGAAAAAGGGTATGAGCATCGAACTCGGCACGATCGGAATGAGTGCCTTCGGATTGTTCCTCTGGATCGCGGTGTTCTCGTATCACTCCCAGGATCCTTCGCTCTTCACCCAGTCAACCGAGGCTGTACTGAACTCGTGCGGGATGGTGGGGGCGTACCTCTCTTCCTTGATCCTTCAGTTTTTCGGAATTGGGGCGTTTTTGATTCCTGTCGGCTTTCTGTTTGTTGCGGCGCATCTCCACTCAAAGGACACCGCAGCGCGTGCGTTGTCCTCGCTTGCGGGCCTGAGCGTGTCTGTCATCGCTTTGACGATTTTTCTGTCGCTTCACTGGAAGAGTTGGCGTTGGGATCAGACCGAGTTCATGACGGGTGGCGTTTTCGGAGCTTGGCTTTCAGTGCCGCTCGAGCGCCTGCTGAACCGGACCGGAGCCTCGATTGCCGCTCTGGCCTTGTTTCTCGGGGCCTTAGTGATTTCAACACCCATTGGCGTGGCCCACTTCATTTCCAAGTGCATTCATGCTCTCGGAGTGGTTTCCTACCGCTTCGGTCGCTTGGCTCTGACCTACCTGGCTTATTACTCCGCGATCGCCCTCAACAAGAGCGCGCAATTCATCGGCATGCAGGCCAAGAAGAGCTTCGATCAGATCCGGGATCGGGCTGAGGCCTACCGCCAGGCCCGGATCGAGGCCAAGACTGCGATTCCGGTCGAGCCTGAAGAGACCGTGGAGACCGTGGTGGCTGAAGCAACGGCCACTCCAGAGGTGGTGAATCAGACTGCGGTTTCAGTTCTCGATGAAGACGGCATTCTTTCCGTGGTGGAGGAGCCGAAAAAGAGCGTGATCAGCGTCGCTGACCTCAAGAAACAGCAGGACTTCTTTGAGGAAGGTCCCGTAATCGAAAAAGCGGTGACTGAACCGGAGTCCTCGAAGCCCAAGTTCAAGATCGACAAGAAGCGTGGCAAATGGAAGCTTCCGGTGATCGATTTTCTTCGCAAAGTGACTCGGGTCGAGACTGCGATCGATAAGGAGCGGCTGACCCTCCGGGCCGCGGGCATCACTGACAAGCTAGCCGAGTTCGGTATCGATGGTCAGGTCACAGCCACCAAGGTGGGACCTGTGATCACTCTTTATGAGTTCAAACCGGGGCCTGGAATCAAGGTTTCGAGGATCTCAAATCTGGTCGAAGACCTTTCGATGGCTCTCTCTTCAAAGTCGGTCCGGATCCTCGCACCTCTGCCCGGTAAATCAGTGGTCGGGATCGAGATTCCCTCCGATACCCGTGAGCAGGTTCTGATCCGCGAGTTCCTCCAAACCGGAGCCTTCCAAGACCCGAAGTACCAATTGCCGATCGTGATGGGAAAAGACATCTCGGGGAACTCGATTTTTGCCGACCTCGCCAAGATGCCTCATTTGCTCGTATCCGGAACCACCGGATCGGGGAAGTCGGTATTCATGAACGGGCTCATTTGCTCGCTCTTGTATCGGTTCACTCCGGATGAGCTCCGTTTGATCCTGGTCGACCCGAAGTTCATCGAGTTCAGTTTTTATCACGATATTCCGCACCTCCTTTTACCCGTGGTCGATGATCCTAAAAACGCCTCGAGCGCGCTCAAGTGGGCGGTCCGTGAAATGGAACGCCGTTACCGCATCCTCGAAGCAGCCGGTGTCCGGAACCTCCAGGGTTACAACGAAATGGTCGAACAGAACGGGGCCAAAGCAATGGCTGAGACCCTTCAGGCCGAGGCCCAGGCACAAGAGCAATCAGGGGGGCTCCTCACTGGAGGGGACTGGATCGAAGCCTTCGAAAAAGACGAGACCGGGAATCCCATCATCGGCAAGCTGCCTTACATCGTGATCATCATCGACGAGTTGGCGGATTTGATGATGACTGTGAAGAAAGACGTGGAAGGGTCGATTGCAAGGATCGCTCAGAAAGCCCGCGCCTCCGGGATTCATCTCGTGATCGCGACCCAGCGTCCTTCGACTGATGTGGTCACCGGCATCATCAAGGCCAACATGCCGACCCGGGTTTCGTTCTCTCTGCGTTCACAGATCGACTCCCGGACCATTCTCGATTGCCAAGGTGCCGAGCGTTTGCTCGGGCAGGGTGACATGCTCTTTATTCCGCCGGGCCAGAGCGAGCCGATCCGTTTGCAAGGCGCCTTCATCGATGATGGCGAGCTGAACAAGGTCACCGATTTTTTACGTGAGCAAGGGGCTCCGCAATACCGTAATGAGATCCTGGTCGATCCTGAAGAAGGTGGCGAGGACGGCTTGCATGAGGAAAAGGTTGACCCCCTGTTCGAAGAGGCCTTGATGATTGTGCGCACGTCGCGCAGTGCCTCTGCATCGTTCCTTCAGCGTAAGCTTGAAATCGGCTACAACCGGGCTGCCCGGATCATCGAAATGATGGAGTCTCGCGGAATTGTGGGCCCGGCTGATGGGGCCAAACCCAGGGAGATTCTGATCCCGTGAGCGTTTTCGGATTCCTGTTTTTCTTTCTCATCCTCTCCGGTACCCCGAAGGCCTCGGCCTCCGGCAGCCCGGATGAAGGCGGATATGAGATTGACTATGAGGAAGAGGTGGAGGAATCGGAACCCTCGGTGGAAGAAGCGCCGGTGCGCAAATCCACTCAGCCCGCAACTCGAACCAAAACTGCCGGAGGAGGTCCTGCCGTTCAGGGGTCCCGGGCAAAGAACCGGTTCGCACCGATCTTGAAGTCCGAGACCAGGAGCGTTTACAAAAAAGACGGAAAGACCCTCGATGTGGATACGGATTGAAAAGCCCCTGAGTATTCCCCAAGTGCCTCAGGAGGTCCGGGGTGTTCTCAACGCTCTTTACGGGGCGGGATACGAGGCCTACCTGGTCGGCGGATGTGTGCGCGATCATTTGTTGAATCGGAGTGTGAAAGACTACGATGTGGCCACCAGCGCCCTTCCGGAGGAAGTGATGAAGGTCTTCCCTCGTACGGTCGAGACCGGGAAAAGCTTTGGCGTGATCCGTGTTTTGACAGGAGAGGGGGATTCCGGAGTCGAAGTGGCGACATTCAGGAAGGAATCGGGTTATCAGGATCATCGACATCCTTCCCGGGTGGAGTACTCAGGAGTGCAGGAGGATGCGAGTCGTCGGGATTTCACGGTGAACGCCCTGTATATCGATTTGAAGGCCCAGCAGATTCTCGATCTGCACGAGGGCTTACGGGATCTCCGTGAAAAAGTGATCCGGGCGGTTGGCGATCCGGCGCAGCGTTTCAAGGAGGATGCCCTCCGTTTGCTTCGTGCCATCCGTTTTGCCAGTAGACTCGGATTCCGGATCGAAGAAAACACCAGGAGCGCGATCAAAATCCATGCATCGCTGATCAAGAAGGTGAGTGTTGAGCGCATCCGGGACGAGCTCGAAAAGATGTGGATGGATCCGAGTCCCAGGCAGGCTTGGCTCGACCTCGAGGAGACCGGTCTGCTCGAATATGTCCTGCCCGAGATTTGTACGGCAAAGATCGAGCAGAAGAAGGTCCGTGAGCAAACCCTCCGGGTGCTCGGGGTTCTTTCCCGAACGCCCAGGCAGGAGCGCCCCGTGTTTTACTGGTCCCTCCTCATGCTTCCGACCTTCCGACTCCATCCGATTGAAAAGCGGGAATCCGAGTCGAGAAAAGTATCGAAGCGTTTGAAGTTTTCGAGCGAAGACGAGGAACTTATGGCCTACCTTGTCAGGGAAACTCCGAAATTCCGCGAAGCATTCTCGATGCGGGAATCAACCCTGCTCCGCTGGATGAAGCATCCCGACTTCGAGATGCTGATGCGGTTTCATGAGATGGATGCGATTTCCTATGACGGCAATCTGGCCGGGCTCGAGTTTGTGAGGTCGGTGTATCCGGAGGCTAGGAAGCGTTTCGAGAGGAAACCCCTGCTGACAGGTGAGGCGTTGGTCAGGCTCGGAATGGAGCCCGGCCCGCGGTTTTCCGAAATCCTTCGAACGGTCGAGGATCAGGCTCTCGAAGGAGCCTTGTCGACCGAACAAGAGGCCCTTGAATTCGTTCTCAGTCGCTACGTGAAGTGATGGTCCTGATTCGCTCCTCTTCGACCCGGACATTCAGGCTTTTGCTCTGGGAATAGCTCACCTCTTGCGAATTCTTGATCTTCTTCACGTATTTCCGGTAAGTGTAATCGACTTCGGTTTTCCCCCAATCTTTCCCGCCACTGTGGAGGAGACAGAGTTGGGCGGCGTCGATCAGGGTATCGAGGGATGCGGTTTTACCCGGGGGGAGCAGGACAGCGACATGGGCGCTGGGTCTACCTCTCACATGAAGCCAGACGTCGTTTCCGCGAGCGATCTTGAAAGTCAGTTCCAGGTTCTCGGCCCGGTTTCTTCCGACCAGGATCGGGTATCCTTCTCCGGATCGGTAATGTCTGCCCCCGAAGCCGAGGATCCTTTTTTCTTCTTTCTTCGGCAAAACAGGTGACGGATGGCTCGTGGGTGCGAAATCCTGGCGCTCAAGACGCTCCAGGCACCGGTTCCGTTCGGTTTCGAGCTCTTGCAGTCTCGTTTGGGATTCCTCGGTTCGGCGCTTCTTGCGTTTGGCGAGCTGGTACCACCGATCCATTTGTGATTTCGGATCAAGACCGGGGTCGGCCTTGATCCGCACTTGGCTGTCGCTGGCCCAATCCTTCAGAAGATAATGTCCATCAAATGGCTCAGGATGCTCGTGCAGTTGGCTTTGTAAAAGCACAGCGAAGGTCGACCAATCCGGCTCCTCGAGACTCCTTTTGAGTTGCTCCTCGAGAGATCGCATCCGGTCCTCGATCGTAGCGAGTTTGGATCGGATTCCGGATTCGATCCGTTTCCTGGCAAGGGATTCCGCTCCTGCGCGGAGAGCCGCCACCCACTGCTGTCCGTGAAGTTCCGGGTCCTCGGCTTTCTCCGGACGATGGGGAATGTTCCGGTTCGCGAACGTCGAGGGATCTCGTGGAGGGGCAGGAATGAGGCCGGACCCGGGACCGATCCACAAGCCGCGCGGTCTTGCCGGGATCAAGTGGAGCTCGAGCAGTGAGGGCTCGGGGCCGTTGAAACCGATCTGGAGGATTCGATCGAAGGGCACGGATTTCAACGAGATGATTTTTTTTGAGGACAGCTCTTTGTGGAGAACCAGATCGAAGCCGGAGCGTGTGGCGACAGAGGCGACCTTGAGAGGCCTGCCCCGGACCAGAAAAACACCCGTCGCCGGGTTCATGAGAGAAACCACGAGCTGCATGGGGCCACGAGGACTGTCGAGATCAAGGGCCCAGAGTTTCTTGAAGAAGCTTTCAGGGTGTGCCGGCCATTCCGGAACGAACACCCGTTGAATCCGGGCTCCGATGAGAAAAGGGGCGGCTTTTTCAGCCCACAAGGCCAATTCCGAATGACTCAAAACGGGCGGAAGGGGAGACTCGCTGTCCGGGTGCTCCATACCGCAACAGAATGGGAGGGCGCATTGGCAAAGTCACGAAAAAAAGGTAGGATCTGCCCATGATTTTGAAATACGACTTCGCTCCGGATCATACCCGACGCATCCATGTCCCCCTCGAGGAGAGCCTGAAGGGTTTGGAGCGTATTTACTCCGATTTCGATGCAGTGATCCTGACCTCGAAGGATCCCTTCCTGTCTGAGTACGTTCCTCTCGAGAACAATCCTCGATTCGGTGCCACTCGATTTACGGGCTCGGTGGGAGATGCGATTTATTTCACGAGGAAGTTCAGGGATCGCCACCCGGGAGCCAAGCCAGTCGCTCTTTTTGTGGACGGTCGGTACCACCTTCAGGCCGACCAGGAGACAAATCCGGCGCTGGTGGAAGTGGTCAAGCTTGATGTCGAACCGAATATCGAGGGAGGGTTACTGAAGACCCTGGGCGGATTCACCGGTCTGCGCGTGGGTGCCGATTTCGAGCGCACCTCGGCCTCAGGTCTGATTCGCCTCGAAGAATTGATCGCCTCGAAAGGCGGAACTCTCACCCATTTGGACGGAACCCGGACACTTCAGGTGCTCGGTCTTCCGGGATGGAGCGTGAATCGACCTCTTTTTTCAGTGCAGGAAAAACATTCCGGAAGGACTTTGGCGAAGAACCTGCGCGCACTGACCCTGGCCCTACGCGAGAAGGCAGGCCATGGTGAGACCCTGCATCTGACCGCAACCACGGACGATGCCGCTTTTCTCCTGAACGCGAGAGCCTATCATCTGCCGCACACCGCTTCGATGCTGGCTTATACGTTCCTCGTAAAAAACGAGCTCATTCTTTTTCTGCCGGCATCCTCGAGAGAGAGTGAAGTCAGGCTTGATCCGGCACAGTTCGGTGAGTTCCATGTTCATGTGGTCCGGGACTCGATTCCTGAGTTAAAGCGATTGCTTTCGGCCCACAAGGTTTCGAGTGTCTGTTTCAACGGATCTGCGATGAATGGATTGCTTCCCGCATTGACCCGGGAGCTGTTTCCTGATGCTGTCACGGATGCCAATTTCCGTTGGGTGCTCGAAACCCGTGCCCGCAAAACGGTTGAAGAGATGATCTCGATCCGATCGGCATTCATCCGGAGCTCCCGCGCCATTGCTCGGACACTCCGGTTCGGAAAGGCCGAGAGCGCCAAACGCCGGCTGACCGAGGTGGAGCTTGCCGAAACACTATACCGGAACTACGCGGAGGAGGGTGCCGTTGCCCTATCCTTCAAGACCATTTCGGGCGCCGGTGCGAACAGTGCGATCGTTCACTACAGCACTCCCTCGCGTGAACATGCTTTCGATCCAGGGAAATTGGCACTTCTCGATTCGGGAGCGTACTACGAAGAAGGGTATTGCACCGATTGCACCCGGGGATTTTTCGCCGGTGGAGGTAAAAGCGGGATTCAGCCTGAAGCCTGGCAACGCGAGATTTATACAGCCACGCTCAAGGCCGCGCTGAGCGTGTTTCTCAGCCCCATGGATCCGGCTTTGAGCGGGAAACAAGTGGATGAGTTCGTCAGGGGCAAGGTCAAGGCGGCCGGGTATGATTATCTTCACGGAACGGGCCACGGCATCGGGATCCATGTTCATGAAGAGGGCATCCGGTTCTCGACACTCTCTATCTACCCCCAGTCGCCGTATGCTTGTGTGAGCGTGGAGCCCGGAATCTACCTCAAGGACCGTGGAGGAGTCAGGATCGAGAACGTGGTGCTTTTGATTCCCGGTTCTGATGGATTCTACCGCTACGAGAATCTGGTCCATGTGGGGTACGATTGGGATCTGATCGATGTGTCCAAGCTCACCGATCAGGAAAAAGAGCACCTCAAGGCTTATGAGGCCCGGTGTCGTGAGCTCGGAACCTCTCTGACGGAGTGTCCGCTGTGAAAAAGATCGATGCTTCACAGATCGAGGTGCTCGACCGCACGGGGGAGTCGTTGACTCCCAAGGCGGGTCAAGCAGAGTTCAGTCGCTGGGGTTCTGTTCGGGTCATCCGGGGCGGCCCTGTGGCTTGGTTAGTCCTGCCTGTGCTCTTGCCCCTCATTCTGATTTTTTTATTGCTGGTGTTGGTTCCATTGATGATCTTCGGGAGGAAGATGCCATGGCCGAAAAGATGAGGCAGATCCGTCTGAAGTCCAAAGAAGAGCGTCGGTTCAAACAGGGGCACCCTTGGGTTTACTCCAATGAACTGCAAGAAGTTCCGCGGGGAATGGAGCCGGGGGAGCTCCTCTCCTTGCACGATGCTGCAGGGAATTTCTGTGCATATGGATTCGGTCATCCCGGATCCTTGATTTCGTTTCGAGAGCTCAGTCGGGATGCGCAGGAGCCAGGCATTACGCAGGGGGGCGTTTCTTCCGCGTTTTTCCTGGGGAAGTTCAAGGTCGCTTGGTCATTCCGGAAGAGTTGGTTCCAAGTCCGTCAGAGCATGAGATTGATTTACGGCGAGGCCGATGGCCTTTCAGGATTGATCATCGACCGGTTTTGCAACCCTGAACAGACGGTTTACGTGGTCCAGCCGCACAGCGCCGGGATGGATCGCCACCTTCCAGCCATTGTCGAGGCGATTGTCCAACTGGCAATCGATGCAGGAGAGCCGGCGCAAGGGTGGATCGTGTTGCGCCGGGATGCTTCCTCCCGTGAGCGCGAGGGCCTCACCCGTGAGCCGGTCCGTGTATTGCAGCTTCGTGACGGCGGTGAAACGACCGATCCATTGGCTTTGGAGACCTTGAAGTCTTTCCGTTTTTCGGTGCCTGGTGTGATGGGATCGACGCTGGATCTTTCTTCCGATCTGGTTTCAGGCCAAAAAACCGGGTTTTTCTTCGATCAACTTCAGAACATCCGGCTTCTCGAAACCCTGCTTCTCCGGAAATGGAGGCTCGAAGAGGCGGGAGGCCGCAAAGAAACGAGGATCCTCGATCTTTGCTCGTATGTGGGGCAGTGGGGAACCCATCTGTTGCAGGTCTTGGCCGAGCGAAAAGCATTGCCGGCGCTCATCACCTGCGTGGATGCATCAGAGCCGGCCTTGCGGTTTGCCGAAAAAAACCTGAAGGATGCAGCGCGGAAGATGGGAATCTCGGACCTGGTCCGCGTGGAGTGTATCAAGGCTGATGTTCTGGATCCTCTGCAGGGTCTTCATGAAGGCGGATATGACGTGGTGATTGCCGATCCACCGGCGTTCATCAAGAACAGGAAGAGCATTCCCCAAGGCAAGCAGGCGTATGTGTCGTTGTTCCAAACGGCACTGACCCGTGCCAGGCCGGGGGGGCTGGTTGCTTGTTGTTCCTGCTCTCAACTTCTTTCAAACGAGGATTTTTTCGAGGTCCTCGGAAAAGCCACCCGGCGATCGAAGCGATCGGTGAGATGGATCGCCCAGGGTGCTCCGTCGATCGATCACTTCTCGAGGCTGGAGTTCCAAGAGGGACATTATCTCAAGTGTCAGATCGCCCAGGTCGGCGAGGCTTCTGTAAGCTGATGGTCATTTCTCTTTGAGATAAAGAGTGAGGTCTCCACCTTTGGAAAGGGTCCGGCTCGGGTCGACTTCGACTTTGCCTTCCAGTCCTTCCACGGAGGATTTGGCCACCACCTCCGCCAATTTGGATTTCAGATTTTCGATATCTTTCATCCCCAGGACGACCGGTTCATTGACATTGCAGTACTCCTTCTCGAAGCACACCTTGTAGGCTGGATCGCGGGCCCACTTTTCCGAGGCTTTCGAGAGCTTTTCAGCGAAGAGCTTGTCTTTGGTGTCATGGTCTTTTTTGATCTGTTCCAGGCTCGCGGGTGTTCTGGAACCGCTGCCACAGGATGAGTCCTTGAAGTACTGACAAAGACGGGTGGAGAAGTTCAGCAGGTTGTAATCCGCACTGCCGACTTTCTTGTCTTTCATGAGGCTCTTCATGGCCCAAACTGCCGCTGCATCACTCTCCTGGATGGGAAGGTCGACATCTTTCTCGTTCTTTGAAAGATAGAGCATGACTGCGGAGGCGGACTCGTTGTTCAGTCGCGCTTTGACATAACCCGGCTCACGTTCGAAATTTTTAATGAGACCGGTGTCTCCTTCAATTCCGAATTTCGAATAGAGAGTGGTCAAGGATTTGCTGAATTCGGAGCTGGTGTCTTGGATCCCGCTCTTGACCGATGCGTGAAGGTTGTTTTTCTTCACATAAGCCTCGAGCGTCTTCACGCTCATTTTCGGATCCGTCATCCGGTAGGCGAGTTTTAGCTGCGCCAAGTGGATCATGTCCGCGAAGGCTTTCGGATAATGGTCTTTAGAAAGAAGGAGTTTCACGATTTCCGCGTAGGCCTGATCACAGGCGGGACCGCCTGTCTTGTCGGCAACCGGAGTGGCGGTCGGAGTGACCGTCGGGCTGGTCGATGCAGTCACCATCAGATTGGGAGTTGGAGTGGGCGTCGGGGTGTTCTGATTGCCATAAGAGATGGGAACCCCTTTGACGTCTGAGACAATGCCGATGATGTTGATGGTTCCAGACCCGGAGCCGATTCCAGATCCAAAACCTGTGCTTCTGCCAGATGGAGTGCCGGTTCCCACGGGGTCGGAGATCACGGCCAATCGGCGCCTGGTTCCCGGGACTTCCTCTTCCGGATACCTCATGATGAACTCATCCCTGGCTCTGCGATTGGCTTCAAGTGTGATTTGATTGACCGCCAAATAGGATGCCTCTCCGCTCGGGAGGGTTTCATTCAGGATCTTCCTGCCTTTTCGGATGTCTTTTTTATCGTTGTTTTCCGCATTGTAGCGAGCAATCTTGGCGGCCTCATCCAGCTCTTTGCGAAGGAGCTCAGGAGAATTGGTCTTGAAGCTGAGTTCTGCTTGTTTGAGCGTCGCTTCATGGCCGGTCCTCTCGGCTTGCACTTTTGCAAGATCGAGTTTCAGGTTGTTGATTTTCCGGTTCCAAGCCTCATCTGTCTGGGCATTCAGTCCCGGAGGCTTCGGTTTAGACAGTTCGGTCTTCAGTTGGTCCTCTTTGGCGGAAAGGGCTTTCACTTTGGAATCGTACAGGTCATAGACGTAGGCGGCGTAATAGTAGTTCGCCATTCCTTCTTCGTACTTTGTCTTGGCGTCATCCCAAGCGCTATGGGTCGCGCGCATCGCTTTCCTCCAACGGGGTCTTTGGTAGCCCGACGGGGGGTCTTCCGCCATTGCCGGGATTGCGATCAGGACCAAAAGAAATGAGGTGAAAAGAATGGACTTCAGGCTCATGCCGGACGTTTCGGCACAAAAACGTCAAAACTTGAGCGTTCTCAGAATAGCGTGACGCAAGTCCATGTGATGAAAAACAAAATCAGTTGGACTCGGGTGAAGGAGGCAGACCTTCTTCCGGGCTGGGCGGTAGTTCCTCGCTTGGCGGAGGGGGCGGAGTGGGAGAGGGGGCTGCCTCGGGTTTAGGTTCTTCAGGGGCCATCTCGACTTCCGGGCTAGGCGGGAGCTCCTCAGCGGGGCTGTCCAGATCGGTTGGCGCAGTTTCTGGCTCGGTTTCTTCGCGCGGCTTTTTAGGCTGATCCTTGTCCGATCCGTCGTTGGGGGCTGATTCTTCGCCGATGGTGGGAGGCTTTCTCCCCGGGCTGAGGTCGACTTTCTGGATGTCCTCCTCCCCCTGTACGGATGAAGCTGAATCGGAAGGTACCGGCTGTGTCCAGTTTTCGAGTTGCTTCAGATCCTGTCTTTCTTTTTCTCCAAGTCCATCCGCGCTGTCCATCTGGTCGAGTTCGTTGATCTCGTCTTGCGTGGCCTTATCCTGGATGACGGTTTGCATCCCTTGGTGGCGGTTCAAGTCCTTCAGATCGGTGAGTGCCACGACGGTATCTCCGGACTTCAAGTGGGATCGGCTTCGGGTCACCATCGCAACCGAGAATCGGTCGTAAGCTTCGAGAATCAGTATTTCCGATTCGATCAGGAAATCCTTCGAGGAGATCTCCTCTTTGGAGAGGGGATCCTCATGCACAAAGTTCCGGAAAACCATTCCGCCTTTGACCCCGTCCGATTGGCCGACGTCCAGGAACAAGGTCTGTTGTGAACCGAGCATCCTTTCTTCGTCTGACGGGACTGTCACCACGGTGGCCTCGATCGCACTGCCTGCCGCGATCGGTTTTCTGATTTGCAAAGGTGTCACCTCAGGAATCAGAAGCTGGTTCCGGTACACCATTCCGGACATGGTCACGACAGTACCGATGAAGACGCCGTCGCGGACACCGATCAGCCTGACCGTCCCCTGCAGAGGATAAACGAATCCGACCCTTCCATCGCGTTCGGACTCGATCTTTTCAGGCCCTGTAGTGATCGAGTAAGTCTTTCCGATCTGAAGGCTCTCATCCTGCCGGATGAAAACCTGATCTCCGATGGCAATACCACTGAAGTCCGTCCTGGCGCCCACGATCTCCCCGTGAATGGGAATCCGGTCCCCCGAAATGGTTGAAGTCGCCCTGGTTTTATCGACCACCACCTTGGCAACCCGGCTGCGTCGATCAAAGCCATCTGGATCAATGGCCGGATCGCTTTTGAATACGAATTTCTCCCAGTTCTGGAGAGGGAGGAGGCGCCATTCCTCGGAAAGCTTTCTTTTTTTAGAAAAAGAGCGGTTCGACTCCGGGGCGTCGGAACGACTTCCCTTGGCAGACGAACCCGCTGTGGCGGCCGAAGCGATCATCTCACCGGCGTCTCCGTCGAGGAGTTTCAATCTTTGTCCCGGAAAAATAAGGTCGGGGTTCCGGATCTGAGGCTTGTTCAGTTCGTAGAGCTCTTTCCATTTTTCGAAAGCCCCGTACTGAGACTTGGCGAGTCCGGAAAGGGTGTCTCCCGGGCGGATTTCGTACTCCGCCTGTGCCTTCAATGCAGAAAGACCGATCAGGATCACCGGTGTGAGAAGCAGGGAAAGCCCGATGATCGGGGGTTTCATCATGAGTGAGAGGAATCTCCGTGAACGGGCGGTTCGGGTGCGGTCGGTGTGACCGGCTTCTCAATCAACTTGGGTTCATCAGCCGCATCGAATCCATCGTTGTTTTTCTCAATCGTGGAGGGTCGATTGGCGGAGAAGGCCCGGGCTTGTGGTGAGTTCGGAAACTGGGAAAGGAGCTTTTCCTTGAAGTAAAGAGCCCGAGGCGATTTCTTCAGGGACTCGGATACGCGGTGAAGTGACAATAGGGCATCGGGAATATGGCTGGAATGCGGATAGGAGAGGAGGAGCCGGTTGAATTCATCTTCCGCCAGTTTGTATTCCTTCTGCTCCAGATAACCCATGGCCAAATGATATTGAGCCGAGGGCGCCAAAGGATGGTCGGGTTCATTCTTGATGAAGTCCGAGAACTCCACGATTGAATCCGAATAGCGACGGGTGTCGAAAAGAATTTTCGCTTCGCGGAACCGGTCGATCGCAGGATCGCTGGCAAAAGAAGCCTTCCGGCTCGCCGGCGGAGTCAGGTGGACCACGGGAGCTTTTTTCGGAAGAGACTTGGGCGAAGCTTTGGTCTGGGGCACGACCTGCGCATGAGCGGGAGGCGTTGAGACCACTTCCACCGGAGTATTTCCTGTCGGGGTCGGTGGCACTCCCTGAGTGAGGTTGATCTTATCATTCAGTGCTGAAATTCTTGTTTCCAGATCCATGATCCGGTCCTGGAGCTTCGAGAGACGGACCTCGACGCTCTCGACTGGAGGAGGCAGTGACTCGGAAGGAGTCAAAGGTGCCACAACCGGAGCTTGGTGAGCACAAGAAACCAGGGTGCCGAACCAGCACCCGAGACCGATCACGAGCAGACGACGTGATGTACAGTTTGACGCCATACTGCTACAGTTTAGTAGGACATGTCACGGGCACACAAGATTTTTATTCGAACACACAAGCGTGATTCGGCTTTTGTTTATGCGGTTCTCGAAGCGCAGGAAGGACTGGTGGCCTACACCACACTTCCGCATGTGCATCATGCCCAGACCCGCGAGCTTCAACTGCTTGTTCCGGAGTCGTCACTCCCGGACCTCAAGGAGGTGTTGAAGTCCCTTGGCACGATGGTGGAAGTCCTCGATGGACCTCCGTCAAAAACCTGACCTGGCATCCGTTTTGCTCAAGTGGGGTGATGATTCCGAATTGGTGCCAGTGGGGGCTCGGTTTTTGGCTGCTTCATCGTTCTTGGGCCGGCTTGAGGCCTTTTTTGAATCGGATCCTCAGTGGCTGGAGGTGGGGTGAGCAAGCTCGCGCGCTCCGTTCTGCCGCCTCCGTTCTCAAGACCCTGAGTGAGACGCTTGAGGGCGGGGTCGTTCCGGACCCTGACGATTGGGATCGGATCCGTTCATTTCCCTCTCCTTGGGGAAATTTGATTTTTTCAGGGGTCCGGGATTTACGTGATTCCGGCTCTCCAGTCCTTCCGACACTGAAAAGAATGGAAGAGACCCTGCTCGTTCAGGCGGAAGGCCTGATGGAGGCCCGCTCGAGATCGGCGCAGGCTTTCGGGCAAGCGGTGATGGGCATGGCTCTGGTTCCTCTTTTCGGGGTCGTCTTGCTTGCGATGATGCCCGGGATCGACTCGGCAGGATCCGGATTTCTGCTGCTCATCGCCGGTGGGAGTGTTTATGCCTCGCTTTCGGCGGTGTGGATTTTGAACTTGGCGGAGGAAGCCCGATACGGGGGGCTTCCCGTCTCTCAACGTCAGTGGCTTTTATCGGTACCTGCCGCGATGGAACGGGTCCTCTCTCTGATCTCGGGAGGCCTGCCGCCTGATCTCGCCTGGAGAAAACAGCATGAGGAGCTCTGCTTCCGGGATCCCGGGTTGGCTGCGCTCTGGGGAGCCGAAATCTGGCAGCCGGAGAGGCCATCCCATTCTGTCCATTCGGGAGAGGCGGTGTCGGATCTGATCATCGGGGCTGGCAGAGAGGTGAAAAAAAGCATCCAGCTGGCATTGTTGGAAGGACGATCCTGTCTGGAACGGATCGAGTCGATCTCGAGGTCTCATCAAAAAGACGTCCAGCTCAAGATCCGGGAGCGCCTGGGAACCCTTCCGAACCGCTGTTTGTTGCCTCTTTTTATCTTTGTCTTGCCACCGGTTTTCGTCCTGTTGGCGGCAGCCTTGCTTCACGCTCTTCAGGAAATCGAATCCTGATGGATGCTCTCTTTAAAAAAGCCACCCTGTTCCTGATCTTCACTTTGGTCATTGGCGGCCGGATCTGGCGCTTTCCGAGGGGATTCCGACAAGCCATCGAGGAGGTCCGGATCATGGAGGAGCGGAGTAGACCGGACGGGAAATCACGGTTTCCCGCTCGAGGCCTTCGATCCGGATCACGCTCCGGATCCGCCGATGCCCCGAGAGGGACTCGAGGTGTGCGACCCACTGGATTCCCTGAACCATGAGTTCGCGGATCCATTGAGGCGCGACGCCGGTCCGGGAGGCCAAAAGAGCCAGGAGCTCGATCCGTTTCAGCGCCTCCTTGGCCGAGTTGGCATGAAGAGTGGCGAGGGTCCCTCGGTGGCCGGAGTTCAGTGCTTGGAGGAGATCGAGGACTTCCTCGCCGCGGCATTCGCCGAGCAGGATCCGGTCTGGCCTCATCCGGAGCGCTTGCCTGAGCAGTTCACGGATCGACACCGCACCGAACCCGTCAGAATTGTGCGGACGTGAGAGGAGGCTCACCCAATGGGGATGGCCCGGACGGATTTCAGCTGTGTCTTCCAGGGCGATCAGGCGTTCGGTCTCGGGAATGAAGGTGATCAGGTCCGAGAGCAGCGTGGTTTTCCCGGACCCGGTACTTCCGGCGAGGAGTATGGTCTCTCGCGCGAGGGTTGCGCGCCTGAGAACACCGAAGGCTTCGGAGTCACGAGCCCATCTGCTCTCGGCCAGGGCATGACCCGATTCTGCCGACTCGGGGACAGGGAGTCGCCGGAGTGAGAGGAGGGTTCCAGAGGATGACAGGGGAGGGAACACCACGTGTGCCCGATGGGTTCCGAAAAACACGCCGTCTACAAACGGGTGTTTCGAATCCCAGGATCTTCCGATCAAAGAGAGTTGCTCCAGAATGAAACGCCGGTAGGCGGCCTCATCCACGAATCCGGGCCAATCCATGACCCGCTTCATCCCTTCCCCCCGGTCGATGAACAAACAATCCGGTCCGTTCAAACACAGGTCGGTGATTGAGAGGTCGTCCAAAAAGCGGTTCAGAGCATGTTCCACGGAAAGTCGGCCTCCTTCTTCAGTTGTTCGAGGTCCATCATCGAAATCCGGTTCCGTGAGGGCGGGATCCATCCCATAGGTGCCGATGTATCGATGCTTCTCATGGGGGCAGGGGCGCTTCCGCGTTGAGGAAGCAAGACCGCGCTCAGCTCGGATTTGCGTTCGAGATAGTCCCGGCTTCCAAAGAGCGCCCCGAGAACGGGGAGCAGGTGCAATCCCGGTAAACCTTTTGCTGTTTCCCGCAGATCCTCCTGAATCAAACCCGAAAGCAGAACAGGGCGATCGAGGTGTCCCGCTACTTCTGTCCGGATTCGGTTGCTTCTGAGTCCGGGAATATTGTCATTCTGAAGGTCTGCGGCCAGGTGGCTCATCTCGGTCTCGACATTCAGTCGTACCGAGTCCTCTCGGTACTCGAGCACTTCGAGTTTCAGGGACAGTCCGACGGTTTTCCATTGGACGGTTTCATTGAACCGCGTTCTTTGCCGGATCGGGATTTCTCCTCCCGCGAAAAGCTCGGCTTTGCCCGGTGATTTGACCGAAATCTCCGGTGAAGAGAGGATTCGGAGTTCGCCCCTCTCGGACAAGGCCCTCAAAGTCAGGTCGAGTGGCCCGGGCGGATTCCGTCCGCTGAAGGGAACGCTCCAATCGGCCCCGAGGGTCTGCCCCAGGTCCTTGCGTGTCTCGAGCAGGAACACCTTGAAGTGCAGGGTGGGGTCTGCGTCCTTTCCGCTAGCGATCTGGATCTGGGTCAGGGGTTGGAGATTCCTGATTTTGCGGGTCAGGATCTCTTTGTCGCTTTCGCCTGGAACGCTTCCTTCTACGCGGATCATGCCCTCGCCGCTCCTGATTCTCAGCGCAGGAAAAGGTTCGATCCATCTCCGGAGTGCCACAAGACAGCTTTCGAGCCAGCGGAGTTCGATCCGGGTGTCGTCTACGATCCAGGAAGGGAAGGCGTCCCGGAGATTGCGGATCGCCTCGGCCTCGGAAAACTCTGAAACCTCGCCCTTCAGAATGAGCTGTTTGGCCGATTGGAGCACTTCGGTCTGGTTCAGATGATTCAAGGCCCTGAGTAGATCGGGCGGAAAGATCGGGGTTTTTGGACTCTCCACCCGGATCAGGTGGGTCCGGTGCCGATCCGCTCCGGCCTCGAGGTAGAGGGTGCCCACCCCCGGCTTGACGGCCTTCAGGAGGATTCGGTCCGTTCCCGGAATCCGGTGGTGCCGGATCGAGTCCCCGCTGACCGAAAATCGAATCAGGCCGGGAACCCGGACCGAGCGCTGTTCACCGGGCTCCAGGAAAAAAGGGGCGCCCGCGGCGATAGGTGTGGCCCCGCTGGGGGTGCTCATCGACCAAAATAGGACTAGGAGGGTGAGGGTCATGCCTGAAAAGGAGCAATCCGGATGCCAGGGTCTGCCTCAGGATTCGAATTGACTTTTTCGGTCGGGAGTGCGAACCATCAGGGTTCAAAACCAGATTTTTATCAAGGAGTAGACTCATGGCATCCCGTACAGGTAAAACCCGCATGGCTCGTAAAGTGAAACAAGCTCGCAAGGGCAAAGCCCGCAAGCGTCGCGAACAGAACAAAGGCACCACCCCTAAGTTCCCTGTCCATAAGAAGTAAAACCAC
Source organism: Bdellovibrionales bacterium (assembly GCA_947462765.1). Classification (GTDB taxonomy): domain Bacteria; phylum Bdellovibrionota; class UBA1018; order UBA1018; family CAIMNF01; genus CAIMNF01. The sequence goes on from CANHQK010000027.1 coordinate 22,957, forward strand.
CCAATCCAAGGGACCCCTCATGGCGCACGAGACTCTGTTCACATCCGAATCCGTAACCGAAGGCCATCCGGACAAGATCGCAGATCAGGTCTCTGATGCCGTACTTGACGCGATCCTGTCCCAGGATCCCAGGGGTCGGGTTGCGTGTGAAACGCTGGTGACCACCGGTCTCGTGGTGATTGCCGGAGAGGTGACCACGAATGCGCGAGTGGACTATGCCCATGTTGCCCGCGAAACCATTCGTCGGATCGGTTATGACCATTCCGACAAGGGCTTCGACGCCAACACTTGTGGCGTGATGGTCACTCTCGATCGTCAGAGCCCGGACATTGCCCAAGGTGTGACCACCGGTCAGGGCATGCACAACCAGAAGGAACAGGGTGCGGGCGACCAAGGCATCATGTTCGGTTATGCGGTGAACGAGACCCCCGAACTCATGCCGCTGACGATTGCGCTGTCTCAAAAACTAGCGCGCCAATTGTCCGAAGTTCGCAAGAACGGCAAGCTTCCATGGCTGCGTCCGGACGGAAAAACCCAGGTCACTGCACAATATGTGGACGGAAAGCCGACCCGAATCGACGCGGTAGTGGTTTCCACTCAGCACGAAGAATCTATCTCTCACGCCCAGATCGTGGAAGCGGTCATGGAAGAGGTCATCAAGAAGACCATTCCCGGATCCTTGCTTGATTCCCGGACCAAGTACTTCATCAATCCGACTGGACGCTTTGTGATCGGTGGCCCGATGGGTGACTGCGGTCTCACCGGACGCAAAATCATCGTCGACACCTACGGTGGGCACGGCGCCCACGGCGGCGGAGCCTTCTCCGGTAAGGATCCTTCCAAGGTCGACCGCTCAGCTTGCTACATGGCCCGATACGTGGCCAAGAACATCGTTGCAGCCGGCCTGGCTGAACGCTGCCTGGTCCAATTGGCTTACGCCATCGGTGTAGCCGAGCCGGTCAGTGTTCATGTGAACGCTTACGGCACCGAAAAGGCTCCGCTTCACCGGATCGAGGAAGCGGTCAAGAAAAGCTTTCGTCTCACTCCGGGCGGAATCATCGAGTCTCTCGATCTCCTGAAGCCGATCTACTCACCGACTGCCGCTTACGGACACTTTGGCCGGAATGAGCCGGGCTTCACCTGGGAGCGGACGGACCGGGCTGCTGACCTCAAAGCGGGCGTTTGAGTCCCGGGGCATGTCGATCGTCTTTTTCTTCCTGAAGCTGTATCCGTTCTTCGGGATTGCTCTGACCTTCCTCTGTGTGGACCTCGCTCGGAGTTTCAAACGACGCGCGAACAAGGCCTGGATCGGCATGGTCGCTTTCGGCTTCCTGTTCTTTTCGACCACGGTTCTCTGGGTGGTCTTTCGAGGAGATCGGAATGTGGACCTCTGGTTTTCTCGGCTGGTGCGTTGGCTTCAGGTCGGAACAATCAGCAATTGAGTTCGCCGTCTTTTTGGCGCACCAAGCCGTCACTTTAAACACGCTTTACTGAAAAATTACCCAAGTAATTGTAATTATGTTGTAAAAATCCGGATCAATTTTTGACTCCGTCAAAAACCGAATTTTTTCAGAAAAGTTTTTGACAGTGCGACAAATTCCCCCTTACCCTGTTTATGGCTATGAAGCTCTGGAGTCGTAAGGATGGACGAACTCCTGAAACTGAAACTCACGGAAGGAGTTACAATGTTAGAGACCCAATTCCCTATTCAATCTGACCTGATCGAGAAAGCCGCCCAGACCGAGCAAGGTGTGTTGATCAGCGGCGAAAATGGCACCGGTAAAGAACTGATCGCCCGGATCATTCACAGCCGTTCTTCCCGCTCCACTGGAAATTTCGTTGTCCTGAATTGCTCTCTGACCGGCGAAGTGCTTGAGTCCGAGTTCCAGGCCAAAATGGAAGCGGCCAATGGCGGAACCCTGTACCTCGAGTGCATCAACGACCTGCCCCTGCACCTGCAGGCCAAGCTGGTTCAGGCTCCTGCTTCGTTCCGCATGATCGCATCTGCGGACGGTTCAATTCAGGAATCCGTTGCCGAGAAACTGTTCCGTTCGGACCTGTTCTCGAAGATCTCTTACGTTGCTGTGACCATTCCTGCTCTTCGCGAGCGTGTCGGACAGATCCCGATGCTGGTCACTGCTTACATCGAAAAATACAATAAACTGACCGGTTCTAGCGTGAACTCGACTCCTTCTGCAGAAGCTCTGGATGCCCTGACCAGCTACGGCTGGCCTGGAAATATCCGCGAGCTCGAGAACGTGATCGAGCGGATCGTGATCACCAAAGGCCAAGGGATCATCAATGGATCCGATCTTCCTGCGAAGATCGCCCAGTCCACCCAGTTCTCTCAGGGTATTGCGGGCGCCACTTCTGATGTGGATTTCCCTCGCATGTTCTTGTCTGAAAAGGGTGTGGACCTGAAGGCTGTGGTCACTGCTTTCGAAAATCACCTCGTGGATCAGGCTCTTGCCCGCACCAGCGGCAACAAGAACCGCGCCTCCATGCTTCTCGGGCTGAATCGCACCACTCTGGTCGAAAAGCTCCGTAAGCGCGGCATGATCACTCCGCTGAAGTCCAATCAGGACTTCCGTGGCAACATGAACGGCCACAACGAGTAAGTTCGTAATCCATCCAACCGTGGGTTCGGTTTTACCTGAAGAGCCCCGTCTCGTGACCCGAGACGGGGTTTTTCTTTTTTGAGTGGGTTGAAGACGTGATGCTCCTGGTGTAGGGTCGGTGCGTCATGAAGATTTGGTATTTATCAGCTTTGCTTCTCTGGGCTGTTCCGGCCATGGCCGAGTGTCTGCATCGGGGTCCGAATGTGATCCTGGTGACCCTGGACGGGGTCAGGACGCGTGAATTCTTCGAAGGAACGGATCCCTATCACCATGCCAAGCTCGATCCATCCGAGCGAGGGCGGATCTTCAATAGGCTTTGGGAGAATCACGCATCGAAGGGCTTGGTGTTCGGGAAGGGCGGGGGCTATCGGATTGCGAGTGATGTTGCGATTTCCTTGCCTTCCTATCAGGCCTTGATGACCGGACATTCGACTCATTGCCAGAACAATCAATGCGGTCGGGTCAAAGAAGAAACCGTGCTTGAAGCTGTCCGGCGTGAGCTGGGCTTGAAGAAGTCCGAAGTCGCAGTGTTCGGTTCTTGGAAAGGAATGAAGAACTCAACGGCCCAGTCAGCACGGTCGATTTTCAGGTCGATTTATCCTGATTTCAAACCCTATGCGGGCGACCGCACTTTGCGTAAGCTCCGGAATGCTTCGGTCTTCGATCGGCCCGAGTGGGCCGGCTCCCGCAAGGATCATTACACCTGGGACATGGGCATGCACTACCTCAAGAACTATTGCCCACGAGTCTTGTATGTCTCATTGGTGGATTCAGACGAATACGGCCACGAAGGAGACTACCCGGGATACGTTCGTTCTTTAAGGGCTTACGATAGCTACCTCGATTCGCTGATAGGCGCACTGGATGGAATGGGCGCCTACGGAAAGGATACCACGCTGATCGTGACCACCGATCATTCGAGAGGTGAAGGTGAGGGGTGGACCTCGCACGGGAGCAAGCCGGATACCGAGAAGGAAGTGTTTCTGTATGTGAGGGGGCCGGGATTCGCTGCCAAGGGAGTGACTGACTCGCAGGCGACCCACGCCAATGTCCGGCCGACGATCGAACGCGCCCTCGGTCTCAGACTTTCCGGCCAGGCGCTTCCGCAGGATTGAGGTCCGTTGGTTTCCTCATCCGGAGGAGCAAGGTCACTGCACCGGCGACGATGTACATCATGACTGCATAACAGGCTCCGGGCACCGCAAACCGTGTGTTGCCGAGGATGCTGTAGGCCAGAAACAGGCCCAAGGTCACGTTGTGGATGCCGATTTCGAACCCGATTCCGATCGCCTGGGCTTCGGTCAGCTTCAGGGCCTTTCCTGCTGCGTAACCCAGGCCCAATGATCCCAAATTGAAAATCAGGGTCATGAGCCCGATCTCCACAAAAGATTGGGAGATCAGGGTGAATTCTTTCTCGATCGCCACGATCACGACCAGGATCAGGAAGGCGATCGCAAAGATGTTGAAGGGTTTTTCGATCCGGTCCTTGAATCTCGGGAATTTTTCGTTCACCACCATGCCGATCAGGACGGGGATCAGCACAATCAGAAAAACCTCGATCATCTTCCCGAATTGGAATCCGATGAACTGGCTCTGTTGCATGAAATGATGGAGGGAGAAGTAAACAATCGCCGGAATGGTGAAGGCGGCGAGCACGCTGTTGATCGCGGTGAGCGTGATATTCAGCGCGACATCCCCGCCCGAAAAGTGGGAGAACAAATTGGCTGAAACTCCTCCGGGACTGGCGGCCAGGAGCATGAGCCCGACCGAGAGCTCCGGGTCGAGATGGAAGAGTCGTGTGAGCAAGTAAGCAAAAGCCGGAATCAAAATGACCTGAACGAAGAGCCCGGTCAGGACTGCGCGGGGCTCGCGCAGAAACCGCCGGAAGTCCTCACGCGAAAGTGTGACCCCGAGCGAGAACATGATCAATCCAAGAGCCGAGGGCAACAGCGTCTGGATGATGGTTTCCGTGGTCATGGAGCCATGAGCGGAGTCTTGCCCTGGTTCTCGATCTCCTTCGAAAGGCTCTCGATTTCTTTTCTCTGCTCAGGGCTCAGCTTTTGCTCGAGAGATGCGGGGTTCCGCACCAGTTCATTCACGGTTTGGGTCAGCTTCTCGGCATCGCCCCCGTCTTCTTTGGCCAGATTTTCGAATATCCCGGCGCTCAAGCCATAAACCCGTGCCTCACCGCCGGGGCTCAGTCCCAGTTGCTTAACCCGGGTATCGGCTTTCTTGGCTTCTGGGTCCTGGCGGATCGCTTCTTGACGAGCCGACGGGTCCCGAAGGAGTGCCGAGGTCTCTTCGATGGGATCCGCCCAGGATTGAAGGGCGCTGGATGTAGCGACTAGAAACAGGAATGTGAAAAGCGACCGCATTCCCCAATTCTAGTGGAAGGCGGCCGCTTCGAAAATGTGTCAACTGTGACAGTTGATGCTCAGCCGGGCCTGGAGCTCACAGTTTGGCGTAATCGTCGACGATCTTCACGCTCCGGACGGCGCAAGAGGCATCGGTGACTACCTTGACCGTATAGAGGCCCTTGTAGATCGAACCATCGATCGTGAAGGCCAAGAGTTTTTCACTGTTGGGGTTTTTAGGCTGTGAGCGGATGACTCTGCTCGAACGGATGCCTCCGATATCGGAGTTTTCGAATCCGTATTTACGGGCGACTTGGTCGAGATTCAGTTTGGCGATCTCGAGGGCGTCTGACTTGCAGTCCTCAGCCAGGGCAGAAGAGAGGGGCAGGAGGGCGAGTGCAAAAAGGGTGAGGGTTTTCATGGGGGATCCTTTTCTGGTGAGTTTCCGGAAGCGCGGACTGTATCCCGGATCCCGAGCGGAGTCAATAAATAATAAGTAATTTCAGTAACTTACGATCAATTGAGTTCGTTGAACTTTTTCCGGCGAGGTGGGGCCAGTCCGGCTAGAATGGAGGGCATGCGATCGTGGCGTAGGCTTCGAATCGGTTTTCGATTTTTCGGAATTGCCGGAGGGCTTTTTACGGGAGCCTCTGTGCCCGCCGAACCACAAAAATTCGAACCCGCGTTTTTGTTTGCGGAACTCCAGGCCAAAGGAAAGGTCCGCACTGAAACACGATTGGGCCCCCCGGAATACCCGTGCGATGAGCATGAGGTGATCGATTACCAGAAGCTTCTGACCTGCAAGGGTGTGATCGTTTTCAAACGCCGCCAAGTAAAAGGATGCTGGGGAGTGACTACGGCCGGGAATTGGGAGATGGAGACTCCGAGCATCGGCTACGTTAATCCGCAACGTCTCGGAATCCTCGGTTATGCGGATCAACCAGTGAAGCGAGTCAAATCCAAGCCGGGAGTGTGTCCGGACCTACTCATTCGTCTTTCTGGTGAAGAGTTTGGACGCGTGTACCACAAGACCGGATATGGGGTGTTTCGATACGATGCGGAGGAGAAGAGCTTTGTGAGGAAGACGAAGCCGAGGTCATTAGCACCGAGATCAAAAAAACAAAAACCAGGCCAGTTTGTGAGATAATGGGGGCAGTATGAAAGCCCTTTTCATCCTGATGCTTTTGAACCCGTCTCTGGCCCAGGCCTCTCCTATCACAGAGAAATGCTTGAAGCCTTTTGAGGAAGCCCTCAACCGATTGATCGATGAGAAGGTTGAACAGAAGACCGTCCCGGTCGAGTGCCAGTACTACAAGTTCTCCGATTTGAGCCCCGAGCTTCAAAATAAGCTCAAAGAACACATTAGCCCGAAAGCTCTGGAGATGACTCCGAGTACTTCACTTTCGGCCATTTTCGGAACCATGGTCAATGGCTCGAGTCATCCCGCATTTCTGAATTCCGAGTGCTCCGCAATCATGGAGAATTTCGAACAACAGATCGGCATGAAGAAAACCTGGGCCTATTGCACCAGCATGTACGAAAAGCTATTCAATGAGCTCAAGTATGCCGGATGCCTCACTCAGGTTGTGGAAGAGCGCCTCAAGACTAAGCGCTCTCAGCGTTGCGACAAGCTCGGAAAACCAGGCAATTGATGGAGCAAACTTGGGTTGTTGCGATCCTGACGATTGCCCTGACCCAGTTGGTGTTTTTTGTGTTGGGGAGTGTTCGAAAGAACCACGGGCTCGTGGACATTGCCTGGGGGCTTGGAATCGGGCTTCTGACATTTAAATTAGTACTAGAGGGGGCAGTATTCGGCCCTTTGCAGGCAGTCATGGGCGGACTTGTCGGGCTGTGGAGCCTGAGGCTCTCGGGCTACCTGTTTTTGCGAAACTGGCACAAGCCCGAAGACTTCCGTTATGCCGAATGGCGGAGGCAGTGGGGAAGGCACGGGTGGTGGAGGAGTTTCTTCCAGATATATGTCCTACAGGGCTGCTTGCAGCTCGTGGTGGCAGTTCCGGTGATGCTGGTGTTTCGGGCGGGTCCTGTGGCTCTGGGTTGGCTCGGATTGACTGGGGCGGTGGTGGCAGTTTTTGCGTTGGCTCTCGAAACGGTGGCGGATGCTCAGAAGGCGCGCTTCAAGCGTAAGCCCGAGAATCGTGAGAGGCTCATCACGAGCGGGCTCTGGCGCTACTCCCGGCATCCAAACTATTTTGGAGAGGCTTTGTTCTGGTGGGGAATCGGGCTTATGGCCGTACGGGTGGAGTGGGGGGAGATTGGGCTACTCACCGCGCTCCTGATGAACTGGCTCTTGCTGAAAGTGTCCGGGGTGCCAATGCTCGAAGCGAAGTGGGAGGGCCGGCCCGAGTTCGAGGAGTACCGGAGGCGAACGAATCGATTCGTTTTGGGATGGCCAAAATTCGATTAAACGAACAAGGGCTACTGACTCGGAATGAGGCAAAAAAATCTTTCTCCCGATTCTTGTTCTTGGATGACGCATGTTGTAAACATCGGCGTCATGAGGATGGTTCTCCATTACAACGAACCGGTGCTCCTTTGGCCTGAAATTTGAATACGATTTATTTATGCCACGTAAACCCAGAAAGACCGATCACCAGTCCCCTTTGGCGCTATTCATCGAAGGCATCATTGAAGAGCACCGCTATTCGGCAAAACAGATCGCAGCAGAGCTCGGGGTTTCCCCCTCGGTGCTGAGTGCTTGGAGGCAGGGAACTTATCCGGCTTCCGAACAGTTGCCCAAACTCCGGACTTTCTCGAATCGGTTCGGCAAGACCCTGACCCAGGTTTTAACCGGTGAGCAAGATGCCGGAGTTGCGAGCGGACTGAGCGTATCCGCCACGCCGAACGTACAGTTCGATCGTGAGCACATCCTCGATGCCCTCTG
>CANHQK010000028.1 GCA_947462765.1 Bdellovibrionales bacterium
CCCGTGGAATGGAAGACGCAAAATGTCTGACCGGAGAAAAGGCGGATTCATCGGTGAGCACTGTCGGCGACTATGATCGTAACTCCATCATGAACTACTGTTGGAACCATCACATCCGTAAACATGGAACCCTCTTAACTCTTACATCCAGTATGATCGAAGCGCTCAGCCTCATCAGCCCACCCGAGCGGGAGGAGCAGGCCCGGTCATTCCTGAAACGATTCACACGATACCGGGATCAAAGCCTTTTCGGGATCCTGTTTTCAGAAAGCCCGAATACGATCGGCCTTAAAGTGAAGATCGGGCTGAGTCACGGGGATCTCATTGCGCTCAGAACACTTTACCCTTGACCCTTGTTTGACAATTAATGACTCAAAAAGTGTATCGATGCGCCCCATCCAACTCATCAGGAGACTGGATCATGATCATGGATTTGCAAAGACCGGTATTGATGTCATAAACCCAACCATGAAGAGCAGGAAAACCGGTCCGCTCTTTCCATGCCTTCTGGATGATGGAAGTGCTGGCAAGATTTTTAACCTGAGCCACGACGTTCAACTCGACCAATCGATTGACCCGATCACTCTCCGTAGTCATCCCATCCACTTCGAAGCGATGATAGGAATAAGTGTCTTTGATATTTCTGATCCAATGATCGATCACACCTAAAGACGCACTTCCCATCGCCGCTTTGACTCCACCACAGTTGTAGTGTCCGCATACGATAATGTGGTCAATTTTAAGTGCTTCAACCGCATATTGAACTACGCTCAACAAATTAAGATCAGTATGGACAACGAGATTAGCCACGTTGCGATGAACAAACATCTCTCCAGGTTGGGTATTGGTCAATTCCGAGGGATCCACGCGCGAATCAGAGCAACCGATCCAAAGATAATCGGGTTTCTGGCCCTCCGCCATCGACGAAAAGTACTCGGGATTATTCTGTGTTTTCCCTTTAGACCAGACCAGGTTTTCGAGAAGTAATTTTTTGATTCGATGCATACCTACCCCCTGAAGAACGGACTGACGGCTGCCCTGGACTTTTTGACATGTACGGTGATCGAACTTTTTGGAGCACCCTCGATGAACTCCTCTAGGACCTCGATAATGTCGGGATCGAAGTGCAGATCCACCCCTCCGTCGATCTCGAGTGTTGCACCGGCGGGTACTGAACGAAGATGAAGAACCAAATCATGCTTCTGCAAGAATGATATATCCTTCATGAACCGGAGCAGAAAAAACGCTCCCTCACCTTCGACCATGATCATGGCTTTTCTATGGCTTCGCTTGATGACAAAGATGAACCCGACCAACATTCCAATCGCAACCCCTTTTAGGAGATCTGTGAACAAGATGGCAGAAATGGTCACCACGAAAGGCACGAACTGATCCATGCCCTTTGCATACATCTTGCGGTAAAGTGCCGGCTTGGTCAGCTTGTATCCCACTAAAATCAGAATCACCGCAAGAACCGAAAGTGGAATCATGGTGAGCGCTTCCGGAATAAACGCCACAGCAAGCAGCAACCAAACCCCGTGAAGTATTCCTGACAATCGTCCCTCAGCGCCCGCGTTCACATTGGCCGAAGTCCTGACAATCACGGCCGTAATCGGAAGGCCCCCAAGGATCCCGGACAATGAATTCGAAACACCTTGCGCCAACAGTTCCCGATTTTTCGAGCTATTCTGACGTTTCGGATCGATTTTGTCTGCGGCGTCCAGGCTCAATAAGCTCTCCAATGAACCCACCATGGCAATGGTGATGGCCACGACATAAGTGGAGTATTGACTGAGCGCACTCCAATCAGGACGAGTCAAACCGGCCACCAAATCTCCAATCCCACCGGAAAAAGGAAGATTAACGCGATGCTTGGGATCCAAATCCATTCCGAAGAAGTGAAAGCCATAACGGCTTACAACGATCCCGGCGAGTACGGCCAAAAGAGCACTTGGAATGGTCCGCAGCCACTTGACCGGCATCCTTTCACTGAAGCGATCCCAGAGCTGGATCACGCCAAAGCTGAGAACAGCAATGACCACACATTCGAGATCGAACACTTGAAAGGATCGTATCAATTCTGAAAATGTGTTCTCACCATCCTCAATTTGAAAAAACTCCATGCTTCCCATGAATGCTGAATCCAGTCCAACGGCATGGGGAATCTGTTTGAGTATCAAGAGAAGCCCGATAGCGGAAAGCATCCCCGTGATCACCGAGGTTGGAAAAAAGTTTCCGATCACGCCGGCTTTGAGAACAGAAAAAACGATCTGAATCAGTCCGGAGAGAAAAACTGCCACGGCGAATGCCTCGTAGCTTCCCACTTCCCCGATCCCATTTGCTACGATCACTGCCAGACCCGCAGCAGGCCCTGACACGCTCAGCCTTGACCCACTCAAGCTTGATGCAACTAAACCACCAATGATTCCAGCCACTAAACCAGCTGCCAGTGGGGCTCTGGAGGCAAGTGCAATTCCCAGACAGAGCGGGAGCGCGACCAGAAAAACCACTACTGACGCTCTGATGTCCGAACGAAGGTTAGGCAACATGAATACAGCCTACCTGAGGTAAGGCCAACCTCACAACATGAATGGATTCATTATGCCCCACACACTAGCCTGGCCCAGTCCGTGCTTATCCCAACCAAGAGATGATAGCTGGAACGAATCGGACTCTCGTATTCAAAGCCCGAAACTTAAGCAAATCATATCGTTTGGGTCAAGTAACTATCCCAGCCCTCCGCGGGGTGGACCTCGACCTTTACGAACACGAGTTGGTCGTTCTCCTCGGTCCCTCGGGGAGCGGCAAAACCACACTCCTCAATATCCTGGGCGGACTGGACTCAGCGGATTCAGGAGAGGTCTTCTACCGGGATCATGACCTCGTCCGTGCCAGCGAGTCCGATCTGACCCGATTCAGACGGGAGCATGTCGGTTTCATTTTTCAGTTCTACAACCTCATACCGAGTCTCACCGCTCTCGAGAATATCCGACTCGTGACCGAAATCTCGCCTTCGCCAATGCGTCCGGAGACGGCGCTCGATCTGGTCGGAATGGACCAACTTGGTGACCGGTTTCCATCGCAATTGTCAGGAGGAGAACAGCAGCGGGTCTCGATCGCACGGGCGATCTCCAAGCGACCGGACATCCTGCTCTGTGATGAACCGACAGGCGCACTCGACTGTGAAACCGGCAGAAAAGTGCTCGAAGCCATTCTGAAGGTTCACAGGGAACTGGGGACACTCGTGGTCATCATCACTCACAATGCAGCCATCAGCGGGATGGCCGATCGGGTGATCCGGATCGAAAACGGCAGAATCGGTGATGTGTCGTCATCGATCGCCAAGGTCCCGCTATCGGAGATCCGCTGGTGAGAACACTGAACCTCAAGGTCATCAGGAGTCTCCTGGGACTGAAAATCCAGACAACCGGAATCGCCCTCCTGGTCGCTTGCGGGAGCGGTCTCCTCATCTCAGCATGGAGCTCGTATGATTCGCTCCGTTCGGCCAAAGACAAAACGTACCGGACCCTCCGTTTCGGCGAGATCTTCGCAGAAGTGAAAAGCGCTCCCATGGCACTCGAACCACGTCTCAGGAATATCTCTGGAGTGAACGAAGTGGACCTCCGCCTGGTGGAAGACGGACTCCTCCACCTTCCGGGAGTCCCGTCCGGGCGCTTTCTCTCACTTCCACCGACCGGCACCGCCGGACTCGATCGCATTCATTTGAGCTCGGGCGACTTGCCAGTCCCGAATCCGGTTCCGGAGGCCGTGGTCCATCAAGGTTTCGCCGGGGCCCATGGCCTCCGGCCGGGGGACCTGCTGGAGGCCAATCTCGGTGGAAAACGCTGGAAGTTCCGGATCAGCGGCATCGGCCTCTCTCCCGACACCGTCTACGCGATCGGTCCGGGTGCACCATTACCGGACGATCTCCGCTTCGGTGTCTTTTGGATGCCCCGGACCGACCTCGAACGCATGTCAGGAAAAGGGAAAACCTTCCGTCGACTGAGCGTGACCGTCTCTGAAGACACGTCCATTCACCGGATCCGAGAGGAAATCGATCGTCTGCTCGCTCCATACGGAACGGCTGGATCCTACCTCCGCAAGGACCAGATTTCCGATCGGCTTCTCGAAAATGAGATCGTAGAGCAACGAACACTGGCTATCCTGTTTCCGACGGTCTTCCTGTCGATCGCTGCTTTACAGACTCAGAGCGCACTTGCCCGACTCATCGGACTCGAGCGTCTCCAGATCGCAACACTGAGAGCTCTGGGCTACCCGCACCGCGAAATCCAGCTTCATTACTTGAAGCTGGTCCTCCTCATGGTCTCCGGAGGATCTGCCATGGGGGTGGTACTGGGTTCGGGAGTAGGCAGGCTCATGGCCAGCTCTTACCGTTCATTCTTCCGATTCCCTGAGGTCACATTCAGTACGGGAAGAGGGGCAATTGCGTTGGGCATCGCAGCCTCTCTCCTGCCTGCGCTTTTCGCGGCCCTTTCGGCTCTGCGTGCGGTGCGATCCATGACCCCTGCGGAGGCCCTGCGACCTGCACCGCCTCCCACTTTCCGGATAGCCGGCATCGAACGGATTCTTACACTTTCCATTCGGAACCGGATGATTGCGCGAAACCTCCTCGCCCGCCCCTTGCGCCTGATCTGGAACACTCTCGGCATGGCCTGTGCTTGGATCCTCCTGATCATGTCTCTATCCTGGACCGACATCCTCTCCAACCTGATCGACGAGCGGTTCAGAAGACTTTCGAGAGAAACGCTCAGCATGAACCTGAACAGCCCGGCGAGAGAAAGCGAGTCCCGTGCGTGGTCCCGTTTACCGGGAGTTCTGCAATGGGAAACCCAACGGATCCTCCCGGTCAAAATGCGTTTTGCTCATCATAGCCGGGATCTGATCCTCACCGGAGTGCCGAGCGGTGCCGAGCTCGAGCGATACTCCCTGAGCCCCTCCGTCGTACCCTTGGAGGGGCTCCTCCTCAGTCGGCACTTCAAAGAGGCCTGGGGAATCCGAGTGGGAGATCCTGTCGAGTTCGATCCTCTGACCGAGGGTTCAGGAAGATTCACCCTATCGGTTTCGGGCTTCGTCCAGGACAGTCTCGGGCTCTCAGCACGCATTCCGAAACACCTCTTGCACGGGGCACTGGGCGAAGAGTCGACCTTCAACCGTATCCTTCTCCGCATCGATCCGGCATTCGAAGAGGGGATTCTCTCAAAACTCCAGAACAGCCCGTCCGGCTCCGGGATCCTGAGCAAAAGGGCCACACTGGCGGGATTCGAACGGACCCTCGGCACCCTGATTCGGATCTCAACTGTGATATTGGTATCATTCGCATGGGTCATGACTTTCTCGCTGTTGATCAGCTCATTGAGGATCAGCACCTCCGAGCGACACCGGGAAATAGCAACCATCCGAGTTCTCGGTCTCGACTTCGACCAGGCATTCGGTCTGTTACTCTCCGAAACCGGCATTCAATGGATCCTCGCGATGCCGATCGGGATTCTGTCGGGAAATCTCATCACCCGGGCGGCTTTGAACTCCATGCATGCCGAGGAATACGACTTCACGGTGGTGATCTCACGGAGGACTTACGGACTGGCGCTTTTGGTGATCGGCGGATCCTTTCTCATCGGAGCACTCCGCATGCGATCGATTTCCAAACGGGTGGCCCTTCCTGATGCGCTGAAAATGGAGGAATGAAATGAAGAAACCGGTGACCCTGGGAATCCTGGGCCTGACCCTGACCGTCCTGGTCTGGATTCTCCTCAAGCCGGCTCGGGTGGAGGTGGAGACCTCATTCGTTGAGAAAGGTCCTCTGACCGAAACCCTGACCATCGACGGTTACTTCCGAAGCCTCGATCGGAGAGCGATCTCCGCCTTTGCCGATGGCGAGATCGAGGCCATCCACCTGAAACCTGGAGAGCCGGTACGGAAAGATCAGGTGATCACCCGAATCTTGTGGGATGTCTCCCACGAGCCTCTCCGGTCACCCATTGAAGGAGTGGTATCTCGAGTCTGGAGGGAAACCGCCGGCCCCGTCAGAAGGGGAGACCCCCTGATCGAAATCGTCGATCCGAGAAAACTGGAGATCGTCGCAGAAATCCTGACCACAGATGCCTCACGTGTCCGGAAGGGCCAGAATGCCACAGTGAGAGGATTCGGATCGAAAACCGCTCTCCGTGCCCGTGTCGAGCGACTCAGTCGGGCTGCTTTTGTAAAGGTTTCGGCCCTGGGAGTGGATGAGGAACGAACGGAGGTGATCCTCGAACCCTTGGACGCTGTTTCGTCTCTCGCACCCTGGACCGGGAACCTGTTCCATGCGGAGATCAGTATCGAAACGGCTCGGGTGAAACATGCAATGAAGGTCCCGATCGGAGCCCTGATCCGAGAGAGCGGAGAATGGTCGGTCTTTGTAGTGAACGATGGACGTGCACGAAAGAGACCCGTGGCGAGAGGAATCGACGACGGCCATTGGGCCGAAATCCTGGAGGGCCTGACCGGGGCTGAACGGATCATCCTTTACCCGGAGGACCGCGTCCGGGAGGGGATCCGGATCAAGATCGTGGAGCCTCCAAGCAGGAAATAGCTCACATTTCAGTGCCTTGATGCCTGATGAATGGCGGGCTTTACAGGCCTGCCCCGTTCGTGACAAAGTGCAAAAATGGGACTATTTAGTCTGTTCCTACTAGCCTTAAACTTCCTCTCCACCCCCGCACTAGCCGATCCGATCTGTACGGTTCCGGGACCCCAAGTTCCATCCTCGATTCAATCGCTTCATTCCGCACTGGGTGAGGAAGATGCCCCATATCCCTTCGATCAAATCGGTCCTGACACTCCTTCGTATTCCGCTTCCGAACGCCTATTGGGATTCTCCTACTATGTGGGAATGGGAAATGAGCGTTTCGAAAAGCTAGAAGGTTATGAGGATGTTTACCTTTATATCGACCATTATGAACCGTCCCGGCATCCGCTGAACCGCCTATTCATGGGCTCGAGTGCCATCATCAAGATCGATCGCAATCAAAATCCCCCGAAATATGTCTACTTGAGCCGAGAAAAACACGTTGGAACGAAGTCAGGCGAAGAACTGAAGGACGTCAAATCGGTCAATGAACACCTGTGCTCGCTGAATTCGACCTGCGATCGGAACCTGAAAGCATTCAACCAACAAGCCCGCACTCCGAGCTTCGATGCGTTGATCGCACCGGAATACAAGGCATCGATCAAGAAACGATTCAATGACCTGCTCCTGGTCGACACCTACGCCTCAGACCCCGAGATCTCATCAGGCATCCGATCGGTCCTTGATCGAATGGAGGCTGAAGCCAAGGGCACTCCCTCGGAAATCAACCGCTGGCTATCGGTTGAGATGAAAAAAATCACAGACGGAAAATTGGGCTCTCTCACCCGGGAACAATACCAGGCCAAAGTAAAAGGCAAGGAGAACGAGCGGGCGCTCGAGTACATCACCTATCGATCATTGGTGACCAATGTCGAGAGCGAACTCGAGAAGAGATCCCACCACTCTAAAAAGTCAGCCATTCTGGAGTACTGTTCGAAACACGACAGTCCCCCATGTCAGACCGCAAGAAAACTGAAAACGAGCCTCGACCATTTCCAATCGAGAAGGAAGGTTCTTTCCAAAGAAGAAGGAATTCCCGCCTACTGAAGACTCAGGCTCCACATTTTTTCAAACTGCTTCCGGAAAGTCGAGACGATTGGTTCCACCTCTAGGTAAACTTGATTTTCCTGGTTGCTGTTTGCAGCACCATTCGTGAAGTTGAAAGACCCGATCTCGAGTCGGGTCCCGTCGACGATGACGAACTTGTGGTGCATGATCCCCTTCTGCCGACCGAACCTGACTTTAATCCCTTTCCTAACCATTTTCGGAACGCCGGAGTGGCGGTTTTTTGAATTTCTCCGTTCCACGAGCACCCTCACAGGTATCCGGACTGAGGCCTCGATCAGGGCATCGATCACCGAATCCAGATTGACATCAAACACCGCGACATCGAGCGATTTTTTCGCCGAACTGATGAACTTAACCAGCTTCACTTCACAAGGATCACTCGGAGAAAAACACACCTCGTTTGCAACAGGCGCCTGCGCGAGCTGATTCGCGACCACCTTGGCGGCGCGCTCAGCGAGACGTTCCGCCTTGGACCGCGCGAGGGCCAGGGGACCGGATCCGAGCATCACCATGATCAGAACAATACGAAAGATCCACACCACTTCATATTAGACTGCACCCACCCGTCGTCAACCCCCCGACACCTTGCCCGGGGTGGGTCCTTACCCTATGCTCAAGGGATGATTCCTACACGAGCCTATGCCGCATTCTCTTCCGAAGCCCCTCTGGCCCCGCACGTCATCCAGAGGAGAACACCCGCACCGGACGAGATCCTGATCGAGATACTTTACTCCGGCATCTGCCACTCCGATATCCACACCGTGCGGAGTGAATGGGGCCCCACGCAGTATCCATGTGTTCCGGGTCACGAGATCGTTGGGAGAGTCGTCGAAATCGGAAAAAGAGTGAAACGTTTCAAAGTGGGAGATCATGCGGGGGTCGGATGTTTCGTGGATTCATGCGGCAAATGTACGGAGTGCCGTTCGGACGAGGAACAATATTGCACTGTCCATGCCGCATTCACCTACAACAGTCTGGAGAGGGACCTCAAAACACCCACCTACGGTGGCTATTCGGAACGGATCACGGTCCGCGAACGCTACGCACTGAAGATCAAAAAATCATTACCCCTTGAAAAAGTGGCGCCATTGCTTTGTGCCGGGATCACCACCTATTCGCCGCTCAAGCGCTACGGAATCAGAAAAGGCATGAAGGTCGGAATCGTCGGCCTGGGGGGCCTCGGACATATGGGCGTGAAACTGGCTCGTGCCATGGGTGCGGAGGTCACTGTCTTCAGTACTTCACCGGGTAAAGAAAAGGATGCGAAGAGGCTCGGGGCCCGTCACTTCATTCTGTCCAATCGGCCAAATGCCTTCGAACCCGTGCAAGGCAGATTCGATTTCATTCTCGACACCGTATCAGCCAAGCATGATTTCACCCCCTACCTCGAATCCCTGAAGAAGGACGGAACCCTGGTTCTCGTCGGTGCGGCCCCTGATCCGAGCGAGGTGCAGGCTTTTTCTCTGATCTTCGGAAGGAAACGTTTGACCGGCTCCTTGATCGGAGGCATCCGCGAAACACAGGAAATGCTCGACTTTTGCGCCAGAAAAAATGTCCTATCCGAAGTGGAGGTGATCCCGGCCTCCATGA
Source organism: Bdellovibrionales bacterium (assembly GCA_947462765.1). Taxonomy (GTDB): domain Bacteria; phylum Bdellovibrionota; class UBA1018; order UBA1018; family CAIMNF01; genus CAIMNF01. Next base: position 9,287 of record CANHQK010000028.1, read on the forward strand.
TCAACGCAGCTTACGAGCGGACGCTGAAGGGAGAGGTCCGGTACCGTTTTGTGATCGACACTTCCACCTTGAGGGATCTCAAATGACCATCCGGGTTTTTTGCCTGCTTGCCTCGATTTCGGCGGCCGCAGGTCCTACTGTCCAGGCCGGAGAGAATGGATTCTCCTGTTCGCGTGTCCCGCCTGAGCGAAAAGTCTCACGGCCGGCCCCATGCGACGACACTCACGGATTCGGACTGATCACACCGACCCAGCTGGCCCGGCCGGAATTGAAGTCCCTGTTTGCCGGAAAGACAGAATCTGAAATCGAGAAAGATACGCAACTGAAGAATCTCGCTCTCGAGGCCAAATTCAGGACCACTTCGAACATGAACGGGGCCCGATTCCGTTTCCCTTCCGGAATCGAAAGAACGGTGTTTCGTGGCTCTTACCTCGCACCCTTATTCACTCCGAAAAGTGTCACCAAGAAGAACCGGAACGACCGGACCGACGCCCGCTCGGAGTGCATGCGATCATTGGTTCAAGACCACGGCCTCGCTAAAATCGTGAATTATGATGAGCTCGACTGGCCCTCGGCTGAGACCCTGACCCGTGAAGAACAGGGGTCTCTTTTGCGTTTCAATCCGAAAGCCCGCTACTGGAAGTTCAACGATACGGTCGGTCGGACTTTCCAATACAAAATCTCGAAGGTGCCCGGACAGAACGACCCGGATCGTAAGCGGTTCATCTTCGATGATGTCGCACGGATCATGCGGGAGATCGAGGGCAAGAAGGAGGATCCGGGCTCGGTCTATATCCACTGTTACGGCGGCCATCACCGGACGGGGGTGGTCTATGGGGTCCTGCAAAAATGCATCGGCGGCATGACGGTGGACAGGATCATTGAAGAATACCGCTGTCACATCGGGTATGAATCCGAGGAACGCAAGGGAGGACAGCACCCGGACAACGAGACGGTCATCAGGGAGTTTCCCTGTGAGGACTACTTCACTTAAAATATCCGACGGTCACATCCTGAAGGGTGCCCTCGCCAGAAACCACCTGAAGCACCAATCCTGCGGAAGACTTCAATCGGTGGGAAATCTGATGAAGCGGATAAATGTAAACCCCTTCGAATGATCCTTCGGGCCCTCTTGGTTTAGAGCACACCCCTGTTTCCGGTTCGCAGATCCGGACCTTGAGCCCTGCCCCGTTCCCGGCAAGGGTGAGTCGCACTTCCTGAATCAGAAAAGGATCCAGGGAGCCGATCTCGCCGTCCAATATGGAATCGAGAGAGGGAGTCCCCCCACTCAACGATAAAGAAACCGGGAGCTGACTCGCCCTGAAGGAGAAAACTTCCGGATGGGTGAACTGCACGTTCGGTTTCAATCGGACGATTTTTGGAGTCCGTCGATAGAGTTTCCAGCAGTCCGAACCATTACAGGTGGGAAACACCTGGCTGGCCTCGAACTGATCTGCAAACGGTCGGAAATGGGCTTCCGCGGGAACCCCCGGAGCATATTCCAGATCACCGGTCGAGACTGATTCGATCTCTCGCCGGTTCGACTCGAGTGATTCCTTCAGTTGCTCGACCGACCAGCCCGAGTCGCGAAGCGCGCTTGAAAGTTCCTTGGAGGCCGCAGAATCCGTCTCGAGATCCACACCCTCCCGGAGGATGATCATTCCGGTTCCATTTCCGGAACGGTTCACCACGGCATCAAACAACTGCATGGCATCCGGCAGGCTCGCACGGATACAGCCCATGGATGCCGGAGCCCCCAGGTTCCCGTAGTGCGGCGAGGAATGGATGAAATACCCGCCATGTATCTGGAGGGCCCAGTACATGGGAGAATTGTGGTACTTGGCCGAGGTTCTCCATGGCCACGCCTTGCCACCGATCCGGGGAACAGCCAGGCGATAAACCCCTAGGATCGGATCCTTGCCTTCGATGGCAGTCGAAACCAGGAAGGCCCGCTCAATCCGACCGTTCACCATCAACAGGGCGAACTCATGATCGAATCCCTTGGGTTTCCTTTGAACCAGGACTCGGACTCGATTGGCTGTGCCTGTTTCGAGGTGGAGACCATGGGAACCCCGAAGATCCTGCAGGCCCTCTTTGACCAAGGTTGCGGGATCGGCCTCAGGCAAAGTCTCAGGAAGCAAAGAGCGACGCCATCCTTCCGCACCGAAAGAGTCTGCCGGAGCAAAAGAAAACCATGAAACCAGGGATAGGAGGATGATTCGAGCGACCATAAGTAAAGTTCGAGAGTGTAATTAATCCGCACCCCTTTGTCAATACCCGACTTGACTTATCCGCCTCAGGGAGTACCCTGAAAAAGGGAAGGTGAGGTGGATGGAGCCTAAACTCAGAGTCACAAAGCGATTGCAGGAGATTTTCCGACTCCTCGAAAGCCTTCCTCCCCAGGCCGAGCTCTCCCTTTGGGTGAACCGTGGAGACAGAAGACAGCTCTTCCCCGGCAACCTGAGCCGCATCGACCGCAACCAAAATCTGCTATTTGTCGAACTCAAAGAGGACTCCCCCGATTTGTCGGGACAAGAATTCTGCTTTGTCAAATTAACGGCCTCCGAGGGCGTTGCCCGTTGCCCGGTCTCGGTCTTTCATGATCGGACTCTGGTCCTCGAAATTTCGGATGAATTGATCCTGAGCGAGAGACGCCGGCATCGAAGGATTTTTTTCCAGAGTGAGGACGGAAAAAAGGTACGGATCCGGACCGACCGCCACACCCTTGAGCTTGAAGTGATCAACGCATCTCGTGGAGGACTCCGGCTGCGTGCGGATCCCGCACAAATCACCATGATGAAACAGTCGGGCTCGTTCGAGCTCGAGGCACTCGGCGAACGGACACTCCCCCTCCCTTGCCGGCTGGTCTGGACCCGGGAGGGCAGTGTTGCGGTCGCTCTTGAAGAAGAGGTTCCCGAGGAGGCCTTCAAGGAATTCATACGCATCCCACGCTCCGCCCACGTTGATCCGGAAAAATTCTTCCAGGACCAGGAATACTTTCAGACGGTCCGGAGCAACATGGCTTCGATCATCTCGAAGCTCGAAAAACGTCCTAAATTCGCAACGGCCATGAAAACACTGAAAGTGGACCGTCAGGGCAACTACCTCAAAACCCACATCGACCTGCTCTGCTATGTCTCCTGCTCGATCGGAAAAACGCTCGGTTGGGTCACGGAAAGCACCATCGACAAACTCATTTACGTCTCTTATTTACACGATCTCCGCTATTTCGAGATGCCGAAATTGGCCAGGATACCCTCCAAAGCCGCTTTTGAGGACCAGAAGACCTCCCTCACGGAAGAGGAGCAAAAAGCCTATCTCGAAGGGCCGTCTTACAGTGCCTTGATGTCGAAGGATGACGAAATGAACTCAATTGATGTCGAACGCATTCTGCTTCAACAAAAGGAGCGTCCGGATGGGTCGGGGTTTCCTTCAGGAATCACCTTCAAGCAACTCTTCCCCCTTTCCTGCTTGTTCATTATCAGTCACGAGTTTGTCGATTATCTCTACGACCATCCTGACTGGTCCTTCCGCAAATTTGTCGAAACCGTGAAACCTCATTACAAAGGTCCCTACTTCATCAAGATTCTTCAAGCGATCGAGGAACTCGAAACTTCGAGAGCGAGGTACTGAAAATGGGCGCTCTGGTTCTCATCCCGACACCCATCCACGACAATCTCCCGCTCGAGCCGGAAGCCTTGGCCCTGCTCCACCGGGTGGCGCTGAATCCTGAGTGGATCCTGTTGGTCGAAGAGCTCAAGGCGGCGAGGATCCGTTGGCTGAGCTGGGGACTGCCACGTGAGGCCATTGCCCGATTTGTCACCCTGAATGAGCATGATCAAACGGGCTCCAGGGTCGAACTCATCGGTCATCTCAAGAAAGGGGGATCTGCTGTGCTGATCAGTGACTGCGGGCTCCCTGCGTTTTGCGATCCCGGCCGTGATCTAATCGACGCCTGCCACCGCGAGGGGGTGAGGGTCACCTCGACTCCCTTTCCAAACTCGATCGCCTTGTCGATCGCACTCAGCGGATTTCCGCATGATCAGTTCTTTTTCGCCGGATTCTTACCGGCAGACTCGTCCGGGCGAAAGCAAGCCCTCGAACGCCTATCGCGGAATGAGGAAACCCTCATCATTCTCGATACACCCTATCGGTTTCATGCGCTACTTGAGGATATGGCCAAATCGAAACTGGGGGGAAGGCAAGGCTTTCTCGCAACCGAGCTCAACTCGCCCTCTGAGAAACTATACCGCGGATCCATCCCGGACTTGATCTCTCAGACGAGGTCTCTCGAAAAACCGGAATTCGTTCTAGTGCTTCGAGCGAGTCACACGGGACGCCGGAACTGAGGGTGATTCCGGATCCGATCGTCCATTTCTTTTCGAGCGGCCTCATCGAGGCCGGTAGGATAACGGGCATCACTCCGGCTTCTTCGATCGAGCCAGTCATGACCGAGCAAAAGACCGCTCCTGAATGCCTCACCAGCCGAATTGAATGCGACGGTGGTCGATGCTTTCGGTCCGCTTGCCGGTCCTGATCCGACAAAAAATCCACAATCCAGGAGGATGGAACGGATTAAGGTGGAGTGGCTATAAGTCATGATACGGACATCCCGGTCTCCCAGTACAGCCTTCAATCGACTGAAAGCCTCCCGGGTCCACAGACCGGAATCCGTCTTGTTGGAAAAGGGATCGTAAAAAATCAAATCCGGCATGTGGGCTTCGCCAAGGCGTGTGAGAAAATCCCCTTCGAAAAGTCTCCACTCAATTCCACCGTCTGAACGAACCCAGCGGCCTTCCCGGAGAATCGAAGAAGGTGCAGGGTGGTGCAAATGGGGAAAGCGCGGTGCATTCCTGAACGCCAGGCGTAGCGGATCGAGATCGATCTCGAAACTTTCGATCCTCAATACCGCACCGGATACTCCCAGGCCTTCGACTTCGCGAATGGCTGACATGGCATTATGGGCGGCTCCCAGACCCACGTCCCACACGACCACCGTCTCAGATTGATTCAGGCGCTCTTTGAAGGAGGAAGGCTCTACATAAAGCCGTCTCGCCTCCTCGTCCGGGGGATTCACTGAATGCATGATTTCGCCGGAGCTCCTCTGACGAATGCTGGAAAAACCCTTGGGGCTCCTGACGACCTCATAGTCACCCAGCGTGAGTCGCCGCTCGGAACGACTCGGCTTGGGTCCTTGGAAGGGTGTGGAAGGATTTTCCTCATCGGTCCGCACCAAACGCTCCCGTTGCTCGCGATAGAAATCGAGGAACTGATCTGAAAGAATGCTGGAGCGGATCCGGCCCATGAGCCCGTGGTAGAATGCGAGATTGTGGCGAGACAGCAAGTGCCAACCCAGCACTTCCTCCGTCTTATTGAGATGATGCAGATAGGCTCTTGAGAAGGATTTGCAAGTATGACAGTCACACTCCGGATCGAGGCGATCCTCAGAGAACTTGTACACGCTCCTCCTCAGTTGCAACTTACCCCTTGAGGTGAACGCGACCCCCCTTTGTGCAAGTTGGGACGGAAGGATGCAATCGAACATATCGACTCCCCGATGGACAGCCTCGAGGATATCGATTGGGGTACCGACCCCCATCAGATAGCGCGGAAGTTCCCGCGGAAGCAAGCCGGCCGCGAGCTCGGTGAAATCCTCCCGCTCTTGTTTGCTTTCTCCCACGGCAAGCCCCCCGATTGCGAACCCGTCGAATGGGAGACGAGTGAGGAACTCAGCGCTCTGTACCCTTAAATCCTCGAAACAGGCGCCCTGAACAATGCCGAACATCGATTGAGGGGAATCTCCCCTCGCCCGCAGACTGCGCTCGGCCCACCGGTGGGTAAGCTGCATCGCCTCGAGAGCCATGGCCTTGGGAGCGGTCGAAGGGATGCACTGGTCGAGGACCATCATGATGTCGCTCCCGATCGCCTTCTGCATCCCGATACTCAACTCAGGCGAAAGCAAGATCATCCGTCCGTCCACATAGCTTTGGAACTGGGCGCCAGCCTCGTCCATCCTCCTGGAATGCGGCAGGGAAAAGATCTGGAACCCACCGGAGTCGGTCAGTACGGGACGGCTCCAATTCATGAAACGGTGAATTCCACCGAACTTTTCAAAGACCTCGGGCCCTGGGCGCAACAAAAGATGGTACGTATTGGCCAACAATACATTCGATCCGGTCTCGAGCAAGGACTCCACGGTCTGACTCTTCACAGTCGCTTGCGTGCCGACCGGCATGAAGACGGGAGTGCACACCTCGCCGTGCAGGGTGGTGAAACGGGCCGCTCTCGCCTTCGAACCCCTTGCTTCGGCCTCCAGCTTGAACCCCAAGCGGCCCATCAGCGCAAAACCACCTTGCTCACATTCGAGAGTTCCCCGGTTTCGAGGTCTTTCACCCGCCAATAGACCGGCCCCCTCAACGGGGGTCGAATTCGGATCAGATTCATACGCGATTCCTGGGTCAGAATGACCTTGGTGAACAGAGGGTCTTCCGCGAGCTCGAATTGGAAATGATCCTTGGCTCCGATGGATGTCCAGGTGAACATCGTCCCCAAAACCGCGTGGACCTTTTCAGAACCCCCGTCAGCCGGAAAGGTCAGGATCGGACACTGTCTCCATTTGGCTACATCGAGCAACGTGGTTTCCCATTTAAATCCGTCATCGAAAGACTCGACCACCTTGAGCTTCACCGGAGTGGCAATGGCATCACCGGGTTCGATGACTCCGTTACCAGCAGGAAGGCTCAACAGGACTTTTCCGTCTTCTGCCTCAAGAGTGACCTTCAATGCTTTCCCTGAAGGAACATAGGCCAAACTCCTACCGCACCTGAGAGGCTCCTGAGCCCAACTCAGTTTCATGATCCGCTCGGGAACGATGATCGAAGTTTTCACCGGCTTACTCTGATCCACCTGAAAGGTGTAAGCACCCGGTTTGACCGGTGCCCATGCAATCTTGCCGGGAAGATTCGGAGCAATCGAGACGGTTTTTGTGGCGACCAATGCTCCCGAGGAGTCGAAAATCCTGACACTCCTCTCTGCGATGATGCCCGGACAGAGCATCCGGATATCCATCTGATTTCCTTTCCTGTCGATCGCAGGTGCCTCGCAGTCAACCGCCCTTTCCACGGGCTTGCTCTCTGCAATCGCGCTGGCAAACTTTGCACCTTCACTGTCCTTGGAAACAGGTTTGACCTCGATCACCTTCCGATCACGGGTCACCTTCAAACTCTTCATGGCTCCGGCAGTCCGGACCTCGCCCTTTTTCACATCCATCAGCAACTGGAAGTTCCCCAGAGCATCGGGTGATCCGGTGGTATCGAGCTGGACCAATGAATCAGCCACCAGCTCCACCACACTCCCGTCGATAAAGTGCAAGACCGCGACACTGTCCGTGCCGGTCATCACAGAATCTTTCACCCTGACATCCTGCCTGACCTGGACGTTCCGGAACTCGGGCATTTCGAACTCTTTCCTACGCACCATGTTCCGGATAACTTCGACCTCGGCGATCTTCGGGCGTTTCTCATACCGGTCGAGACCGATCCACCTGAAGACACGGTCAGTATCGAACATGAACAGGTAAAAACTGGTCATGAACAACAGTCCACCGAAAGCAATCATGCCGATTTCGGATCGCTTAAGTCGCATGGTTCTCCTGCTCGATGACCAGGAAAGTGACGTCGTCTAGCAACGGAGCTCCAGCATTGAGGGGTACCAGGTCTCGAATCACAGAATCCACGATGGTCTCACCGTTGTCGGCAATATGACCTTTGAGAAATTTCTTGAACCCCTTCCGGCCCAAGACCTGTTCCTGTGCCCCGAGATCCTGGATCCCATCGGTGAACAGGACGATCTTATCGTTCTTGGAGGAGAAGGAACCCTCGATCTCATCGAGTTCGTCCGCCATGACGAGCATATCCCCGAGTCGGCTCCCCGATGCATTCATGGATCGGGCTTCTCCGGCGACCGAATCCAAGTAATAAGACGGGTTGTGTCCGGCACTGGAATAAAGGTAGGTCCCTTTTTTCATGTCGATGATGATGCAGACGGCAGTCATGTTCATCTCGCCCCGGGTCGCCTCGAATACGACCCGGTTGAATGCGCGCAGGATCTCCTTGGTCCCCATGTTGATCTCGCCCTCTCGATCGACCTGATCCTGGATCATGGAGATGCAGCCACGGGTAGTGGCAACGAGCATGGCGCTCGCATAACCGTGACCGGTCACATCACCGACGAGAATGGCAACGCGATCCTTCCCCCGGATGAAACCCCACCAGTCCCCACCGCATTGATCGGCCGGCTTGTAAAAGCTCGAAACCTTGATCTCACCGAATTCGACGGTCTTTTCGGGAATGAAGATGCGCTGAACCGCTCCAGCAACCTCGAGCTGGGCCTCAATCTTGGTCTTCTCCACTTCGGATTGGATGAGCTTCTTGATCTTCTGGGCCATGCTGGCCACCGAATCGGCCAGGATCTTCGTCTCATCCCGGGTTTCGACATGAATCGGAGTGTCGAATTCCCCTTGAGCGATCCTCGCGGTGGCCCCTGAGACCTCGATGATCGGTGCCGCCAGCTTGCGTGCCACGATGATCGAAGCACCCAAGGCGATACCCACCGACATGAGAATCAAGAGCACAATCTTGACTCCGAGCACATAGGCGGGACGGTAGGCCGTTTGGGTATCGGTGACCGAAATCACTTTGCCGATATCCAGCAGATCCGAATATCCCCACAACCCTGCATTCTTCTCGAGCGTCCCCGACTTGAAGCTGGTGCCCAGGATGTCCTTGACCGCATCCCGGGACTCGTTCATCCGTTTCTCAGCGGTGTCACTGCAAAACAGGACTGAATCTCCGTTACGATTGAACACCCCGATATTCGATCCGGAACACTCGACTTTGAGATGTTTGAAATCGAGCCTCACACCGATGATCACAGTCTTGGACGGAAACAGTGCCAGGCTGTCATCCCCGAGAGCCGGGTCAGCCAGAACGTAGGTCCCTGTCAGGGAATTGAGCCAGGAACTGTCTTTCTTGATCGCTCCAGAAAATGTCAGCTCACCGGCCTCGACCCAGCGGGGCTGCCCTTCCTTCAGGTAGATTCCGACCGACTTCACAGCCGAGTTCACATCGCGCGCTTCAGCCAGGATGTTTTCCAAAGCACCCTTCAGATCCTCCTCGCGAACCTTGAGGTTGAACACCTTGGCTGCAACCTCACGTGCTTTGGCGAAGTCCGTTTCAAAAACTTTCGAGATTGCCTGGGTTTGGGATTGTTGCCCTTGAAGGGTATAGGCCCTGCTCTCGGTACTGAGAACTTGGAGGGAGATGCCTCCGTTCAGAAGAATCAGCGTGCTGACCAGAAGCAAGGTGAGTACAAGAATTTTCGTGGAAATGTGTCTCATGGCCTATTCTCCGAAGTAATACCCCAACATCAGTCCGTAACGTCTCGAGCTGTAATCGGCATTGACCGCCGACACTCCGGCCGGGACCTTCACCCAAGCTGCATCCGCCGCCACATGAAATGGCATACCGAAGAGCTTCAATCTCACATCTGCGATGATTCCCGCCCAAAAGCTCTGCAACGAAGGGGCAACAGTCAACAAGGGTCCATAGGTGGCAGCGACGAAAAAGCTCCGGTCGAAGGGTCTCAAGACGATATGCCCCGCCCAACCCAGTGAAGAAATGATCCCGTACCTGCCCTCGCCATTCATCCCCATGATTTCGCCGCCCAACCCGGCTAGCAGAGCGATACTCTTCGAACGCAGCAGGTTCTTGTGAAGGTAAGCTCCCGCAACAGTCACTCCGGATAAACCTCCCAGCTGGCTCATTCGCATCTCGAACTCGGGGATCAATCCATACTTCACGGGGGAGAATCGATTGGCATTGAAGTAGAGCAGGACCTGCCTTCCATCCCAATTCTGGACCTGGCCGGACCCGTCAGCAGCACGGTTCTGATGGGTCACATCCGAGGCTCCAAGATACCCGCCGATTACCCAATACCTGCGGATCTTCGGTTTGGGCGTCGGCACCGGAGTCGCTTCGGTGATCACCACAGGGGCGGGAGTGGACGAAGGTACCGGTAACGGGATCTTCAGGGTAAACTTCCCCGCAACGGAGCCGGAGCGATTCAGAATCAGGTAATGGGGATCGCGACTTTCGGGGACTTCCGGATCCTTGACCACCTTCAGACCATTGGTTGTGTAAACTTTTCCCGAAACTCCGGAGGCATCCCAACAGATGCTTTTGCCTTCCCCGAGGGTGGCACACTCAGGTCCGGTACGACCGCACTTGATCCCCACAATCCCGAAACCACGGACGAGACTCGAGGTCTCGACGCTGAGCCCGGCGGAATCACACTCAGGTGACGCCATCACCACCGGGAAGTCGAAGGGCAGATCGAAGATGTACCTCGCCTTCACCTTCTTCTCACCGCTCGTGGGATCCTTCTGAAGAACCGGAATAACCGTGGAAATCTCGGAAAGACAGGCATTCAGTTTCCTGATCTCTTTTTTGCCTTTTTCGAGACTGACACAAGGGAGTGACTCACCCTCTTTCCATAGCCACTCGCCCCTCACCTTCGAAACCTTCACCTGACCCTTGTCATCCACCCGATTGGCGATCACGGAAAAACTCTCCCCCTCCTTGGCCCTCGCCGGGAAAGAGACAGACAGGGAACAGACAACAAACACGGTGCCCAATGAGCGAAGCATGGGCTTTCTTAAGGGAATCAGACACTTTCAGTGTACTAGCTCCAGCCTCAGTCAGTGAGAAAAATCCGCACGCTCCGATACTTCCTCCGCCAGAAAAATGTCGAAGCACCTCAGCATCCTGCATTTTTTGCCGATTGATTGCGCCGGACATCAAAATCCATAATTTTCGTAGAAAGCAGGATTTCAAAATGAACCAATGGCAAGCATGGGTGAATGTGAAGTGGAAGCCGGGCACTCCGGAAACCGCATGGCAAAACTGGAAAACCAACAAGTGGGTGCGTGGCGTATGGTCCACTACGGGCAATTGGGATTGCTCGATCTGGCTCGATGTGAGCACTCCTGACGACCTCGAACAATTCGTCTGGAACGAAGTCCGGGGAAATACCTGGGTGGAATCCACCGAGACCCATTGGGCCAAGCAATGGTGGGAAAACCGTAAGGCATCCTGAACACCGGAAATGACACCCCGGAGAGCGTTCCTCTCCGGGGTTTTTTTATGCATCCACTGCTCAATCAAGTCCTCAACCGCGCCTCATCAGTGTTCCACGGCAAAAACCGGGAGCTCGAACTCATGCTCTGTTGCCTGTTGGCGCGGGGACACCTGCTGATTGAGGACATCCCCGGCATGGGAAAAACCACCCTGGCCAAAACCCTCGCCCGCCTGCTAGGCCTGGAGTTCAACAGGATCCAGTTCACCAATGATTTACTCCCAACGGATATCCTAGGCTTCTCTGTTTATTCAGAACATGAAAACCGGATGATCTTTCGGCCCGGACCTCTCTTTGCGGAAATGGTCCTGGGTGACGAACTTAACCGGGCCTCACCGAAAACCCAAAGCGCTTGCCTGCAAGCCATGGAAGAACGTGAAATCACGATTGAAGGCGTCACCCACCGTCTTCCTACGGTGTTTCTGTTTATCGCGACTCAAAATCCGAAAGACAGTGCCGGCACCCAGTTACTTCCGGACTCCCAACTGGATCGTTTCCTCATGAGGATCACCCTCGGGTATCCGGATCCATCGGCAGAAAGAAAGCTGCTGGAAGAGGGAATCGGCTCAGATCATCGGGCGATCAGGATCCGGGATCTTGATCCCCTGCTCAATGCAGGTGAACTTCAGCGGATGCAATCCGAAGCCGAAAAAACCACGGCTTCACCGGCGATCATCGATTATATCCTGAGACTGGTCCGGGAGAGTCGAACGAATGGAGGAGGCCTTTCGCCTCGTGCCGGCCTGGATCTGCTACGTGCATCCAAAGCATGCGCATTCCTGAGAGGACGTGACTTTGTCATCCCGGAAGATGTGCAAACTGTCGCCCTCGCGGTGATGAACCACCGGATTTCGGATTCCAAGGGGCTTCTCTCCCATGTTCCGCTGGATTGACCGTTTCTTACCGAGTGATCGGACCTACATTGTGCCCAATGTCGCCGGACTCGCGTTCGGTGTTCTTTTTTTCTCGCTTTTATTCATCGGTGCCGCGATCAACCGCCCACTCGTTCAACTCATCGGGTTCATGATTGCCATCCCCTACCTGAGCACGATGGTTCAAAGCAATGCGAATGTGAAAGATCTAAAAATACGCGTTCCGGATGATTCACTCGAAATGGCCGGTGTAGCGGTCGAGGTGCGGGTGCTGATCGAACAGACCGGTAAGGATCAGAGCCGGAGAATCTCAATTCGGGCACGTCTTCCCGGCACTGCCTATGGTCAGACGATCGAGCGGATCATCCCTGGAGAAACTGTCGAAATCCGGATTCCGGTTGGATCGTATCTGCGCGGTGTTCACACCCTACCCGAAATTGAACTCACGAGCGGTTTTCCACTTGGGCTGTTTCACACCTGGAAAAGATTCCGGAACATCGGTCAGGTATGGATCCATCCTGCGCCATCGGGAGATCTTCCTCGTCCAAAATCAGGAATAACGCCTGAAGATTCCGCACTGGAGTACCGTGAACACCGGCCGGTGAGTCCGGGGGATTCTCCCAGTCGGATCGACTGGAAGCGATTCGCCCGAGACGGCAATCGGCTACTCAAGGTTTACGATGCCGATCCCGGAACGCGCGTGACCCTCAGATGGGATGAAGTACGGCACCTGAGCTTGGAACCGGCCTTGGCTCAGATGACACGCTGGATGTTTGATTCGGTACGACTGGGCGTGGATGCGGCAGTTGAGGCTCCGTTTTCAAACGGCCCCTTGACACCTCATTCGATTCACTCCCACTTGAAGGCGATGGCCGAGTACAGAGGAAACGGATGAGTCCGGCCTGGATCGCCCTGGTCATTCATGTACTCATTACCTTCCCGGTTTATCCCGTATTGATGACCCTGGTATCCATTCTTCTCCTCTTAATGCGAAGGTATTTCACTCCTCGAATCCCGGGGGTTCTGATTTTTTTCTGCTTTTCAACTCTTGCCCTTCTTGCATACAGGATCCCGCCCAGCCCCCTGGCTTTTTCTCTGGTGTTGGTGGATAGCTTTCTACTGTGGCTGGTCCTTTCCTGGGAAAACAGCCCGGGTGATTTGAGAACGTTTCTTAGAGAACTTCTGAAGAATGGAGCCCAACTTTCTCTCGTCATCGGATTGCTCGCCACCCTGTTTTTCTCGGTTATTCCTTCCAGCCCGATCAGGGGGTTTTTCCCGACCGCTTCAACTGCCATGATTGGTCTCGGATCGGGTCAGGAGATCATGCCAGGCCAACAGGAATCCCTGGTCACTTCGGGCAAAACGGCTTTCATCGTAAAAACCGGAGTGGAACTGCCCCCGGACCGCCTATATTGGCGTGCAAATTCCCTGATCAGCACCCTTGATGGCATGTATTGGTTCCATCACAAGCCCGTGCGGAATCGGATCTCGGACTCCCGCTCCGAGGTGAAACAAAAGGTGATCCTATTCGCCCATCAATCCGAAGTCCCGGTGGGTCTCGATTCCCCGTCCAGGGTCGAAGTCATCTCCGAGAATCTGATGATGGCGGGATCCATGGAGGCCGATCCGGACCTGCCGGGACCGGATGCCATCGAGCGGCGACCTCTCAGGATCACCAATCCTTCGCTCTTAAGGAGACTGGCAGATTGGAAGCCTGTGCAACCGGGGGACGAGTTCGCCCTCAGGGATCGGATTCTTCATTGGTACTCCACAGAGTTCCGATACACGCTGAGCCCGGGCAAGATCGAAGCTCCCCGACTGGCCAATTTCCTTTTGCGTTCCAAACAGGGCTATTGCGAACATTTTGCCGCATCGTTTTCAGCGATCATGCGCCACCTCGGTATCCCCTCCCGGGTGATTTCAGGGTACCGGGGAGGAAGGTGGAACCCGATTTCGCGCAGCTACCGTGTGGATGAGGATGATGCTCACGCCTGGAGCGAGTTCTGGTCGGAAAGGGAGCGCCGATGGATCCGGGTGGATCCGAGCCAAGTGGTCCCCGGGGCGGCGCCCCCGAAATCCTCACGGATGTCGGGTTGGCTCGAACAAGTGTACGAAGCTTTCATTAGTGAAATCAGGCTTTTTTTTGAAGAGAATCCCGGAACGGCATTGATCATCAGCTTGACTCTTTTCTTTGCTTTTCTTTCATTGATCCTGGCTGTCTATAGAAAGAAAGCCGATCCACAGGAAAAAGTCCTGAGCCTGTACCGCTCTTTCTGTAAACAAGCCGAGCGTGCGGGAGTGATCCGTTCTTCAACCGAAGGTCCGCACAATTTCGGGACCCGTCTCCAGTTTCTTTTTCCCGAACAGAATGAACGGATCCGAGCATTCATGGAGCTTTACCTGATTTGCCGGTATGGAAAAGGCCCCATCGGGCAATCCTCCCTGAAGGAGCTCCGGAAGCACCTCGGAAAAATCACTTTTCGAGTCTCGACAGGTCGAGATTCCTGATCTCGGCAGACTTCCATCCGACCCATGCGACCGTGAGAAGAGTCATGCATCCTCCGAACAGAACAGACGGAACAGTGCCGAGGACCTTAGCCGCCACCCCCGACTCGAATTCGCCAATCTCATTCGATGATCCGATGAACACCGCATTGACCGCGGCAATGCGACCTCTCAGGCCCTCCGGAGAGCAAAGCTGAACGATCGCACCCCGGATGACCATACTCACCGAATCGAGGGCTCCGCTCAGCAAAAGTGCGGCGAAAGAGACCGCATAACTTTTCGACAATCCGAAGACGAGAATACAGATCCCGAAACCGGCGATCGACCCGAGGAGCTTCGAACCCGCCCCAGTAGAAACCGGATGACGGATCAGGACCGTTCCCATCAGAATGGCCCCCATGGCCGGAGCCGCCCTCAGCCAACCGAGTCCGACTGGTCCCGTGTGAAGGACCTCGACAGCGAACACCGGGAGCATGGCCGTCACTCCGCCAAACAGGACTGCGAACATGTCCAGGCTCATGGCAGAGAGCAGGACCGGATGGGACCAAACATACCGGAAGCCCGAAAGGAGTTCATTCTTCCAATCCGGAGAATGGACTCGGTCCCGCGAAAGAGGATGGAACCGATTCTCCATAGTCCAGAGTGTGAGCGACCCGACCACGAGTGCCGACACACAGAGGATGTAAGGAAATGTGTACCCTCCCACACCCAGCAGAATGCCAGACAGACCGGGTCCCACCACGCCGGCCAACTGGAATGCCAGCGTCGTGTAGGCGGAGAAACGCTTGATCTCGCCTCTTGAAATGATGCGAGGAATGATCGAGTTCATGGATGGAGATGAAAAGCTCCTCACCAGACCCGTCAGAAAAGCCGCCAAAAACAAACCTGCCGGGGAAGTCGACCCCCAGGCGATCAAGACCGAAATGAGAGAGATGACCATCACTCCCTGATAAATGCGCAAAGGATTACCCCGGTCCACCCACCACCCCGAGAAAGGCGCCAGCAACAGTGCCGGGAGCGCTGCGCACAATCCGACGAGGCCGAGCATCCAAGGATCTCGGGTGCGTTCATACATCTGCCATCCCATTAGGACGGCCTGGCTTTGGACGGAGAGGGAAAAAAGAAATCGAGCGGAAGTGGCCTTGAAGAACTCCGGGTTCACCCGATCATCTTCCCACGCAATCCATTCCTGTTGCAGGCAATTTTTGCCCTCTCAACCTCGGGCCCTCCCCCTCCGATAGGAGAATGAAGGGATTTTTATGATTGGAAAAAACGTCATATACCGGTCTTGGATTGTCGGCATGATTTTGACACTGACCTTGTCGGCATGTCGTTTCGGAAATTACTCCGAATCTCCTAAGGCTCCCGAGAAATTCAGTTCGATCGAAATGTTCCGGACCCAAGCGCGGGGTTTCCAAACCTATGTTCAACTCAGTGACGGGACCGAGAATCTCAATGAGTCGACCCCGCTCTCGGCCATTCCCGACACCCTGCTCGACAACTTCACGGATCCTTTGTATATCGCTCAACCGATCTCCACTCCGGGAGTCAAATTGTTCATCGGATCGAGGCAGACCGATTGTTTTTACAACCCCGAGGACTCGTCCTGCATTGGAACCATCGTGGAAGCGGATGGAACCATCGCTGTGGAAACCTCTTCGCCCTTTTCTCAGTTCGGATCGAACCCTTCCTGCAAGATGAATCTCCAAATGCGTCAAAATGGCACTCTGGACCGTTCAAGACCGGGTTCCATCACCTACAGCGACGGAACCGTCGGAAAGATCTCAGGGGACCTTCTTCTCGATTTCACCATGATCCGAACCTTCCAGGGGGACTGCTCGGGGATCCTGAGAGTATTGGCGGAGTGTTACACCAACGGGGTCGGATGTTCGAACGACGAACTTTACTGGGCGAACCAACTGTTCGGCTTGTACGCGAGGCAGTCGGGTGTGCTCCGGATGGAGGATGCTTCACGGATCAAAGTACTGGCCTATATGGTCCGATTTGAATAGAATGAGGTCCTATGAGGACTGCCAACACCCTGATCATCGCCACCGCAAACCGTCATAAAGTGGAGGAGTTCCAGGAGTTGTTCAAACCCTGGCCTTCCATTCGCGTGGCACCGGCCAGTGAGTTCATCCGCAACCCTGAAAAGCTCGCTCTCGTCGAATCCGCACCCGGCTACCGGGAGAATGCTCTGGCCAAGGCTCGTGCGTGTAATCATGGTTGCCACTACCCTTCACTCGGAGATGATTCCGGACTCGAAGTGGACGCTCTACAAGGCCGCCCGGGCGCACGGTCTCACCGATATGCCCTTCCCAAGGCCGGAGAAACCCAGGACCAAAGCAACATCAAGAAACTCCTGGAAGAACTGAAGAGCGTGCCGGCTGAAAAACGCACTGCTCGCTTCATTTGCAGGCTTGCACTCGTTCTCGAAGGAACCGTGCTGGAAACAGAGGGGGTTCTCGAAGGAACCATTGCGACCGAACCTGCCGGTAACGGTGGATTCGGCTACGACCCGGTCTTCATCCCTTCAGGTCAAACCCGCACACTGGCCGAACTCGGGGCTGAATTCAAAAACCGGATCTCCCACCGGGCACTCGCCGTCAGGGCACTGATGGAAGAGGTTCAAAGCCGAGAAATCGTATTCGCAAAGCCCTGATCAGTAAGAGTAGCGGTAGTACAACCACTTCAGGTATTCGAAGATGGTGACCCGAACCGCGTATTCATCATGATGCCACTCATTACGTCCGAAGTGCCTGGCATCGACCGTCTCGGTCAGCAACTCCACCTCCGGATCGAGCACCTTCCTCAGTATGAACCCGGCCCGACGCATGTGGTATCCGGCTGTGACCAGAACCACGGACTTCCAACGCTTTTGTCGGGCAAATGAAGCGAAGATCTGCGCGTTTTCGAGGGTGTTCTCGCTCACATTCTCGAAAACGACGTTGTCCCGGTTCAAAAGCCGGACCATCCCCTCGGGAACTCCCTGGCCCGCGAAGGTCTCAATCCCGTTTCCGGGGCCGAGCCCCGACAGAAACAGGATCGGCTCCTGGTTCTTTCCCTTCCGGTCACGGATCTCCTTCCAGAGCGAAACCGCCTGGGGAATACGTCCCTTCCCCCCTGCGAGCACGACGACGACGTCCACCTTCGCAGCATCACGCTCGAGCGCAAAAGTATCTGAGTAATCGTAAATCTCGCCCGCAGCAAACCAGAGAAACAGCGCCGCTGTACCCACGATTCCGACGAGGGCCGTGACGAAAGTCGCCAACAATCTCATGACTCAGGCTCTAAGAGCGATGACTTCGATCTCGACTGCAACGTCTTTCGGGAGACGGGCGACCTCGACGGTCGAACGTGCCGGATAGGGAGCCTGGAAGGATTCCGCATATACGGCATTCACCTTGGGAAAATCACCCATGTTCTTCAGAAAAATGGTGGTCTTGATCACCTGCTGGAACCCGAGCCCGGCCTCCCTGAGAACCTCTGAGATATTCCGCATCACCTGGCGTGTCTGAGCCTCCACATCGCCTTCCCCGACGATCGCACCGGTAGACGGATCAAGAGGAATCTGGCC
>CANHQK010000029.1 GCA_947462765.1 Bdellovibrionales bacterium
CGACAAAACCTTCCGCCTTTATCTGAATCCCCTTGCGCAAATGGATCAGTGACCGATAACTTCTGGTCATGCTTGACTCATTTTTGCGTCACGTGACCAAGGATTCCTACGGACCGGTCAGGCTCGAGGGGCATGAGAGATCCCGTTTTCTGATCCATCGGTTCCAAGACCATTTTTCTGTTTTGAACTGGGGCAAGATGCCGGATTCGCTGACGGGACGCGGGCGGATTTCTTCCCTGGTGTTCTCGGTGCTTAATTCCAGATATGGTGATCCGGCGTCCTGGAAGCAGTATCTGCGTTCGCCAGAGGCCCTGACGTTCAGAAAGTCCGGTGCTTCCCTTTCACAGGGGGGCTCGGTGAGTTCGGTATTGAACGCCCTTGCCGACACTCTGCCGGTGCAGTCGAATTTCGCAGGGGCGGTCACCGAGAATACGTTCAAATCTTCGGATCAGTCCACCGTCCTGGTTCGCGAGGCTTTGGTCCGCGATCCCGGAATCCTGTTCGCTGGAGACAACTGGTATCCGGTGGGTGAGTACTTCGAGGAAGTCAGGATTCCGCAGTCGCTCGTGATGGGACGGGTGACTCATGATTTCGGTGCCTGGCGCTCTCACTCTGGACCGAAACGTCTTCCGTTCGAGATCGAGTGCCATTTCGTCCTGAATCGCGCGAGTGTCGATTCACTGAACATTCATGCGATCTCCATTCCCAAAACGGCATCTTTACGGATGCTGCAGGAGGGAGCGACCTTCGATTTCCCCTTGATGGAGCTCATTCTGAGCCCTGATCCCTGTGAGAGGAAAATCGGCTTTACCGAGGCCCTGGCTATCACGGGTTTTACTCCCGAGCGGCTCCAGGAGCTTTTTTTGCAGGCGGCCTGGATCGCAGCATGGACTCGGCACCAGACCCGGCCGTTCCGTCTGCATTCGGTCAGGTTGCGTTTCGGACTCGATGCTGGCGGTGCGACCGTTCTGCTGGATGCGTTCGAGCCTGATGATCTCATGCTTGAGGAGCAGGGAACTTGGATTCATCCGGGTGCATTGTTGGGATATTACTCGAAGACTTCCTGGTATGAGGGCGTGATCCGTGCCCGTCGCCAGGCCAGTGAGTTCGGCTTGACGGATTGGAAGAGGCTTTGTGTGGAACCGGCACCTTTGCTGGATCCTGCCGTCAAAACGGGTTTCGAGACAGGGTATCGGGGGCTTGAGCGTATGGTTCGGGGGAAGGTCTGAGATGTTCGTCAGAGTCGAGAGCGGTTTCAAGGCGGGGTTCTCGGATCCCGAGGCCAAACGGATGCACCAGAAGATCACCGAACTTCACTCTGGAATCGGTGAAAAAGTCAGATGGATTCGCAAATTGAATGTGGCCTGGATGGAGTTCGATGCTCCCCGTGACAAAGTGGTGCAAGCCATCCAGCATTGTTTCAAAAACCCGGTCACCGATTGGGTATTCACGGGGGATTTGCTTCCATCGGCTGCGGGCTCCTCCGGGACTCTGTTCGATCTGATGCAGGATTCTCCGTTCAGACCCGGGGTGTTCCACGGAATCGAAAAGCGCAAACGATTGACTGCACATGACGAGGAAGCCCTGGTAATTTGTGATGCCATGCAGACAGTGCTCGGACGCAAGCATCAGGGCGACCGGGTGGTTACCGGCGAACTCATGCTCGTAGAGGGGGCCAAGTTGTCCCAGTCGGACCTCGAGTGGATCGCAAGGAACTGGTTCGCCCAAGAGCGTTTGGAGTCCTGGTCCTTGCTCTCCGAGGAGGAGTTGAAACGCAACGCGAGATTTCAGTCCGAGCAGGTGGGGAAGTATCTGATGAATCCGCAGCAGGCCAGCAGGTCGAGATTGTTGCAGTTTCGCGCCACGACCCGAGGGAATGAAGACCGACCGACCTGGTCCGGAGTTGAAGATCTTCTTCTTCAGCCTTCTGCCGATGCGGGCCGGCCCTCCATTCTGATTCAAGGCGAGGAGTGGAGCTTCAGGCCGGATATCCGTTTTTCAACGACGCGATTGAATGACGACCCGCTCACTGTGACCGAGTATCAACTTTGCAAGCAACAATTGGAACATCACAGTCGTAGGTGTTCCATGAGATTCCAGAGCATTCTGGGTGTACTCCCCGAGCCCACACGGCTGTGGCGGAGTGATCTCGGCATGGAGTCTCCACTCCGGATCCGCACTGATTTCGAAACCGCAGTGGAACGGACCGCTATCGCCACCGATACACCGATGGCCTTGATGAAGGTGTTGGAGGATGTGAATGAAACGGCTCCGTCTTATTTCTGGACGGGAAGCGTCAGCGTCCTCGACTCCCGATTGGAGTCCCGTGGTTCGGTCGAGACCGAATCGATTCTGGATCTGGTCTATGTCGGGCATGCCGATCAGGTTGAAATCAGGAATCTCGTGTTTTTCGGCAATTTGAAGGCGGCTTATCAGCACGCCATCCTCGGTGAGTCGATCGCATTTTCAGTGGATACGGCCTCCCGGACCTTGTTGGATTGTCTGAAGTCGGTTCCTCCACAGGCCCAATACGGGTTCGACCTGGTGGTGGACGGGGTATCAGATTGGTTGCGCAGGCATCTGAGTGTGCCTTTGTCTTTGGGTTTCCTTTGGGGAGTGATCCCCGAAAAGCGCGACTGGTTGTTCGGGGAACTCAGGATCCGGGGGATTCCGTTCGTCCATTTCGGGACTACCACATTGACCGGGGATATCCGGGTGCTCGAAGCTGGCGAGTGCAGGGCGAAGGTGAACATTCGCGAGTTCTTCGCCAAAAACAAAAATACCAGGATGATCGAGGATGAGCTTCTTCCGGAACCGCTCCATTCGGTCGAGCACCTTTCGGCCCCGCGCCAGTTCCGGAACCGATTCTCGACTGAGGAACTTGTGTTGAAGCCCGAGATGCGGCCGACAGGTGTCTCTCCCGTGGTGATCCGCCCCGAGCTCTCGAGTTGGTCAGGAATCGTGGTGCTGTCCGACCTGGTCGGATTGGAGTTCAACGATGCACGATTGGATTATCTTCTCAGGAAAAGCACGGCTGCCGGCGGACAGATCCAGTCCATTCAGGCGTCTTATCTAAACGGGATCAGATCCTGGTCGGGCATACTCGGAAAGTTCCAGAAGAACTTCGGGATCATGGTGCAGGAAACTGAGTCGGTCCGCAATGACTCGATCCAGGCGCATTGGTTGGCTCTGCAGATCATTTCGAGGATTTCCGATGTCAGGACGGCCCGGACGGAGGAGTTCAAGTTTGTGAACGATCGGATCTACTGGTTGCCTGGCGACTTCGAGCAAGCCGGAACCCGCTGGCTTGCAGGATTCGAGGGCCGTTATCAGACCGGTCTCCATAGCGCGATTGCAATCGAATCGAGTGAGGTCGGGGATGAGCCGGCTGTGAGCGCCCTGACGAGTGCTCTTCTCAAAAGGCGTCTCGGTGCGGATGTCCGTCTGCAACACCATTTCCCGGGTGGTTTTTTTGTAAGCGTGAGTGAGAACGAACGCTTTGCGGTCGAGGAGGAGTGGCGGGTCGTCGGTGTCGAGTACGAGTTTGTCGGTAGGATCACGGCTTCACCTTACCTGGTGATCCGTGATGACGAAGACCGGGTGAAAACGATCGCTATCGAGGATCTCGCATGAATAAGTATCGGGCATTGATTCTGAACTCTCCCGGAGCGCGCGGAGAAAGATTTTTCATCCAGTCCTTAAGTCTCGCCGGCTTCGATCCGGAGGTACTCGATGTCCAGGGGGTTCTGGATTACCGCATCGACTTCGAGCAGCTTTGTCTGAAGTACCGTCTGGTCATTTTGCCCGGGGGCAGTCCGTACTCTTCGATTCTAGGGGGCGGTAAGGCTTTGGCCCTGAAGATCGAGCACGCCTTTCGTTGGAACCTGACGAAATTCGCCGAGCGCGGGGGGCTGGTGCTCGGCGTGGGTACCGGGTTTCAGACTCTCCTCCACTTGAAGGTGTTCGGGGACGATTACACGCTCAGAATCAACCCCACGGCGCAGGTTCAGGAACGATGGGTTCGGGCCATTCCCAGCGGAAATCGTTGTGTTTGGCTGAAGGGACTCGGAGCCCTCGATCTTCCGGTGAACATGACCGATACCGAGTTTGTGATCGAACCGGGTGCGATGGTCGAGGCTCGTGGAAAACTCGAGCGTCTCGGAATGGCTTGTTTGAAGTCGGCGGATCACGAACAAATCCTCGGACTCTGTGATTTGACCGGGCGAGTGCTAGGCATGCAGCCCCATCCCGAGTACTTCCTCAGCTGGATCCATTCCGAGGACTGGGTACTGAACCCGACCCGTGCTGCAGCGCCGGGGCCGGGATTGTCATTGTTTGAAAACGCGGCAAAAGCATTGGACTGATTACTTCGCCCAGTAATCCTCGTCGAGGCTCTCCTCCCTCTCGGGAAGGCCACGGAACAATCGTGGAGAATTCCTCGAGAGGATCTCGAAGCTGACACGGTTCGAATACTTGCAGATCTGGGAAAGGGAGGAGTAGGTCAGATAATGAGCCGCATGTTTCGGTGAGTTCGGGATTTTTAAACGGTGATACCGGTTCGCAGCCATGTCATGCAAGAGTGCTGCGAGCGCACCGTCTCCCGCACCGTTGGTATTGCGGATCACCATCGGGCCGCCCATGAAGGGGTTGATGTGGGAATAGGTACGAATCGGCTCCTCACAATCCGCGCGCCTCATGGCGCGCGAGTATTCGTAAAGGTTGTAGTTCACAATGGACTTGGTGTGGAGCTCGTGTTCGGTGCGTCTGGCGCGCTTCAGATCGACATGTCCTCCCACATAGAGGCCTTGGGCTCCGACGGTGAGTAAAACGAGATCGGTCATTTCCAGAGTCTTCTCGAGAGAGAGCAGGGGGTCTTCGATTCCGGTAAGGGCCTTTGCTTCCTCGTGATTCATAGCGAGCACATTGACGTGATTTCGGATGAAATCGATGAAGAAGTCCCTTTTTTCCGATACCAGTGCGCTCGTCCCGAGAGTGAGGACGATCGGAACGCCCGAATTGCGGGCGATTTCGCAAGCCTTGAGGGTGGCCCGGGAGATCGGCCAGGTTTCGTCACGGAGGATGTAGGCCGAGATCATGAGAGCGCAGGATCTTTCGATGATGGCGGCAGGAATGTGATCTTCGGAGAGTTCATTCATGCATCCCTTCGAAATTCCGAAGGTGCGTTCGCCATCAGGAGTGATGAAGCACATGGCCCGGCCCATCGGAGAGTCGCAGGGTTGCAAATGGTTCAGGTCCACCTTTGACGAAGTCGATGCGATGTACTTGAACGAATAGTCCCCGACATTGATTTTTTGCGATATGGCTCCGATCAGCACCGCCCGTTCATCGGACAGGACGCAGAAGTTGTGGAGCGTGTTGCCCACCGTTCCTCCTGCGAACTCGCCCGTGATTCGACCTGCCACCTTCAGTTTTTGATACATCAGCTCGGCGAGTTGTTCGTCGACGAGTTGGCTTTGGCCCTTGATGAGTCCGTGATCGGCCAGGAATTGGTCCTCTACCATGCATTCGATATCGACCAGGAGCTGATCGATGCCGACCACGTGAAACGACTCATCGGCGGTGAAGTTGTGGTCGATATTTCCACGGTCTTTTTCGGTGATCGGGAAATAGTGTTTGCTCTTCCGTCGGCCGGGGAATTTCATGGAGGGAGGCTAGCGCGGTTGGGCTCAGATGGAAAGAGGGATTTTGGTCCGGATGATCTGGATTTTGCCCGTTTTCGGGTGGGGGAATTCCAAGGATTGCGCCTGGAGCATGAGTCGTGGCGCATTCTTGAAAAAACCGGACCAGGACTCGGGATTCCCGTAAAGGGGATCTCCGACCAGGGGGTGTCCGATCGAGTCGAAGTGGCGGCGGATCTGATGGAAGCGCCCTGTGAAGGGCATGATCTCGAGGAGGGTGGCGCCTCGGGAGTGTTTCAAGGCACGGTAGTCGGTGCGGGCCGACTCTGTTTCTTTCGACTTGTGCTTCCGGAGCGGGGTTTTGATCGAACCGGATCCGGACAGTTCTCCTGTACACCAGGCCGAATAGGTCTTTCTGATTTTATGCTCGCGGAATGCCCGGATCATCGAGGCGGCGCTTTTGGGGTCCAGGGCAAAGGCCACGAGTCCGGAGGTGTCCGCGTCAATGCGATGAACCGGAAACAAGCGTTGATTCAGGCTCTCTTCGAGAAGCTCTTTCAGACCATCGGCGCCACGTCCGTGTGATTCGCGATAGGTCGCAATCCCTTCCGGCTTGTGTGCGGCAAGGAGCTGTGCATCCCGATAGAGGATCTTGAGGGGAGGGGAATCTGGGTTCATGAAAGGTCCGTCCGGCTCCACTATACACGACCGGTGGCTTGAGCTAAACTCCCGATATGCACCTTTCCGAGCGCTCCAGCGGTTTTGTCGATCTCGAGAACCTCTATGGTGGTAAGAATTACGCCCCTTTACCTGTTGTGCTTTCTCGCGGGAAGGGCGCCAGGGTTTGGGATGTGGATGGCAAAGAGTACCTCGACTTCCTTTCGGCCTATAGCGCCGTCAACCAGGGGCATTGCCATCCCAGGATCATCCGGGCTCTCCAGGAACAGGCTGAGCGTCTGACCCTGACCTCGAGAGCTTTTTATAACGATCAACTCGGACCCTTCGAAGAGTGGCTTTGTCGACTGCTCGGCTTCGATCGACTCATTCCGATGAACTCCGGGGCCGAAGCCGTTGAAACCGCCATCAAGCTCGCCCGGAGGTGGGGTTACGATGTGAAGGGTGTTCCACAAGACCGGGCGAAGATCATTGTATGCTCCGGGAATTTTCATGGCCGGACGCTGGGAATCGTTTCTGCCTCCACTGACCCTGCCTCCCGGGGTGGGTTCGGTCCTTATCTTCCCGGATTCATCATTGTTCCATTCGGTGATCTCAATGCTCTCGAGACAGCGCTTCAGGATCAGGATGTGGTTGGTTTTTTGGTCGAGCCGATCCAAGGTGAGGCCGGAGTGGTCGTTCCCCCGGAGGGTTACCTTGCAGCTGCTTCCGCTCTATGCCGCAAAGTGGGAGCCTTGTTCATTGCCGATGAGGTCCAGACCGGTCTGGCCCGTACCGGGAAAATGCTCGCGTGTGATCATGAAGGGGTGAAGCCAGATCTGCTGATTTTGGGCAAGGCGCTCTCGGGTGGCGTGATGCCTGTTTCGGCGGTGCTCGGATCGTCGGAAATCATTCTCACGATCCGGCCCGGTGAGCATGGCTCTACGTTCGGCGGTAATCCTCTGGCCTGCGCCGTTGCCCGTGCGGCGGTCGAGGTTTTGCTCGATGAGAACCTCGCCGACCGGGCTTTTGCCTTGGGAAAAGTGTTCCGGGAACGCTTGTCGTTTTTGAACTCCCCATTGGTGGAAACGGTTCGTGGAAAGGGTCTGTTGAGTGCCATCGTTGTCCGTCCCCACGGTGATAATGGTAAAGGGGGCAAGAGAACCGCATATGACCTCTGTCATGAGCTGGCTGAGCATGGAGTTCTCGCCAAGCAGACCCAGGTCCACACCATCCGTTTTGCTCCTCCTTTGGTGATCACCGAGTCCGAGATGGAGCAGGGCTTGTCGGTCATTGAGTCGGTCTTGAAGCGGGCGGCGGTGGTGCTGTGATGGGCCGGAGCATTCTCGCTCTGGTTGCATGTCTCGTTTTATTCGGTGGGGCCTTCGCGGATCAGGCCAGAGCCTGGACCGAAAGGGCCTTGGAAGCGGCGGATCCCTTTGTGTTCACTCCGAGCGATCTACAGCTCAGGGATTTTACGATCGAGGCCCGCGTTCCTTGGCGATGGGTGGAGGGGAGCTTCGAATGGGTCAGGATCGAGAGGAGATTCCTGGTTCCCCGGGCGAGGATCCGGCTTCATATTCCACCGGGAACGCCCGTAGCCTATCGTGGCCGTCACTTTGAGAGCGCTTCTCCCGAGCTCGAAGTGCCCGTTGTCCTGTCACAAGAAACCGGGAATGAGCTCAGGATAGGCGGGGTGTCCCCCTCGGTGGTGCGTCCGAGATTCAAACCGCACGCCCCGTTGAAGCAGCCGTTCATCATCGATGCCTCCTGCAGTTCGACACCTCTCCGGATCGAATCCCCGTCTTTGAGTCGATCCTGGGGGCATGTCATCTGCCGTCCGACCCACCCCAATCAGGAACAGGGTTATGGTCTCAGGATGGATGTGGACCTTCTTTGGGAGAGTGAGAGTCAGAGTGATTCAGTCAGGATCGGTCATGCGGTGTCGGAGAGCTCCGATGGAATCACCCATGCCCTCTCGTTTTCCGGGAATGCTCCGTCCTATTCCCTTTCGAAAGGGACTGAGTCCATGACTCTGAGTGCGCCGCTTCCGGAGCGTTTTCGTCCGCTAACAGTGAGTCTTGGTTTGGGTCCCTATTCCCACATGGAAGTGTTGAGGCCCTTTGCCACGATTTACGCGGCCTATCTGTTCAATGACGCCTTAAAGATGGCGCTTTTTTCGGCTTTTCCGATTCGGAAGAGTCCCGAGGTGGATACCGGGGTCTATGTGATCGTCGAGCAATTCCGGGGCATTGATGAACGGGTCACACTCAACCTTCTCCTCGGAGCGCATGCACTCAGTTTCAGGAGCCAGGGGGAATATCTGCACCGGATGAGCGCTCCGCAAGGGGTTGAATTGAGTTTCAGGGACTGCCTGCTCCGGACCCAGAATCTGACGCTCGGGGGCTTTTTTTATCCCAAAATCGAGGGGCGCTCCTATGTCAATACCTGGATCCGGTACGGGAACTCCAAGTTTTTCACGGAATTCAATTTCATCAACTGGCAAGAGCCCGTGACCGCAGGATCGTTCATGGTGAAAAGCGCAGGCCTATCGATCGGCTTTCCGCTTTTCCGTGCTTTTTAGGAGCGGATTCCGCTTAGCGTCAGACGCCGATTCTCCGTAATTAACCTTTAACAGTCATACGGATTTCGTGTACATTCGGAGCAATCTTCAATCTCAAGAAAGGAACACATCATGGCAAATCGTCGGCCAAAAATTTCCATCATTGGTGCGGGTTTCGTTGGGTCCACATGCGCTCACTGGGCAGCGAGCAAGGAGCTCGGAGATGTGGTCCTGATCGACATCAACGGCGATGCGGCCAAGGGCAAGGCGCTTGATCTGTTCGAAGCTTCTCCAGTGGAGGGTTTTGACTCCAGACTGACCGGTGGATCCGATTATGCACTCACTGCCGGATCGGATGTGGTGGTGATCACCGCAGGCCTTCCTCGCAAACCCGGAATGAGTCGTGACGATTTGCTCGCGACCAACGCCAAGATCGTGAAAGAGTGCGCGCAGAATGTCGCGAAACATTCCCCGGATGCAGTGCTGATCATCGTTTCAAATCCGCTCGATGCCATGTGCCACGTGGCACTCGAAGCTTCGGGATTCCCGCGTGAGCGAGTGCTGGGAATGGCTGGCGTGCTCGATGGCGCACGTTTTCGCAGCTTCATTGCCATGGAGTGTGATGTCAGCGTGGAAGATGTTCAGGCTTTCGTATTCGGCGGTCATGGTGACACCATGGTCCCCATGCCTCGCTATGTTTCGGTCGGTGGCGTACCCCTGACCCAGATGCTCTCCAAAGAGCGGATCGACGCCATTGTCGATCGCACCCGCAAAGGTGGTCTCGAAATCGTCGAATTGCTGAAGACCGGTTCGGCTTACTATGCGCCTGCTGCTTCGACCATTCAGATGGTGGAGGCGATTGTGCGGGACAAGAAGCGCGTTCTCCCGTGTGCGGTGTTGCTGAAAGGGGAATACGGCGTTCAGAATTTGTTCGTCGGTGTATTGGCCAAACTCGGAGCCAAGGGACTCGAAGGCATTCCTGTCCTCGAGCTGAATGCCGAAGAAAAAGACATGTTCGGTAAGTCCGCTGCCGCAGTGAAGGGCCTCGTGGACGACATGAAGAGATTGGGACTCAACTGATGAATATCCATGAATACCAGGCCAAAAGCCTGCTCAAGCGTTTCAAGGTACCGGTTTCGGAAGGTGTGCTCGTCGAGGGCTCGCGTGATGGAATCACTTTCAAATCAGCCGATCAGATAGCCAAAGAGGCGACCGAGGCGGCCGAGAAACTGAAGAAAGAGGTGAACCCGGCTGTATTCGTGGTCAAGGCACAGATTCACGCTGGTGGCCGCGGAAAAGCGGGTGGGGTGAAGGTGTGTAAGAACATCTCCGACGTCGGTGCTGCCGCGACCGCCATCATGGGCAAGGTCCTGGTCACTCCCCAAACCGGAGCCGCGGGTAAAAAAGTGCACAAGCTCTGGATCGAGGGCGGATCGGATATTAAAAAGGAATATTATCTCGGAGTGGTGCTCGATCGAGCCCTCTCCCAGGTGGTCATGATGGCTTCAACCGAAGGCGGGATGGAGATCGAGGAAGTCGCCGAGACCCATCCTGAGAAGATCTTCCGTGTCGTGATCAATCCCGGGATCGGATTCCAGCCTTTTCACGGGCGGACACTGGCCACCGCTCTCGGTCTTCCGGCCGAATCGATGAAAGAAGCCGTCCAGTTTTTCAAAGGCGTTTACGAATGCTTCATGAAGATGGATTGTTCCCAGGTCGAGATCAACCCCATGGTGATCACCGGCGACAACCGTCTTTTGGCCCTCGATGCCAAAGTCAACTTCGATGATAACGCCCTCTTCCGTCATCCGGATTTGGTCGAAATGCGTGATTTGCTCGAAGAAAACGCTCAGGATGTGGAAGCCTCCAAGTACGAGCTCGCCTACATCGCCCTCGATGGAAACATCGGGTGCCTGGTGAACGGAGCAGGATTGGCAATGGCGACTCTCGACATCATCAAGCTCCATGGTGGCACTCCGGCCAACTTCCTCGATGTCGGTGGCGGAGCCTCCAAGGAAAAGGTCGCCCAGGCTTTCAAGATCATCCTGAAGGATCCGAAAGTGAAAGCGATTCTGGTCAACATCTTCGGCGGAATCATGAAATGTGATGTGATTGCCGAAGGTGTGATCGCTGCAGCGAGAGAACTTGCGCTCACCGTACCTCTCGTGGTCAGGCTCGAAGGCACCAATGTCGAACTAGGTAAGAAGATGCTCGCGGAGAGCGGACTCAAGATCACCCCTGCGGATGATCTGGCCGATGCAGCCCGCAAAGTCGTGGAAGCGGCTAAATAAGGAGACGATGCGATGTCAATCTGGGTGAACAAGAATACCAAGCTCCTGGTCCAGGGAATCACCGGTTCCCAGGGCCTTTTCCATGCCAAAGGCTGCGATGACTACGGCTCCAAGATCGGTGGATGCCGCGTGGTCGGGGGAGTGACTCCCGGCAAGGGCGGTCAGACGGTCGACGGTTTTCCGGTGTTCAACACCGTGGCCGAGGCGGTGAAGAAGACCGGTGCGAATGCGACGATGATTTTCGTTCCGCCTCCCTTTGCGGCGGATTCGATTTGCGAAGCTGCAGATGCCGGAATTCCGCTCATCATCTGTATCACCGAGGGGATCCCGATCTCCGATATGATCGCCACCAAGCGGTATGTGAAAGAGCGTGGTTCACGCTTGATCGGGCCGAACTGCCCGGGAATCATCACCCCGGGTGAGTGCAAGATCGGGATCATGCCCGGTCACATCCATCTCCCCGGTCGCGTGGGAGTGGTGTCGCGCTCCGGGACCCTCACCTACGAGGCGGTGCATCAGTTGACCAAGCTCGGAATCGGTCAGAGCACCTGTGTGGGGATCGGCGGCGATCCGGTGAACGGCACGAACTTCATCGATGTGCTCGAGGCTTTCAATAACGATCCGGATACCGATGGTGTGATCATGATCGGTGAAATCGGCGGGACAGCGGAAGAAGAAGCCGCAGAGTGGATCAAAAAGAACATGAAGAAGCCCGTGGCGGGCTTCATCGGTGGTGCTTCAGCGCCTCCGGGCAAGCGGATGGGGCATGCGGGTGCCATCATCTCGGGTGGAAAAGGAACGGCCGAAGAGAAGTTCAAAGCTCTTGAAGCGGCCGGTGTGAGAATCTCGCGTTCACCCGCCACTCTGGGTGTGACGCTTAAAGATGCGATGAAGCTTTGAATTAATCTGTGATTTTATCTGTGATTTTGAATTGAAATAACTAAGGAGAACTATATGGCAGTCGAAAAAACCTTCAGTATCGTGAAACCAAATGCAGTCAGCAAAAACAATATCGGAAAGATCCTCGATCGTTTCGAGTCGCGCGGTCTTCGCATCGCTGCTGCCAAATTCACCCGTCTTTCTAAAGAAAAGGCCGAGGGCTTCTACATCGAGCACAAAGAGCGTCCGTTTTTCGGAAGCCTCGTGAATTTCATGACCAGCGGGCCTGTACTTCTGATGGTTCTCGAAGGCGAGAACGCTGTCGCCCTGAACCGTGAGATCATGGGTGCGACCGATCCGTCCAAGGCCGCCCCCGGAACCATCCGTAAGGATTTCGCCGACAGCATCGAAGCGAATGCGGTCCACGGATCTGACAGTGCCACTTCGGCCGACCGTGAGATTTCCTACTTCTTCGAGAAGAACGAAGTCATCGGCCGTTTCTGATCCTTCAAATGAATACAGGTAGAGTCATCCGGAAAGGAATGAAAACCATGACCAAGAAGATCGACCTCAATAAGTTCAAAGAGGTGGTCGGACAGCTCAAGACCAAGCAAAAACAGCTTAAAGGTCTGATGAGCAAGGAGACCCTTCAGGAGGCCAAGAAGTATGCTGAGGCGTCTAAGCAGGAGCTCCAGCGACTGATCAAGACTACCGACGTCAAGAAGGTGAAGTCCATCCTTGAGAAAGAAGCCAAGGAGATCCAAAAACTCCAGAAAGCCGTCCCTCAGGAATTGGCCAAGTTTGCCAAGTTCGTCGAGACTCAGCGCAAGGAGTTCGAGAAGATCCTGAAAAATGTGAACGCCCTCGAGGCGGCCGAGTTCCTTCAAAAGAAGGTCACCGGCAAACGCGGAGGTAAAAAATCCGCAAAAAAGCCGGTAGTGGTCAAGGAAAGCGTAAGTCAGCCGCAGGCGGCCTCCGAGACCACTCCCGTAGCAGAGCAGAAGTGAGCGGCAAGGAATTGGTCCCGGGTGGCAAGGCTCCCGCCTTCTCAGTACCCGATCAGGATGGGAACCAGGTCTCCTTGGGCTCTTTGAAGGGCCAGCGGGTGGTGTTGTATTTTTATCCGAAGGACCACACCCCCGGGTGTACCCAAGAGTCTTGTGATTTCAGGGATTCTTTTTCCCGGCTCGAGGCCGTGGGGGTCCGGGTATTCGGCGTGAGTCGGGATCCCGAGAGTTCGCACCGCAAGTTCAAGGATAAGCTTGGACTGCCCTTCGCACTGCTCTCCGACACGGAGGGTTTGATGTGTGAGGCCTATGGGGTTTGGAAGGAAAAAAGCCTCTACGGACGTAAGTACATGGGGATCGAGCGAACCACCGTCGTGATTGGCACTGACGGAAATATCGAGAGGGTCTATTCGAAGGTTTCCGTGAAGGGGCATGTGGATCAAGTGATCCGTGACCTGAACGGAGCGGATTGAGGAGGTCAGAGTGATGGAAATCGGACAGAAGTTCACAGGGGTGAAGTCGGTTTTGGTGGTCCTTTCTTCGAAGGCGATGTCCTTTGATCAAGGGGGACTCAGGAACCTCATCACTCACGCTTATCCAGGATCCGCGGTATTCTTCATTTCGACCAGCGGAGACGCGGTCGGTGTGGCAGGGCCCGAGCAAGTGGATCTCGTCATCGATTTTACGGCACCAGGCTCAAGGCAAAATCCGTTTTTCGCCTCCAGGATGCGTTCACGCGGACGCCATGTGGTCGGTCGGAAGGCGGGCTGGTTTTATCGCGCCGGTCGCTACGATCGGGTCTACGATGATCGAACCGATCCTTCCGTTCCAACCGATTACCTCGATTCCGAAGCGCATGCACAAAGGGCTGTGCTGGCTTTGGCCGGGGTGGCTTTAGTCCGTCACGGTGGGACCACCCCCGATCGCAGTAAGGACATCGGCACCGGAGTCATGACCGGGTCCGTGCGTTGAAGGATGCGTGAGTCACTGAAACGGGTATTGGAACGGGTGTGGGGGATCTTGATCTCTCTCAAGCTCGCCGTGTTGGTCATTGCCTCCCTGGCTTTGACTCTATCGGTTGCCACCATTCTGGAGAGTCTACATGACTCCAAGACGGCCCAGTATTTTGTTTACCGTGCACCATGGTTTTACGGACTCCTGGGTTTGCTCGGTTTGAACATCCTCGCGGTGGCCTTGAGTCGCCTCCCTTGGAAACGCAAACACACGCCGTTCCTGATGGCCCATGCCGGAATCCTGATGATTCTGACCGGATCCTGGATCACTTACCGTGACGGTCTGGATGGGTCACTGCAAGTCTCGGAAGGCGAGATGAATTCCGCTGTGGAGCTCGATCAGCATGTTCTGGTCATGAAGGAGGGGGAGGATGTCCGGACCGTACCCTTCGATTGGATGCCTGCTTCAGTCGCCGAAGGGTTCAAGGGGCGTGAGTTTCCTGAGTTCGGTATCCGGGTTGATCAGTTCATTCCGGATGCCGAGGCGCGTGTCCATTTTGTCGAGGTTCCCGCCACGGCTGCGGAGAAATCCGCACCTGCCGTTCAAATCAAGATCCTGGGAGCGCCGATGGGAGGAGCTCCCGAGTTCTGGCTTTGGGCGGGCGACGCAGGATGGTCGAGCCAGAAGCTGGGTCCCGCCCGGTTTCTGATCCGGAAGGAAGCGCGCTCGGATCTCGATCTTATGGCGACGGACTCTGGCGAAGCCCGGTTCGATTTTGTAGCCACCCGGGACGGTGGACTTTCATTCGAGTCCACCTCCGTTCGGGGTGAGAAGAAGAAGGGAAAGATCGACCTTTCCCGATTGAAGGCGGGCTCTCCGCCGTTGATCCTTGAGCCGGGGTGGAGGATGCCGATCCGGATCCAACTTCGAGCCTTCCTGGCGAACAGCGCCAACCGGACCGACTATGCACCGGTGAAGGTCAAGCCCCAAGGCATGGGGACTGCCATTCCCCAACCCGCAATCAGGATTTCTCTGACTGAAAATCCCGAATCCAAACTCTGGCTCGGTCTCGGCGATCGTGCCGACTTCACGGGTCGGGACGGGATCCGCCGATTGATCGGCTATTATCCGAAGCGGGTGGTGCTTCCTTTCGGGATCCAGTTGGATCGTTTTGATTTGAAGCACAATCCCGGAACGATGGATCCGGCATCGTATTCATCCTATGTGCGAGTGGTGGATCAGATCCGTAAGCCCGGATCAGGGGAGGAGCTCCCCGTGCATCACATCACCATGAATGAGCCGCTCGAGAGTAAGGGTTACACCTTTTATCAGGCCAGCTACATCCCAGATGTTCCCCGGCCCGTGACCACCATTCTTTCGGTGAATCACGATCCCGGACGGGGTCTCAAGTACTGGGGCTCGATTCTGCTCATTCTCGGGAGCATCAGCCTGTATCTCGTCAAAGTGGTTCAGCGGAAACGAACTGTGGAGGTTACTTCATGAAAAACGCATTCATTGTCCTGGTCGGTTTGTTCGGATTGATCCTGCCTGCGCAGAGTGCTCCCACATCCCTGCCCGGCATCCGCCTCAATGACCTCCGCCTCCTTCCGGTCCAGAGTGGAGGACGGGTCAAGCCCTTCGACGAGTTCGCGCGCGAAACCCTGCTCGCCATGACCGGATCACGGACCTTCGGCTCCTTCGATCCGAGTGAGATGCTGGTTTCCATGATGGTCGATCCGAAAGGGTGGGCCGATGAGAAGATCATCCGGATCTCCGTCCCGGAGGTGAATCAACAGCTCTTGCTCGAGCCGGGGCGCAAGATGTTTTCGCCGAATGAACTGCTGGGCAGTAACGCGTTTCTCCAGTATGCGGAGGGGATCCGTTCGGGAGGTAAGTCGGGTGAGCAGGTCACCGGAACCGGAATCAATGTCGTCTCAGGTAAGAAAGATCCTCGTGGGGAGGAACTGAGGAGGGTGGTGGACCGTGTGGAACGGTTTCAAGCCATCGTGACCGGAGCCTTGTGGTCCCTGACTCCTCCAGGAGGAACGGATACCGATGCCCCCTGGAAGACATTTGCCGAGGGAATGGTCACTTCGAGCCCCCAAGTCGTTGCAGCCGGAGCCATGCTCAAGTGCTACCTCGACCGGGATGCGGAATGTTTCCAGGCAAAGGCCGCCTCACTCCGGAGCTCAGTTGAACAGGCAGTACCCGCCTTCCAGTCATTTGAAGGGAAGTTGAAGGGTGAGGTTTGGTACAATCGACTACGGCCATTTCTGCAAGCCATGATCCTTTATCTGGCAGCAGGGCTTTTTTGGCTGTTTGCTTCCCAGCATGCGTTTCCGCGGATGATGGCTAAGTTCCTGACCTTTTCGGCGGTGTTCCTTCATGTTCTCGGGTTCGCGCTCAGGAGCTACGTGGCCGAGCGCCCCCCGGTGACGAACATGTACGAGTCCATCATCTGGGTCAGTCTGGGAGTTATGGTGTTTTCTTTCCTCTTATACCGGAAGAACCGGCAAGTGGTGCTCATGTCCACGGCGTCTTTCCTTGCTGGACTCGCGCTTTTTGCCGGAGATGCCGCCCCGCTCGTGATGGATCCGACCATCCGGCCCTTGGTGCCCGTGCTCCGGAGCAACTACTGGCTCACCATTCATGTGTTGACCATCACCCTCAGTTACGGGGCCTTCATGCTCGCGATGGGGATTTCAAATGTGAGCCTGTTCCAGTTTTTGAAGATTTCCAAATCCGGTGAGAGCCCGGAGATCAGCCAAAGGATCGCCTTGTTGAATCAGCTCAGTTACCGTTCCCTGATGTTCGGTACGGTTTTGCTGGCGGCAGGAACCATTCTTGGCGGCGTCTGGGCGGATTATTCCTGGGGTCGTTTCTGGGGGTGGGATCCGAAAGAAGTTTGGGCATTGATCGCACTCTTGGCATATATGGCGGTCCTGCACGGGCGTTATGCAGGCTGGGTGGGGCGTTTTGCATTTCCGCTTTGGACGGTCATCTGTTTTTCGACGGTGGTGATGGCCTGGTACGGTGTGAACTTCGTACTCGGGGCCGGGCTCCATTCCTACGGATTTTCAACCGGAGGACAAGCTTTTGTGGCCTCCTTCCTCTTGGCCCAGACCGCATTCTGTCTGTTGGTGGCGGGAGTACACAAGAAGGGGGCCAGGGCTCCCACGGCTGAAGCCTGAGGCGCTGGATGCCGTGGGTGGACGAGTTCCGGGCATTGACCGGGCGTTTTTCAGGGCAGATTGAATTCGATGCGCCCTTGTCCCGGGTGGCCTATTACCGGATCGGTGGACCTGCCTCGGTTCTCGCCACTCCCAGAACGCTTGAGGATTTACACCTTCTCCACCTGGCCGTGCTCAAAGTCGGCTGTCCGGTATTCGTTCTGGGTTGGGGCTCCAATCTCCTTTTTCCGGACGAAGGTTTTCCGGGACTCGTGCTTCGGATGAAACACCTTTTCACGGAGGTTCGTGAAGTCGGACCTGGTAGAATCCGGGTGGGAGGCTCCCTGGGGGCCAGCTCCCTGCTCCGGATCGCAGCTGAGCGTGGCTACGGGGGGCTCGAGCGTCTGACCGGTATCCCGGGCTCCGTCGGCGGGATGGTGGCGATGAATGCCGGCACTCACCTCGGAGAGATCTCGGGCATCTTGATCTCGACCGAAACGGTGTCATTCGGTCAGGGAGCGGAATCTCTAGAGGTCAAGATCCGGGTTCACGGGGAATCGGATTTTTCTTACCGGAGGAATCATTTTCTGAGCCCCTCCGATTTGATCCTTCATGCCGAGCTCAACTACGTACCGGAAGATCCCGCAAACGTAAAAGCCAAGATCGATGAATTGTATCAGCGTCGCAAGGCCACCCAGCCCGTGGATCTGCCCTCTTGCGGGAGTGTGTTCATGAATCCGAAGGCATGGGGTCTCCATGCCTGGCAAGTGGTCGAGAAACTCGGACTCAAGGGGTACCGGATCGGGGACGCACAAGTCTCTGAAAAACACGGGAACTTCATCGTCAATCTCGGCTCAGCCAAAGCTTCAGATGTCAGAGCGCTGATCCGGCTGATCCGGGAACGGGCTAAAAACGAGCTCGGCATCGACTTGCAAGAGGAAGTCAGGATCCTTTCATGAGTCGGAGCGGAGGGATTCCGTATCATTTGAAAGCCATGCTTTACAGGAAGTCCCGTTGGGGCGTGCACGAGCGGGAGACCGCGGCTTTCCTTGAGCGGTGGAACCCACCTGAAAAAGAATTGCTGCTGATCGGTCCTTCCGGAGGTTATTCATTGCCACGGGCTTGGCTCGGGCACTTCGACCGGGTACTGGCTTATGAGCCCGATCTTCTGGCGCGGAAGATCTTCGAGCGGCGGCACGGAGTGAAACCGCTCTGGCTCGGTCGGTACTTTCCCTTCGGCAAGCCCGGTGCGTTTCAACCTTTTGGCGCGAGCGCGGTGCTGTTTTCGAATCTTCTCGGACAGATCGAGATCCGGAATGTCCGGAAATTCGGAAACTGGCTGTCAGAAGAACTGAAAGAACGGAATTGGGCTTCGTTTCATGATGCCCTTTCGGGTTACGGGATCGACTTTGACACCGAGGATGCCGGAAGGGAGCGGGCGCTCCTGCCGGTCCTGAAGAAATGGGTCCATGTCCGGAATCCGGGGGTCGGCCGGATCGAGGTTCTCGCTCACGATGCTCCCGACCTGTTCGCCAACTTCACGGATCTCCAGTACAGTTATTGGCAGTGGACCCTCACTCCGGAGCACACCTTTCTGACCGAGGGCGTGTTTCCGAGGAAGCGTCCCCGAGCGGAGGAGGAATCATGTTGAGACAAAGAATGGATGCAGCCCTGGGTAAGGTCCCCTGTGATGTCGTGATTCGCGGGGTTCGATACCTGGACGTGTTTTCCTGCGAGTGGAAGACAGGAGACGTAGCCCTTCATTCCGGCGTCATCGTCGCACTCGAACCCGGCCTGAAGGCTGCGAGGGAGTTCGACGGGCGAGGAAAATGGCTCGTTCCCGGATTCATCGATGCCCATGTCCATGTCGAAAGTTCGCTCGTGGTGCCCTCCAATTTCGAACGGAGCGTGTTGCCGCTCGGGACCACCACCGCCATTTGCGATCCGCACGAGCTCACCAATGTGCTCGGTGCCCGGGCACTCCACTATTTCCTGTCCGAGTCCGAACGCCTCCATCTCGATCTTCGGGTCATGCTTTCCTCCTGTGTTCCGGCCACACATCTCGAAACCAATGGAGCTGGTGCGGTGCTGGCCCGGGATCTCCTCCCATTCAAATCCCACCCGAAGGCGCTCGGCCTTGCGGAGATGATGAATGTCCCTGGGGTTTTGAATGGAGATCCCGTGGTGCACGAAAAGCTCGAGGCCTTTCGGGATCGTCCGCTCGATGGTCACGCCCCCTTGCTCACGGGCGGTGCACTGTCGGCCTACGCTTTGTGCGGGATTTCGAGTTGTCACGAGTCCTCCGAACTCGAAGAGGCGCGCGAAAAACTCACCAAAGGGATCGCCGTCTGGATCCGGGAGGGGAGTGTGGCCAAGGATCTACATGCCTTGGCGAGCCTGGTGACCCAGGCCTCATCGGCCTGCCTCGGGTTTTGTACGGATGATAGGAACCCTCTGGATATCGCCCAGGAGGGACATCTCGATCATCTGATCCGTGAATCCATCCGTCTCGGGGTGGATCCACTGGCAGCCTATCGAGCGGCTTCTTACGGGGTGGCCGCGCATTACGGACTTCATGTAGGCCCGGATCGGGTGGGAGCGATTGCGCCGGGTTATCGTGCCGATCTGGTGCTCCTCGATGATGCCACCACGTGTTCCATCCGGACGGTGTTCAAGAGCGGAATTCCCACAGGTGAATTGGCCTGGGGTTCAAGTGTCACTGAAAAGCCGGAGCAGACCATCCATGCCGATCCGGTGACCGAGTCGGACCTGGAGCCATTGACCGGTAGAGTGCATGTGATCGAGGTGATTCCAGGTAAAATCATCACCGGACGCTCGGTGCGGAATCATTCCGAACCGGGTGTGGCCCGTCTTTCGGTCATCGAGCGCCATGGTAAAAAGGTAAAACCCGCCAACGCCTGGGTATCCGGATTCGGAGAGGGGCTCCGCGGGGCGATCGCCTCGAGTGTCGGTCATGACAGTCACAATCTCATTTGTGTCGGCAACGAGACGCGTTCCATGGCAGTGGCGGTGAATGCCTTGAGACAGATGGGGGGCGGGTTCGCCGTTGTGAGGGGTGATCAGGTTTTGGCTTCCCTGGCTCTTCCGATGGGCGGTCTCATGTCACTTGAAGACCCATCACGGATTGAAAAAGGGTTGATCGCGCTCCGAGCTGCCAGTCGGGAGATCGGCTGCGAACTTCCCGAACCTTTCCTGCAATTGGCTTTTTTGAGCCTTCCGGTGATCCCGTCTTTGAAGCTGACCGACCAGGGCCTGGTGGATGTGGACCTGTTCTCGGTGATCGATGTTCGGGCGTCTTGAAGCCGGTAGAAACTCAGCGATGTCCCGGGCCCTGCCCGTAAAGCACGTCGTTGATCTTCATGTAGCCGTGGTGGTGGCGCCGGGGATTGGGACTACGGTGAATCCAATGGATGATGGCTCCGTCCGGTGAGGGCTGATAGACCTGGGTCGGGGCGTTCGAGGTGATGTAGTCTCCGCAGGCCTCGACGCTGAGTCCGGGAACGATATTGTCCACTTCGCCGAAAGAGATGTTGTAAACGATCTCGAGGGTGTCCTTTTCGCTCGGTCCGATCAAAGCGTTGAAGTGGTAGTGTCCGTTCCGGTTCGGATAGACATCCCGGATGACTCCTTTGATGCGGGCCCGATCGTGATACTGGTTCGGAGTGGTGGCCTTCCACTTGAGCACTTGCTCATTGATCACCGGGAGTTCCCGGCCCTGCTTGTCGAGGCAGGGCATAGTGTCCCGGGCTTGGGCCGGAAGGGCCAGGAGGAGTTGCGCGACCAGGAACCAGACCGACAGGGTTTTATTGAGCACCATCCGAATCTCCCTTTGTGACCGCACCCTAACAGCAATGACGCTAAAGAGAAAGGAAGGAATCGGGCCTTATCCTTTCAGCTTGAAAAACAGGACATAAGATCCCAAAGTCATCATAACGCTTAGTGTCATTGCCCACGGAAAGTCCACACCTTTTCGGATCAGGGCGGGGAGGGTGAAAAACAGAACGAGCGAGGGAATGATGAACCAAAGTGTCTCGGTCGTCATCTGTGCGGTCTTTTCGGCGTCACGGGATTCCCACCAGGACCAGGAAAGCGCCAGAATGGAGGTCAAAGGGAGCGACAGGAGCAGGCCACCCACCTTTCCACTTCGCTTGCCGACCTCAGTGACTGTGACGATCATGAGGCTGCTCAATAAAAGCTTGATCAGGATCATCCGCTGGCGAGCCTTGCGCGAGGGGGCTCTGACCAGGACAGCAGGTTCACTTCCCCTTGCTCGATTTTCACATAGTGGGGAGTCAGCATCCAAGAGCCCGAGTTGAGGTAGCGACTGCCGTTTTCAAGTTCGGATTCACCGGGATGGTGGGTGTGGCCGAAAACAACCGCGTCGAATCCGCGTCGGGCCAATTCGAGGGCCGCCTCACGGAAGTGGGGCTTTTCTCCGAGAATGCCTGTCTTGCGAGCACGAAGGCGTGAGGTAAAACGCTCGAACGAGATCCAAAGACGGTAGATCTCGGGGTGGATCTTGAGCGCCCATCCTCCGAGGTGGGTCAGGGTCTCGTACAAAACGGGATACTTCACAAAAAAAGGATCATAAATGTGCCCGTGCTCGATGCGGATCCGTTTCCCCGAGGAGTGCACATTCAAAAAAGGCGACACTTTCATCACGCCCCAGTCCTCGAGAAAGTGCTCGAGCGCGATGTCGTGGTTTCCGGTCACGTAGTAGACTTCGCGTCCAGCCCGCTTGAACTCCCCGAGCATCTTGAAGAATTCCGGAACGTCGAACGCGATTTTCTGGAAACTGGCCTGGGCGATTTCGAGTCCGTCACCATTGATGCAAAGATCGAATCTCTCTTGTGCCGCCCATTTCAAAAAGGGGATCACCCGGCGTTTGGCCAGTGAAAAAGGATTTCCGAGGTGGAGATCCGAGATGACCACGAGTCGGTCGGATTGGATCGATGTGATCATTCCTGGGTACCGCCGCCGAGTAAGCGCATGATGTCCTGGATCTGGGCGAGCGGGAGGTTGTTCCGGATCATCACCTCGAGGAGACGGTCATTCGACATTTTGACCCGATAGCTCAGTTGTTGGAGCATCTCGAAAGCAAAGGTGGGGTCTCTGCGGATCTTGAGCAAGAATCCCGCGGGTTTCAAAATGAGCAAGCGCGTATTACCGACCGCGTAGGCACTGGCGTAGCGGGGCAGGCTCTGAAGCAGAGCCATGTCGCCGAAGAATTCACCCTTCTTGAAGCGGACCATCTCGATCTCACCGGAGGGGGTTTTCTTCCGGATCTGAACTGCCCCGGATTGGATGATGTAGAGGTCGCGTCCCGTATCCCCCTCTTCGAAGATGCAGGCACCATCCTCGTAATCCTCGAGGAACTCGTGCTCAAAGCGGTTTTCACCCAACAGAGTCATGGCCGAATCAGGATATCGGGATCAGGCTTACTTCGGTAGCAAAAACGCTGATCCGGGCGCACCGATCAGAGAGCCTGGACCCGAAGAACCGCGTTTCCACCCCGGTTGTCCTTGACGATCCCGATCAACACCCGGTCCCGCCCGACGGGGAGGGGCACTTTCGGGGGTGTGAAGCGGTTCAGTTCACCGGGGGAGGTGCGGGACAGGGCCAAAAACCCGTCCGTGGTGCAGTCCTTGTCGTTCGAGCACTCGATGTCCGCAGGGCCGGTCAGGAACCACGCCACCTCGATACTCTCGGTGAGGGTCTGGGGATTCCCCGAACTGTCCTGAACAGTGTAGGTCTCAAGGTTCGAGGCTGGCACCACTGCTTTCAGAAAGGTTTCGACAGTGGGGAAACTGACCAGTGAGGTTCCGTCTTCCCGGGCGAGATCGAGTCCT
The DNA here is from genome assembly GCA_947462765.1 of Bdellovibrionales bacterium. Taxonomy (GTDB): domain Bacteria; phylum Bdellovibrionota; class UBA1018; order UBA1018; family CAIMNF01; genus CAIMNF01. Next base: position 23,028 of record CANHQK010000029.1, read on the forward strand.
GTTCCCGGGTTCTGGTTCAATACCCTGCCATCTGAGATGAACAGCCGTTTGAAGGTCGTAATTTTTTCGCTCGAGCTCAGGGTCGGAAAGATTTCGAAGAACACCAGGATTGAGATTCCGTTGAACCGTTGGATGGAGGTGAGGCTCGTAAACCGTGCGGAGTAGAGTGCGAGGACCGCAGGGGGCATGGTACTCAGATCGATCGAGAGTCCGAGTGTCGGAATGCCCGTGAATTCGGGGGAGGTGAAGGTCCCGGACGGCCCGAAGCTTGTATTCATGGACACGTCTACCCGGGTCGCGTTGCCCTCGCAGGTGGGAGGGGCTCCGAGTCCCACACCGGGGTCGAGACAATAATACAGGTTGAACGAAAGGGGGCGTCCGCCTCCATGAAGATCACTGAGGACCGGGGTCACCTGGAGCGTGGCCGGGTTGAAGGTGGCACCGTTGAATGAGGCTTCCGCCAAATTCCCAGTACCATTCAGGTTCAAACCAAGCACCCGCAGACCCTGGACTGTGGCATAGCGTGGCATGGTGTCGGGGGAGCAGGCGGTGAGTGAGAGGAGGAGCAGGGCCGGGATGAGACGCAGCATCAGAATTCTCCTTTCAAGCCGAAGGTCGGGAGGATTGGAATCCCTTTGACCGTGTCGTAGGTTTTGTAGTCGTACGCGAACTGGAGCCCCTCGGTATTCTGACGGTTAGTCACGTTTTGGATGTCGAGGTAAAGCGAGAGTGTCCAGGTATCGTAGATCCAGCGTTTGTCGATCCGGAGGTCGAGCATCATGAAGGCGTCGAGCCGGGCGTTGAAGAGGGAGCCCCGGATCGGGATGAAGACGTCATTGTCGAGATCTCCTGCCGCGGAGACCGGAATGGTGTCGAGCGGACCCGTGACATAACGGAAGCGGGAGGAGATCCGCCAGTTCCGCTTGAGGTTCACTCCCGCGATCAGGGTCAGGAAGTGGGTCTGGTCGAACTGATAAAGATAAGAGGATCGGGAGGGATCCGAACGCGTCGAGCGCGAGAGGGTGTAGGCTCCGAAGAAATTCCAAGGGTCGAGATTGTAGGTCACGCTGGTTTCCCAGCCGATCGCCTGACCTTTTCCGCCGTTCGAGAAGATGCTTTGCGTGTCGGGAATCACCAAGCGGTCGAAGAGCCGGGCGAATACGCCACTGTAGGCTTCTGATCCCTTCGTCAGGCTGGCCGAAAGGTCTTTCTCCGCACCGAGGCGAAGGTGCCAGGCGCTTGAGCTCCTGATGGAAGGATTTCCAAAGGTGGGCGCATACTGCTGTTCGAGCGGTGCCTGGGCGTAGAGACCTCCAGCGGCGATCAGGCTCAGGGTGGGGTCGAGCTGGTAGTTGGCCGATAGTCGGGGTGCGGGACGCCATTCGCGAATGGGAGCGAAGTAATCCAAGCGGAGTCCGGGGTGGAGGGTCCAGCGGGAATCGACAGCCGGTTTCCACACGGGATTCACGTAAAAGCCGAAAAGGTTAGAACTCACGTTTTTCAAGTCTGCAATTCGGGTCTCTCCGGTCGAGAGAGGGTTCGGGAGCCCCCCTTCATTGAAGACTCTTGGGAGCTTGAATCCGACATCCGACCAGGCAAGTCGATGATCCATCCCCGTGTTGAGCAGGAAGGTGTCACTCACCCGCAGACGGTTCTCCGCTCTCACCGTTGCTGCAATTGTTCTCAGATTGAAATACGACTTGCCGATGTCGGTATTGATGAAATCCCGGCCGAGAGCGGTAGAGAACACCGTTTTGGATCGTGCTGAGTGAGTCCATTCGAACTGAGGAATGAGACGGAAAAATCCGATCTGGTTCGAGAAGTTCCCACGGAGCGAGGGGTCGCCTCCGAGTGGGTTGGCTGCGATGAAGTCCAGGGCATCTTGTGAGCCGATCACGGTGAACTTGAACTTCAGGCGGTCGGAGAGGGGGCGCTGGTAGAGGAGTCCCACATCCCCGTAAGACGGGGCGACCGTCAGGGAGAAATTGTCACTCCCCTTGAAGACAGATTTCAGTACTTGGCCGATGTAGCTGATCCTTCCGCCAACCGCGAGCTGGCCCCGTTCTCCGACAGGCGTTTCGAGCAGGAGACCCGAGTTGAACGTGTCAACAAAGCCAGAGGCCTTGAACCGCTTGAGCTCCAGATCGCGAGAGTTCAGATTCAAAATTCCGCCCATCGCACGGCCGTAGTTGGATTGGTATCCTGCGGAGAGGAAGTCGAAGCTCTCGGTCAGATCGGGGTTGAAAACAGAACTGAGTCCGCCGAAGTGGAAGATGAGCGGGATCTCATGCCCGTCGATCGTATACCGGGTGTCCTGGGGGGCAGAGCCCTGGATGATGACCTGGGAGCTGAACCCTTGAGAACGGTTCACTCCCGGAAGATTCTGGATGGCGCGGACCGGATCAGCACCTGCACCGGGCTGGGCCGCCGCTTTTTTCTGATTCAAGGTGCGCTTGACCAGGTCGCGCGTGTCTTTTGATTCGATGGTGGTTTCGTAAAGAAGGGCGTTTTCCCGCTCGAGGTAGACGATTTTGCTCAAGTCGCCCGAGAGTTCGATTTCGTCTTCCTGCCTGATGAAGCCGGGATGGTTGATGACGAGTTTGATCTTACCCGGCACGATGTTCTCGAACTTGAACCGACCCGCATCGTCGGTTTCGGCTCTTTGCTTCGCGGGCAGAACGAAGACATTCACTCCGCGGAGGGTGTCCCGGCTCCCGCGGATATAAACCTCACCCTCGAGCGTGGCGGCAAAGGAGACCGAAGAGACGAGTAATCCTGCGAGAATCCATCCTGAGTTTGATTTCATTCCAGTACAAAACGATAGGTGTAGCGGATCTGGATTGCAACGGACTTATCCCCGATTTTCGCGGGTTTGAAACGAAAACGTCTCACCGCTCCGAGCGCCGCTTCTGTCAATTCCGGAGCAGGTGACATCAAGGCTTTGGCGGTTTTCACACTGCCATCAGAACCGACCACCAGATCGAATACCACGTTACCCTGAACTCTCTTTCTTTTTGCTTCCGCAGGATAGGGGACTTTCACTTCATTGACGAGGACAGGGAGCTCTCCGACTTCGAACTCCTCCGCCAAAGGTTCGCCGATGGCGTCGGTCGGAGCACCCGGAATCAGGGCTCCCCCCGTGTTTGCCGACGGCTTCGCATCAGGGCTGGTGCTACCGGTGGTGGACGGAGCAGGAACCGATCGCTGGTCGGGGCGGATGGGGCGGGTTGGATTCGAACGGGGTGTCTCCACGAGTCTTTTGAACTCGGTGATTTCGACCGGAATCTCTTCACGCACTGTCTCTGGACGCACGAACCACAGGGCCACCGCTCCGAGGAGTGCCAGATGGATCAGAAGGGATTCCAGGATGACCCGCATGGTCTTCAGTCTAGGACTTGGCCGGTGAAAGCTCAATCGATTCGAACACCGGACCTCCAGAAAAAGCCGACCTGCCCATCGCTTTTGTGTTAGGTTTTTGCGCATGTCACCACGTTATTATTACTCCCTTTGTCAAACCGGAGCCGAGAAGGCCATGCGCGATGAGATCCTGAGCGAATTTCCGGATCTGCGCTTCGCGTTCTCGAGGCCCGGTTTCGTCACCTTCAAACAAAAGGATGAGGGGGGAGGCGAGTGGATCGAATCGACTCGTTCGGTGTTCTCGAGAGTGTTCGGAACCACAGTCGGACAAGCCAAGGACAAAGCAGCCCTCGAGGCCTTGCTGGATTTGATCCCCGAGGGATCGGTCGTGCACGCCTTCGATCGGGATCAGTTTGTCCCCGGCGATGAGCCCGAGGGGTTCGTCGAAGATTCCGGAATCCATGCGGAACTGAAGGGTGTCTCCCATTCTCTCACTTTCGGAGCCAAACCGGCACCGGGCCAAACGGTTTACGATTTGATCCGGATCGATCCGGGGCATGTGTTTCTCGGGACTCACCGTCACTCGGAGTCCTACCTGCCTTTCAGTGGTAACCGTACCGGTCTGAGTGTTCCTGCCCACTCACCTTCGCGCGCTTGGCTCAAGCTCGAGGAGGCTCTGCTCCGTTTCAAACCGGATCTCATGCCGGGGACAGAAGTGCTCGAGGTGGGGTGTGCCCCGGGCGGAGCCACCACGGCCATGCTCGACCGGGGCTGTAAGGTCGTCGGAATCGATCCGAAAAAAATGGACGCGCTACTCGACAAGAGATCGGACTTCCATCTGATCCGGAAAC
>CANHQK010000030.1 GCA_947462765.1 Bdellovibrionales bacterium
GAACAAAAACTCAATGCACTTTCTGGCGGTCATCAGCTTTGTGTTTGTAATGAACGCAAATGCAAAAGACCTGGTCATATTGAAGTCCGGAGAAATACTCGAAGGAACTATTTTCTCTCAGTCATTCGGAAAACATCTGGACATCAGTCTGGATAACGGAACAAAACGAAGAATCAAAGCGAATCAGATAGAAGAAGTCAAGACCGCACCCGTTTCCACACCAGCAGTAGAATTAAAAACATCTCAAGAAATTCCAAGCGCATTTCTTAGTCCAAACCCCACTCACCCCGTCCAGTCCTCCACCCCTCAACCCTCTCTTTTTCATATCACCGCGATCGGTGGCACTTCCACCCCGTTGGACGAGCACTCGACTGGTAGCTTCAGCTTTGGCCTTAAAGCCCAGGTGGATCTTTATCGACTCCCTGATGGCACTTGGCTCGCTGCAGGGCTGGGCTATCAGAACGCTAAAACCACGTATTCAGGTTTTGGGGGATCAACTCGCTACAATTCTGACGTTTCAAGAAACCATGTCTCTGCGATTCTATCCGCTCGCAGGATTATGAACACTGGGTTTTTCGGGTCGTTTTTTTTAGGCGGCTCGTTTGGTACCTGGGAATTCACCAAAAAACCATCTTGGTTCTTAAGCAGTGACATCAATGTCAATCACGTCTTGATTGGGGTTGGGCTAGGGTATGAGATTCGATTGAATCATCACTTTTCGATTGGTCCGGAACTGAACTACCGATACCTGCCTGCTACCATGTCAGAACTAGAGTATGACAACGGGGATGGAACCTCAGACAAATTAGACGGCTTCTTCGATTCATCTAACGAGTTTAGCGCTTTGATTAATCTGATTTTTTATCCTTAAATGGACCTTTCTCACCTCCTCGCATGCGCTCCTGGTGCCACCGGAATTTCCAGCTCCGAGAAAATCGGATCGATCCGCAGGACCACGAGTTGAACCGCCTCGCGGTCGCGCTGGAGTTCGCCCCGGACCAGCAAAAAAGCCTCATCGCGGATGGTATCCCGGAACTTCTCAAACACTTCCCGGTGCAGGATCAGGTCCAGAATGCCGGATTCGTCTTCGATCGTGGCAAAGGCAGTGCCCTTCGCAGTCGGTGGCCGCTGAAGCACCACCGAGAGCCCCGGAATTGTGACTTCGCTTCTATGTCGATACGTTTTGACTTCGGCCGTGGTGAGGTCCGCAAAGCGCCGCATGCGCGGATGGCGCTTCAAGCGCTCGCGAAGGAACTTCATCGGGTGCCCGCGGGCCGAAAGCCCCGTGGCATCGTAGTCCTGGATCACCGCTTCTTCGGCACTCATTCTAGGAAGTACCGTGGATGGAAACAGCTCGACTTGCACCCCTTCCTGGCTGAAGAGCCCCTCATGCAGGGTCAGCACCCGGAAGAGCGCCTCGCGAAGCGGAATCCGAAGTCCCGCAAAGGCATCACTCCGCGCAAGCGCTCGCAAATCCCTAAGCGACAATTCCGTACGCGAGACCAGATCCTGAAAACTCACAAAGGCACGCTTCCGCCTTGCTTCAATGAGGTTCCGAGCTCCCTTCTCAGAAAGCCCTTTCACAAAGCGGAGCCCGAGCCGCACGATCCGGGCACCATCGAGCGTCGAATCCCACTCCGACTCACTCACGCTCACGGGCAAGACCTCGACCCCGTGCCGTTTGGCATCGTCGACCAGACTGTGGGGCGAATAAAATCCCATGGGCTGGGAATTCAAAAGCGCACACAAGAACTCGGCCGGATGGTGGCACTTAAAATAAGAAGAAACATAGGTTAAAAGCGCAAAAGAAGCCGCATGCGACTCGGGGAATCCGTACTCCGAGAACCCTTGAATCTGCTCGAAGATGCGTGCTGCAAAGGCATCGGGGATCCCCGCGCGTTTTAAGCCGTACTTCAGCTTGAGCCCCATCTCGCCAATGGAGCCGGAAGAACGCCAAGCCCCGATCGCCTTCCGGAGGCGATCGGCCTCCCCCGGAGTGAAGCCCGCAAGCGTCACCGCCATCTTCATCACTTGCTCCTGAAAGATCGGGACTCCGTAAGTGCGACCGAGAATGGGAACCAACCTTGAATCGGGTAGCCACACGGGCTCCTCTCCTCGCCGGCGCTTCAGATACGGATGCACCATATTGCCCACAATCGGGCCCGGACGCACCAGCGCCACCTCGACCACGAGGTCGTAAAAAGTCCGGGGGCGAAGGCGCGGGAGCATCGACATCTGCGCGCGCGATTCGATCTGGAACACCCCGATCGTGTCGGCTTTGCAGATCATGTCGTAGGTGGCGCGGTCCTCAGAAGGAATTCGATGCAGTTCATGCCCCGTGAACTGCAGGCACTTCTGGATGGCGGTCAACATCCCGAGAGCGAGCACGTCGATTTTCAGGAGCCCCAGGATATCGAGATCGTACTTGTCCCACTGGATGATGGTCCGGCCCTCCATCGTGGCAGGCTCGATCGGCACCAGGGTATCGAGCGGCTCGCTCGAAAGCGTGAAGCCACCGGAATGGATGGACAGATGCCTCGGATACCCCTCGAGCCGCTCCACCACTTCGAGGATCTTCGATCGCTTCGCGTCTGAAAGCTCCGGCACTGTCAGAATCTCATTTTGAACCTTACGGGCCGAGAGCGTCCCCACGGGAAGCGAGAAGGCCTTGGCGACTTCTCTAAGAGCCGAACGCGAACGGTAGGTCACCACCGCCGAGACCATGGCGGCCCGATCACGCCCGTATTTCTGATAGAGGTACTGGATCACCTCTTCGCGGCGTTCGTGTTCAAAATCGACGTCAATATCCGGTGGTTCTCCCCGCTCAGCCGAGATGAAGCGTTCAAAAAGGAGATTCATCCGCACGGGATCGATCGCGGTGATGCCGAGAACAAAGCACACCACCGAATTGGCAGCCGACCCTCGGCCCTGGCAGAGAATCCCGCGCTTCCGCGCAAAATCGACAATGTCTTGCACGGTTAAAAAGTAATCGGCATACGCAAGCTCCTCGATGAGCTTCAGTTCGTGCTCGAGTTGCTTCCGGACCGCATCGGGCACACCATTCGGATAGCGGGACGGAAGCCCCGCCTCACACAGGTGCCGAAGCCAGCTCTGAGCCGTGTGGGGCTTCGGGATCCACTCATCCGGATAGCGGTAGCGGAGCTCTGAAAGAGAGAACGCACAACGCTCGCGGACTTCCATCGTGCGAGCGATCGCATCGGGGAGATCCGAAAACAAGCGCGCCATCTCCACCCCGGATTTGAGCACCCGCTCGGAATTGCGCGCGAGCTTGAAGCCAAGCTCCCGAAGAGGCTGCCCCTCGCGCACCGAGGTGAGGACATCCTGAAGCATCCGGTCCTTCCGCTCAGCAAAGCACACCCCCTGCACGGCTGTGAGCGGGGCCCGGAGCGCCTGCGAGAGCTGGTGCGCGATGGCACTCCGCTCGGCATCGAGACCATCGAGACTTTTGCGCAGAGGCAAATAAAGCGGATTCTTGAGCGAGGCGAGCGGCTCCCAATCGGCAAGCAAGCGATCCGGATTGCGCTCCATCAAAAAGCGCTCCTGCCATTCCGGAAACAAAAGCAACTCGCCCCCTCCCGGCAGTTCTTGAAGCCCCGTCATCAATTGTTGAAGGGTCAGCGCCCCTGTGCCCTTGGCTTCTCCGGCATGTGAGCGGGTCAGGAGCCGGCACATGGCTCCGTATGCTAAACGGTTTGGCGCAAGGAGCGAGACCGAAAGCCCGGGCTGGTCTTTGAGTAGGATTTCACTCCCGGAGATGAGACGGAAATCCGGCAATCCCTCCTCACGCCAAGCCTGATAGGCCTTGGGGAGCCCGTACACTCCGCCCACATCGGTGAGGGCAAGCCCGCGAAGCCCGAGCCGGATGGCTGTCCGGATGAGCTCCGCGGGCGGGCTCGCGCCCCGGAGGAAAGAATAGTACGACCAGGACTTCAGCTCAGTATAGTCCATGGAGCATGAGCTTCCCGAGGAGCTCGTCGCGATAGACCCACCACTCTTCGGGTTTGCCTTGCGGATTCTCGACCTCGACCCGGAAGTAGGTCCGTTCGAATCCGCCCGTGTCTTCGACATCCCACTCGTAGCCCTCGATCCGTTCTTCTTGGCGGAAGGAGCGAATGCGGTAGCGTTCTTCGAAGGCGCCCGACTTACGCCTAAGCCAGGGCCCGGTACGATGGATCGTCTCGGGTGTTTGAAACAGCAACACCGGTCGTGCGGGCTCGATTCGCTTCAGCGGTAAACCCTCCTGCATGGAGATGGCACCGCCGTGACTCGAGGGATCGGCATACCAGGTTTTCTTCCACGACAATTCGGGAAGCGGATGCGCCGTGAGCTCCGCCTGAAAGGCGCGTGCGCCCTCACCGGATGCGTCTGTTTCTGCAGGTTTTTCACTCAGGAGGCTTCCGCCGAACTTCGTGCCCAGATACGAGATCAGTTCGACCCATTTCTCGCGTTCCTCTTCGGAACGCTCTTCTTCGCTACTGAAGGCAAAGCGCGCACTCCCCTGGCTCCGGCGCTCGGTCTCGCGGATTCCGATCCGGGCCTCGACCACGGGATCAGTGAGCGGATTTCGATCCATTTCTTGCGAGAGCTTTTCGCGGAGGAGTTTCAGGAGCAAGGTCCGCGAGGTTTGCGGAAAGGCGAACCCGAGCTCGATCTTTCGATCCGGCACCGGGCGATCGAGCTTGAGTATGATCTCTATTTTTCGGATCGCACGTCCGAGAGAATAGAGCCGCGAACACAGACGGTCCACGAGTGGCTTCAGACGGAAAATGAGCCCCTCGGCATCGCTCACCCACTCTTCGGCATTCCAGCGGGTTTCTTCGGTGAGAGTCTCGGAAGGCTTCCACGCTTTCCAGACAAACCTCTCGCCGAATTCGAAGTGCTCGAGAAAGGTATCGAATTCTTCACCAAAACGGACGAGCCAGGCGGTCTTCGGAACAGTGAAGAGGTACTCGAGGTTCTTCATGCCGAGAGAGCGAAAGCAAGTGAGACGCTCACGCTCGGGTCGGGTGCACTCGAAATGGTTCAGCGGATCGATAAAATCGAAGTAAGCCTCAACCGGAAGCAGGCGCGCATCGCGTGCGCGCCAACGGGTCTGGACCCAGGCTTTCGGGATCGTGTCGGCGATGCCGAAGCGCCAAGAGGTGGCATCGAGCCCGATCCGGCGCGCGAGCACCTGCACACGCTTCAAGAATGTATCGGGCTTCGGGCGCACGGGAATTCGGCTCATCTCGAGGAAGACGCGCTTACGGCCGGGTACCAGATCGGGCGTGAAGCGGAGCAAGGACTCGAGCAAGCGGTCGAAAAGCTCCGGGTTGATTTCAGAACTCGAACCGAGATCGAGACACCACCATTCTTGGGATTGCTTCATGCGAGGGTCCCTCCTTTGACCCGGATGAATTCGACGGCATCGGTTCCCTCGGCCCGGATGCGGATCCGGATCCCGAAGGAATGCTGTTCGTGTTTGGAAAGGAAACAGAGGAGCGCACCACCCTCTTCGGCACTGAGCTGGAGCTTTCGGAAGTGGGCCTCGCGCCCGATGGAGGGAAGCGCGAGACCGTCGAAGATGACTACGCCAAAAAGCGAGCTCCGGAGGAGCTGAAGCGCAAGCTCGATCGCCTCGCTCCCGCTGATGCGCTCGAAGAAGACGAGGCGTGAGAGCCCCACCCCCTGTTGTTCGAGTGCGGTCGGACAGAGGCGGTTCTCCTCGCCCTGAATCCAAGCGGCCCGCAGGGCCGGATGCTGGCGGAGGAAGCCCGTCATCCAGCCGTGGCGGGCCAAGCCCAGGACCTCGATCCCCTCACCGGCATGGAGGCTCAGGCCCGGCAAATGGCCGAGAACTTTCCGCGCCCGGGCGGGGGCGTGTTCTGCGATGAGGGCCTTCAGGGCGGAGAGCGGGGGGCGGGGCATACGAACAGCATACCGAACAAAAACCGAACAATCAAGGAGCTGACCCCGTTCGCTGTGAATGGCCCGTGCTTGAAAACAAAAAAGCCCCGGCCGATCCGACCGGGGCTTTTTGCTAAACATTTGAAATTACTCCACTGAACAGGATCCAAACAACTTGGGCGTTCTCTCGGTTACCGCCTCAAACTTCGGATCGATCAGGGTCCCGGTGTTTTTGGTCACCTGGCTCAAAAAGTCTTTTGTGACTTCAATCTTGGTGAGTTTCTTGAAGTCTGGAGTCGTAGTAAACAAAACCACGACTTCAACAGAAGCTTTCTCTTTCGTGACGGTCCGAATGACCGGCTGATTCAAATCCGAGTTCACAAAAATCTGAGTGGATTCATGCTTTAGCAAATTGATGAATTGGCCACCAATCTCCCCATTGGAGGGACCCTTCCCATTCCACTGGCACTCGAAAGAAGACTTCTGAAGCTCCGTGGTGAGGGCTTGCTTGATCTTGGCAGCCAATTCGCCGGAGACCGGGCCTGGTCCATTCTCCAGCACTTCAGACATCGAGCTCCAGTCAAGAATCGCTGCCTGTGCGGTAAAGGAAGAAAGAAACAAAAAGGAAAATGCCAACATTTTCATAAAATCTCCAAGGCGAAGGGGGTTAATAATGCACAACTATTTATGCTGTGCGCAACAAAAAGTCAAACAGAGAAGAAAGATCCCAAACCAGAGTCCGAATCTCCCCATGAAGACTCGTTTCTGCCCAGGGCAGCCCGATCACCCGAGGAGTCTTTGTCCAAATTCACACGAGATTACAATACTTTGAGTCAGAACCTTTCACCGGTATCCACAGCCAAAAGGGTCAGTTCGAGAATTGCAAATGTAACCAGCCGGAGGCTCCCCATGACCCCATCCCTCTTTCCAACCCTACCCCTACTCCTGCTCTCCCTCACCGCCCTCGCCACGCCCTGGGACTCGAGCAATGCCCCTTCCCGATTCACCCCGCCCGAAGCACCCTACGAGACTCGCTTCGAGGCCCTGCCACTATCCGGATCATCGGACCTTTCTCAGCTCCCCTGGTCCGAAACCTACTGGCCGAGCAACGAGGGAAGCATCAACATCCGCTGGAACGCTCCGGGCCGTCCGGGCTTCGACCTCCCCTCGCCCACACTCGATGAGCTCCGGAAAATGGGACCGGCCGAAGTCGCCCAACTCTCCGCCACCGAAAAATACGACATCTACCGGGGACGCTACGATTACCCGCTGAAGAAACTGGTCGCCTCTACCGACGCACGCCCCAATGCGCCCGACTGGGCCGGCATCTGTGACGGCTGGACGGTTGCAGCAATCGAGTACCGCGAACCCCGCGCAGTCACCCGAGTGAATCCGGACGGGATCGTGGTCCCGTTCGGAGCCTCTGACATCAAAGGACTCATGTCCTACACGGCCGCTCGCCAGAATCTTGATTCGATCGTGATCGGACGCTATTGTCCCTTTGGAATCAGACTCGGATTCCCCAATTGCCGGGATCTGAATCCGGGAAGCTATCATGTGATTCTCGGTAACGAGATCGGTCTCCGTCACCAGGCCTTCCCGGGAGACATCGAACCCGGCCGCGAAATCTGGAACCAACCCTTGATCGGCTATGAGTTTGAGGTTCTCGGAAGTGCCCTGACTCGACGTGCTCCGACCGCCCTCCACATCCGCTCCAAACTCCACTATGTGGATGAACTGCCCTCACCTCGTTTCGAACCGGTTACCGGCACCTCGAATTGGCTCTCTGATGTCCAAGTCTCGGAATACATCCTCGAGCTGGATGAATCCGGGCGGATCACGGGTGGAGACTGGCTCACCAAATACCGCCATCCGGACATCTTCTGGCGACCGACACGCAAGATTGCATTCTCCGGGGAATTCACCCAACTCCCCGAGCTCTACGAACCGGTCGAACCGGCGCACCACCGCTGATCTCCTGATTCGATACGGGAGTTGCCCCCCCCTTGCGCCTCAGGTATCCTGACCGGGTCATGGCGGGCGCGTTGTTCTTCATTTGCATCTTCCTCATCACCTTGATCGGAGGACTCCTCTTCCGGCCCGATCCGATTCAATCCATCAAGGATTACCAAAGCAACGCAGCCATCGAGGGACGTAAACAGACCACTCTCAGAATGGCCGAGTTCCTGAGCAGGAACCCCACCATCGTGCAGCAGCCGAAGTTGGACTCACTTCGAGTGGTGGACGCCCGCAACGTGACTCCCGGAGAGGTGAGATCCGTTCCCCCTCCTCATCTCGACCCACCTCCCGTGCCCCCGCCGTCCGGACCTCAAGGAAGTTTCTCCATCCGCTTTCAGGGATCCGATCTCCGCTTCATGAGCATCGCCGAGTATGATGCCTGGTTGCATTCAACCCTGCGCTCAGGCGGAGATGTCCTGAAGCAGACCGATTTTGGAAGCGAGCCGGACTTGATGCTGAGCACTCTCCAAAAGTGCATCGAGATAGATGGATCGACCGCCATGAGGGCCAAGGTCAAAGAAAAGCTGTTAGAGCAGGCAAGTCTCTGGTTGAACGGTCAGGATGGCTCTTCCCAGCAGTCTGCCCAAAAGGCTCTGCAACAGTACCTCGAACTCGAAGAGAACAAGGAAATTGGAAAAAAAACGGTCGATCAGTTACTCGAAGCCAATCGACCCGCTCAATAACAGGCGCGCTTCTCGATGTTTGCGTAGAGAGTGGACCAGGTCTTGCACCCGGTCAACCATGACCAATTACTACAATAGAGTCTGTACTCGCGATAAGCCATGAAGCTCGTGTGGAATCCGGTACTGATATCGATCGTTTTATTCGATGAGATATACTCTTTGGCTGTTCCAGCAGAGGTGATGATGTAGCCGGGAGATCCGCCCAAAGGTTGCCAACCACTGGGGCAATCGGTGAGGATGACAGGGGGAGAACTTGTGATCACCCGCTTCGGAACGCTGCAAATCCGGTTGGTTCCGATCCACTCCACCGTTCCGCCAACTGACGTGCATTCAGCGGAGTAATGTTTGTTACCGTAAAGATCGGGAACGCAGTTCTGTTGCTCCACGGGTTTGGCCAGACTCGGTACATTACAGGGGCAAGTTGCTGAACAAGTGACGGTACGGGTCTGCTTGTCCACTCCGGCACTACAGCTGGACGGAGTCCACGCTCCGATGGTCCAAGGAACCTGAGCACCCAGACATGGATTCGGTGTTGGAGTTGGAGTACCGGCCCCTCCACCGCCTGTGGTCGTTCCGCCGGTCACAGTATTCGTCCCGCTGGAATTCTTCTTCCGCCAACAAACAATGGGCTGATCGGTGGCGTTGACCGTGAACAATTCACAGGTTCCCGTCCCGATGTTCGCCTGACATTCAGCCTGATCCGAGTAGTAGGACAACAACTGACAGCTCGAAGTCCCCTGCACGGACGGTGTGCATGCAGACATCAACCCGAACATGCCGACTATCGTGAACCCTCTGAACCATGACCTCATGCGCCCTACTCCTCGAAACCTGATCGGAAGAAAGCGTCAGAAACTTTACTACTATCCATCCGCCCTCACTGTCAGACGACATAAATAGCTCCAAGGCAATGATATGATTGAAAAAGCCCCGATCCTCATTCGAGAATCGGGGCTAGGCTTTCGAGCAAAGTACCGCTCAAAATCAATTCAGGATCACTTGGACAGCTCGGCCACAAAAGACAAACCGAGACGGGCAAAGGCCGACGCATGATTGAAATCAAGCTTCGAGATCAGATCCTGGGTCGAGTGAATCGCCTTGTTGTCGGTGGACATGGTCGCCTCAAAAGGCATCACTGAGGCATAACCGGCGCGAGTCCAGGAAGCATGATCGGAACAGGCATATCCACAACGGTCAGTGCTCCAACGGACCTTGACATAAGTGTCCATCAGTTTTTGTGAGAACTTTGTGAGCTCAGGGCTGACATTGTCGGTCATAAACACCACCTGGTTGCCGGCACCCGGAAAACCCGTCATGTCCAACTGCATGACTGCCACCACGGACTTTTTGCTATTCCGGTGTGCATTAGCGATATCCTGACTTCCGAGAAGACCGACTTCCTCTCCAGCGTACCCCATGAAAGCAAGAGTGCGATCCGGACGGAATCCGCTCTGAATGATGACTTGGAAGACTTCCATCAAAGTGGCAATCCCGCTCGCATTGTCATCAGCACCGGGTGCGACCATCTCACGATTGCCGAATCCGCTTTGATTGATGGAATCCAAGTGACCGCCAATCACGACGATCTCATTCTTGTGGGGACCTTGTCCGGCAATGGTCGCAATCACCGAGGGTTGTTCCCAAGAGTGCTTGTAAAGCTCGACTGTGACATCGTTCCGATTGCGAGCCATGCTCTTGAACTGATCTGCAATCCAGTTCGCAGCTTTCACACCATGAGCAGATTTGTAATAACGGTTCTTGTTCGAAGAAAGGGCCTCGACCGTTGCGCGAACGCGGGACATGTCGATCAGCGGAAGGGCTGAGGAAAGGTACTCGCCCTGGGTCAGAACACGATCTTCAAGCGAGAGACGGAAATACTCAACCTTCGCAGGGATCGATTCGAGCAGGGGTTTCTGCCCTGTCAGATCCATGAAACCCCCGCAGCGGCCTTCACCGTGGGATTTGGCAGAAAACTCCAAAGCCTGTCCGAGGGGCATCCAACGGGGAGCACTCCCGTCACCCCGATCGATGAGTCTCAGCTGAGTCAGCTCGGCCGCCTCGGGCTGAGCGAGATGAGCCTGCGCGAAAGAAGTCGAAAAAAGAATAAATGCGAAAGCAAATGCGGAAATGTGTTTCATGTTCCCCCCTGAACCGGTTTAAAAACCTGCAGGGCAAGCGTACCTTCTTTTTTTTTCAATACCAGTCAAAATGGGACCAAGGTGTCAATTTTGCATCGCGCAATACCGGCAATTTCTTGTCAGATAAAGCAAGGTGTCGTAAACAGATCACCATGAAAAACAGTCTCTGGATATCGTTTCTCACTCTCTGCTTCACACTCCCCTCCCAGGCGAATGATTTGGGGTTCCGACTTCAGGGTTATGAGTGTCGAAATGACCAGGGTGCGAGGGGAATGAACCCCGGCTTTATGGGAGAATGCGGTTACCTGGCCAACGCTCACTTACCGGGTCAGATGCTTCAACCAGGAACCCGTTTAAATGGGGCGGACCTGACACGTGCGAACCTCGCAAACCTTATGGCGGAGAGAACAGATTTTACCCTGGCCAACTTAGCCTTCGCCAACCTGAATGGCTCACAATTACGGGGTTCGCGCTTCGACAGCGCGCGTTTGATCGGAATCACAGCTGGCTTCCGGACAAATTGCGAGGAGTGCGATTTCACCCGGGTTCAAGCAGACCAGGCCGACTTCAATATGGCCTCGCTCCGGAGAACCCGGTTCAGCGGTGCCCGGTTCCGTGGCGCGCGTTTTAGGGATGCTGACTTTTATTTTGCCGACCTCACCTTCGGTGATTTCAGCAATGCGGATTTCCGTGGAGCTGATCTCTGGTTCGCAGATCTGTTCGCCGCAGATCTCAGAGGTGCTTATTTCAACTCTTTCACCAGGCTGCCCTTCGATCGGGCTGAAGCGGTCCGGCGCGGGATGATCTTCACGAATTGATCCCTGATGAATCTGTAATCCAGACAACAAAAAGCCGGAGGAGCTTGCGCCACCTCCGGCTTTCGATCTTCTTTGCTGAGTTAGGTCTCGAAGGTCAGCTTCCGCAGGATACGCAAGCTTCAGGGTTGTCGAGCGAGCAGACCAAATCTGCAGCCGTCGTATCGGAGATCATCCCTACGCCAACGCTGCCATCTGCCATCAGTACCGGGGTCGGAGCCACGGTGGCCGTTGCCTGCATCGGTTGCTCTACCGTGAACTTGGTCGCATCAGCAGCGGCCTTGGTCCGGAGATAATACATGCCGGTCTTGAGACCGAGCTTCCAAGCTGTGAAGTGCAGTGCGGTCAACTTGGCCGCATTCGCCCCTTCCATATGGATATTCAGGCTCTGAGACTGATCAATGAACGGAGAGCGTGATGCAGCCATCTCCACGATGCGCTTTTGCTTGATCTCCCACACGGTTTTGTAGATCTCGCGAATTTCCTCAGGAATCTCGGCAACCTTCTGGATCGAACCGTTATGGAGTACGATCTTGTCCTTCAGTTGCTTGTTCCAAAGCCCGAGCTGGATCAAATCCTCAACCAAGTGCTTGTTGATCACCGTGAACTCACCCGACAAAACGCGACGGGTGTAAAGGTTCGAGGTGATCGGCTCAATGCACTCATTGTTACCGAGAATCTGGGAAGTACTGGCGGTCGGCATCGGAGCCAACAAGAGGGAGTTGCGCGCACCGTGTTTCGCAAGCTTTTCCTTGAGCGCAGCCCAGTTCCAAAGTGAAGTCGGAGTCACACCCCACAGGTCGAACTGCATTTTGCCCTCGGAAAGCGGAGACCCCTGGTAGGAAGCATAAGGACCGTCTTTCTTGGCAAGATCGATACTTGCAGACATCGAAGCGTGGTAGATGGTCTCAAAAATCTGCTGGTTGAGCAGATTCGCCGCATCCGACTCGAAAGCCAGGCGAAGCTTGAAGAAAGTATCGGCCAGACCCTGAACCCCGATTCCGATCGGACGGTGGTTGCGGTTGGAATACTCAGCTTCCGGTACCGGATAGTAATTCCGGTCGATGACCCGATTCAGATTCACCGTCACCTGGTAGGTCACCTCGTGCAAGCGTTCGAAATCGAACTTTCCATCCTTCACGAACTTGGGAAGAGCGATCGAGGCGAGATTGCAAACCGCCACTTCTTTTTCAGAAGTGTACTGAATGATCTCGGTACACAAGTTCGAGGACTTGATCGTTCCGAGATTCTTCTGATTCGACTTCTCGTTCGCGGAATCCTTGTAAAGCATGAACGGGGATCCGGTCTCGATCTGGGATTCGATGATCACACCCCAGAGCTCGCGGGCCTTGATCTGTTTCTTCATGCGACCTTCGGCTTCGTATTTGGCATAGAGCTCTTCGAACTCTTTTCCGTACACTTCGTGCAAGCCGGGAGCCTCGTGGGGACAGAACAAGGACCACATCTCGTCTTTTTCGACCCGTTTCATGAACAGATCATTCACCCAAAGGGCGTAGAACAGATCCCGAGCACGGAGTTCTTCCTTACCGAAGTTCTTCTTCAACTCGAGGAAGTCGAGAATATCGGCATGCCAGGGCTCGAGGTAAATTGCAAACGCGCCTTTACGCTTCCCACCCCCCTGGTCGACATAGCGCGCGGTATCATTGAACACACGGAGCATCGGCACAAGTCCGTTGCTGGTTCCGTTGGTCCCTTTGATGAAACTGCCCTTCGCCCGCACATTGTGAATCGAGAGCCCGATCCCACCGGCACTCTGGCTGATGAGCGCACACTGCTTCAAGGTCTCATAAATCCCTTCGATCGAGTCGTCTTTCATGGTCAACAGGAAGCACGAAGACATCTGGGCTTTATTCGTTCCCGCATTGAACAAGGTCGGCGAAGCATGGGTGAACAACCCGGTGCTCATTTGCTCGTAGGTACGGAAAGCCTGCTCGAGGTCCTCCATATGGATCCCGAGAGCCACCCGCATGATCATGTACTGCGGACGCTCGACAATCTTTTTGCCCACGCGAAGGAGATAAGACTTCTCGAGGGTCTTGAACCCGAAATAATCGTACTCGAAATCCCGTACATTCTTGATCGTTTGATTGATCTTGTCTGCATTCTTCTGAACGAGATCGTAAAGCTCTTTGGACACCAAAGGCGCATGCTCGTTGGTGTGCTCGGACTTATTCAAGTACAAGGACTCGATGCACTCACTGAAGGTGTTCGGAGTGTAGCGATGTAGGTTCGACACCAGGATCCTCGCACCAAGAGTGGAGTAGTCCGGATGGGTGCTTGACAGGTAAGCGCAGGTCTCGGCTGAAAGAACATCGAGCTCCTGGGTGGTGATCCCGTCGTACATGCCTTCAATGGTCTTCTGCGCGACCACGACCGGATCAATGTACTTCTCATTGAGCCCGATCACCAGATTCTGAATCCGGTTTGTGATTTTATCGAAACTGACGGCTTCCAATTTGCCTGAACGTGTTTTGACTTTCATGTTGTTACTCCTTATAATGCTGACGTTTCAGAATTCGGCGTTGAGATTGAAGTCGAAGGCCTGATGCATCTCGACCGGATTGGTGTTGAGCACCCCCGCTTTTTGATACTCGGAGACCTTCTTCTCGAAAAAGTTGGTTTTCCCCTGAAGACTGATGAGCTCCATCCAGTCGAAAGGATTCGTGCTGCCATAGTGCTTCGGAAGCCCGAGGCTCCTGAGCAGGCGATCAGCCACGAACTCGATATACTGGGTCATCATCTTCGCATTCATGCCGATCAGAGAAACCGGAAGGGCTTCCGATACAAACTCTTTCTCGATCTCTACCGCTTCGGTCACGATCTCAAGAATCCGAGTGGCAGGAAGAGCTTCGAGCATCCCGTAAAGATGGCAGGCGAAATCGGTGTGCAATCCCTCATCCCTGCTGATGAGCTCGTTCGAGAAAGTCAGACCCGGCATGAGGCCCCGCTTCTTGAGCCAGAAGATCGAGCAGAAGCTGCCGGAGAAAAAGATCCCTTCCACGCAGGCGAACGCAATCAGCCGCTCGGCGAAACTGTTCGAGGACTCGATCCATTTGAGGGCCCAATCGGCCTTTCTTTTCACTGAAGGAATATGTTTGATGGCATTAAAGAGAAAGTCCTTCTCTTTGGAGTTCTGGATGTAAGTGTCGATCAGAAGTCCATAAGTCTCGGAGTGAATGTTCTCCATGGCGATCTGGAAACCGTAAAAACAACGGGCTTCGGGAATCGGAACATCGCTGTAAAAACGGAGAGCGAGATTCTCGTTCACGATCCCGTCACTGGCAGAGAAAAAAGCCAAAACATGGGAAATGTAGTGACGCTCGTCATCTGTGAGTGTCTTCCAATCATTCAGGTCCTGGTAAAGATCGATCTCCTCGGCTGTCCAGAACGAGGCCATGGCCTTCTTATAAAAGTTCCAGATCTCAGAGTGCTGAATCGGCATCAGCACGAAACGCTCTTCGTCGTTGAACGAAGAAAAATCCTTGAGTCCGTTGGACTCCACGGTGGGAACCGGCATCTTCTTTTCCATCCCAGTTGCTTGCATCGTATTTCCTTCCATGAGCATCCCCCTTGTAATTTGACGCAATAAGACCCCCGGAGTCCGAATGCACTCAGTCATTCACTCCTCCCATTAGGGCTTAGATTGTTTGGTTTTCCCCCGCAGATCAAAAACCCGATTTGGGACCCCGGAAGTCCCTGGGAAGGGACCGGCACCGGACCGAAAAACAGATTTTTGTACTACTGGCTCAGGTTGACCGAGGAAATTCTGGCTGTCAATTAGTAGTGGTACAAAATTTCGAGACACAAGATATTGCGGTCCTGAGACCAAAATAGTCCGTGCGCACCGCGTTAAAATTGTTTGTAATGCTACGCACAAACACGCTTCCCCATTCCCCTTTTCAGTGACGCAAGGCTTGAAGCTTCGGAAACTCCAATTGAATTCGAAATTCACGTGGACGGATGCCAGTCAATGGCGTTTGCGTAGGCTCTGCACTCCAGGATTCAGGAGCGATGGATGTGAGGCCCCTACAAGCTTGACGCGCCACCGCTTTGGGAGTAAATCCTTCGCCATGAAACAGAAAAACATGACCCGCTTGGCTGGATTCTTTCTTTTCACCCTCTCTTTGAGTGCATGCAAGTACTCGAATCAATTCCGTGGCACCTACAATGGACAGGACGCGACCCTCAGCGCGTATTCAAAGAACGTGAACAAACAGTGCATTTCACTCGAACTGACGAGTGGCGATCAGAATTTGAAAAACGGGATCGACGTTCGGGCTGTTTATGACTCCGGTGATTTCAGCCGCTCTAAAAACTTCAATACCAAAGGAGCTGCCTGCTCGGAGAAGTTCGGCGAATACCTCTCTGGAACCCGTTCCACCAAAATCCTCAACTCCTATCCTGTTTCTCAGATTGAGACCCTGGGCATCGACATGTGCCGTGTCGTCTATTACCAGGAATACCTCTATCAGGACGTGATCCAATTCGAGCTGAAAAACAAAACCGATGATACCACCCTCGGTACCTTCAAGGGTGAAGGGCAATCTGAACGGTATTTGGATACCTCCCGTCCGACAGGTTTCGGGCCGGTGTTCTATTGCGACCCGGGTTTTCCCAGGGGCGGTTATCCTTACCCCTACCCTTTCCCTCGCGGGAACCCTTGGTTTCCTCCCTTCTGGAGATAAACCGGTTTCCTTACCCGTAGAACGGGCATAAAATGGGGTCATGAACTATTTCAGTGACTCTGCAGAGTGGAAATACCTATTCCGTAACGCGATCGATTGGGATGCGATCATCCCACTCTACTTCCCCGTGTTTCCAACCCCTCAGGGTTTCAATAATCGTGAGGAGCTGATCTCCTTTTTCGAGCAGTTACTTGAAACAACCGGGAAATGGACCGGGGAAACCCTACGGGAACGGGCGCCCGAGCTCGATGAGATCGGGTGTGCGAAGCTGAATCAGGACGGATCCGTTGAGCTTTTACCTCCCATCCGCCGAACTTACGAAGAAGCAACCCGGCTCGACCTCTTCGGCATCAGCTTGGATGAGCGGTTCGGAGGGATGGGGCTACCCATATCGGTGACCATGACTGCATTTGAGCAGGTGGCCAGAGCCTGTATTTCAACCTCCACCCAGCTGGGATTCTTTACCAGTATGGCGGACATGATCGAACGCTTTTGCGATGAAGAAACCCGAATGAGGCTGATACCGAAGATCATCAAAGGCGAGATCAGCGGTAGCATGTGCCTCACCGAGCCGGATGCGGGCTCGGATGTCGGGGCGCTCCGGACTTCGGCAGTCAAACAGGAGAATGGCACCTATCTCCTGAACGGAACCAAGTGCTTCATCACGAATGCAGGCGGAGGGTTCGGGTTCATCTTGGCGAAGATCCCCGGAGCCCCGGAAGGTCTTGCCGGAATCTCGCTGTTTCTGGCGGAAGAAAAGCTCGATGGCCGTCAAAATTATCGGATCACCAAAATCGAAGAGAAGATGGGGATGCATGGCTCGATGACCTGTGAAGTGGTCTATGAGAACACCGTGGCCACACTAGTGGGAAAAGAGCACGAAGGCTTTAAGATCATGCTTCATCTCATGAACGAGGCCCGGATTTCCGTCGGCCTTCAAAGCATCGGAGGAATCGAAGCGGCTCTGGAACGCGCAAGGGAATACGCGGGGGTCCGTAAGCAATTCGGACGGACCTTGATGGAACTGCCTCTTTTCGCTAGAAACTGGCAGGATTGGGAAACAGAACAGGACGCCTTCCGTGCGTTCATGGTGGATACGATCTCCTCGTTCGACATCTTCCAGAGACTCGATCTCAAGATGAGACATCACGGATCCCTCACAGATGAGGAAAACGTCCTGTTCAAGAAACACCATGAGATCATTCGGGCCCGGACTCCGCTGGTGAAGTATCTCGGTGCGGAGACTTATGCCGATCTCTCGGTGAAAGCGATTCAGGCTTTCGGCGGGTATGGCTACATGAAGGAATATGGTGTCGAACGGGTTCACCGCGATTGCTTTGGAGCCCTTCTTTATGAGGGCACATCCCAGATCCAGGCACTCATGGCCATGAAGGACTACATCAAAAAACTGATGAAGAACCCTGCGAAATTCGTGCAGTCGATGGTCAGCTCGCACCCGATCGGATCCTTGGCCGGGCGAAACGAATTCAAGAAAACCTATCTTGGCATTCAATATGAGTTCCAGAAGAACCTCGCAGGTCTCATTCTCGATTGCTTCAGCCCGGGAACCGGACTTTTGGACAAAATGACCCACCTCTCGGACTATCTCGATCGCGAGTACTGGCAGGATCAGGAGAAGCTCGAAAGGATGATGACCCACGCAGAGACCCTCTGTCAGGCGCTCTCCATGATCGAAATCATCAAAGTTCTCGGGAAACATGCTGAGAAAGACTCCTCAAGGAGGGCTTTGTTCCTGAGATACCTTAAGGTCGCAAAACCCCGCCTGGCTGCGATTTACGCGGACTGGGAATTACGCGCCTGAGCCAGGGATCTTGAGGCACGGGGGTTGCAGATTCCTGTGCCGATGAGTTTGCTTCCCGGTGAGAAAGAAGTCGAAGTCCAAGCAGGGGGGGTGACCCTGTACGGCATCGCCGGTGGCATGGATGGATCAAAAGGCTGGGTGATCTTCGCGCACGGCAGCGGAAGCGGGCGCCACAGTCCACGGAATCATTGGATTGCATCACGTCTTCAGGCGAGAGGGTTTTCTACGCTGTTGGTGGATTTGCTGACCGACCGGGAGTCCTTGGATCGTAGAAACGTGTTTGACATCGAGCTTCTTTCTGAAAGATTGCTGAACGCCCGATATTGGATTGAACATGATTCACCCGATCGCTCACCCCATCCCCCACCCATCGCCTATTTCGGATCGAGCACGGGAGCCGCGGCAGCCCTGCTTGCTGCAGCCAAGGAACCCTCGAACGTGTTCGCAGTGGTGAGCCGAGGAGGGCGACCGGATTTGGCTAGAGGATTCCTCAATTCCGTCCAGGCACCCACTCTTTTGCTGGTGGGTGGGAGTGACGAGGGTATTTTTGAGTTCAATCGTGAATCCTTCAAACGATTGAAGTGCGAGAAAGGGATCCGGATCATTCCGGGTGCAGGACACCTCTTTGAAGAACCCGGAGCACTGGAAGCCGTTTCGGATCTGACCCTTGATTGGATGCTTTCACATCTCCCTGTCACGGAACCAGGGAAGCAAAAGGGGCAAGATTTCCTGCGAGACCGTCCTTCTTCGAGGGCGTGAAATAGGCACCACTCACACCATAGCGATTTGCCTTCCCGAAGAAATCGACCAGACTCGCATCATCCATCACCGCAGTGATGGTCGTAGCGAATTGAACCCAGGAGCCCTCACGGCCGGCGACGATCACCCCCCCGCTCCTGGAACTCCAGACCGTGGTGGGATCGAAATTGATCCCTTTGCGCTCGAGAGAGGCGGAGGATCCTAAGTAAAGAATCGAAACATCCGCTCCGGGTCGGATGGTGCGCAAACAATTTCCAAGACTGGCCGGATCCTCAACACACATGATCCCCTGATCCTTCAGCGCAACCCCGGAGGCGGCGAAAAAACCATCTGCGATAATCGCAAATCCTGCATGACCTTTTTCCTGAAGAAGTTTTGCAGCCCGCTCGATGGCATACCCTCGGATCATCCCGTTCAGGTTGATCTTGGTCCTCCGGTTGTAAATCCGGATCACCAGAGGCTTCCGGTCGATGATCACACCCTTCTTCCCGAAAAGATGCAAGGGATCCGGACTCAGGGCTGGCTTCTCATCCCAATCGGTCACCTTATTCAGATCCATGTCGGACTCCTCCGCCCCGTATTTCACCGGAACGAAAGTCACATCAAATTTCCCCTCGGTCATTTGATACATCCGGTCACTGGCGACCAGAATATCCAGAAACTCCTGCGTGATCGGAACAGGACCCTGGTAGGCCTGCTCATTCACTTTTGCAAGGAGACTGGAGGACTGTCCTGCGTCGGCCATGGTGGAAATCCGACGGATCTCGGCAAGCGCCTCCTTGGCAGCCTCTTTTGCAGGCACCTTTGCGCCCTTTTCGGGCCAGATTCTCACCACGATTCTCTTTCCGAACTCCTGGCTACTGGTCTGGAAATAGGCTGTGGAGGTGATTCTCTGCCACGGTCGCGGAGGAACAGAAACCTTTGGGGTGGAAGAACAAGCCGTCCAGAACAGCATCAGGCACAAAATGAAGTGAACCTTACAGCTCACAGCTGAAACTCCATGCCCTCATAGCCGAAAACCCACTCCACTTCATGTGTGGATTGATTGTCCTCCGCCTTCTGTTTGGACTGGGACCGCTCATATCGGGCCGTCTGCCGGGCTCCATCAGCGATTTTCGCATCTGTTGCAGCCGGGTCATGGTGAACAAACACGAGTTTCTTAACCCCTTCCCGTGTGGCCAAATCGAGCCCGATCGGGGCGGCTGCATGGCCCCAATCGACTTTCTCAACCACCTCGGAGAGCGTGTACTGAGAATCGAAAATCATGAGATCCACATCCTGGTACAAGGGCAGATCCTCTCCCAGCTCTTTGCGTGAAACCCGGGTCGCTTCAGTGTCCACACAGTATGAAAAGGTCTTTCCGCCATGACGGATCCTGAATCCCCAACAGGGATCCGGATGATCCAATTGATAAGGCGTGACCTCCAGATCGCCGAATAGAACCGGCTTGCGGGGCTGAAGCGAATGGGTCGTGATACGAGACCCGAGCTTCTCGAATGGTACGGGAAAAAAGGGTTTCTTGAAGATGGTCGGAAAAACCTCGTTCAGCTCAGGCTGGACTGCATGGGCACGGATCTGGTTCCCGGGAATGAACAAGGGAACAAAGAACGGCAGCCCGATCAAATGATCCCAATGAAAATGCGTGAAGAGCAAGTCCGCCTCGCCCGTTCCCTGACCGAGCGGACCGGACAAAAGTTCATATCCCAGGTGGCGAATACCGCTCCCGGCATCAATGATGAGCCGTTGTCTCGAGGTCGAAACCTCCACGCAAGAGGTGTTACCGCCGAATCCTCCGAGCTGCTCGCGTGGAAGGGACGCAATAAAACTCTCGAGGGTCTGACGTTGCCCACCTTGTGCCGCAAACCGTTCCAGAACTTCCCGGATCCTCTGCTCCACGGTCAAAGGACTGAGCGGAGCAGGAAGTGAGCCTCTCGCCCCCCAAATCTTGATCTTCATTCCCATGCTAGAATGTTAGGGCGGACAGGTCGTAGTTCCAAGGGAAATTCATCGCGCAACACGTCAAGAAAATGGCTTTTCACCCTGATTAAAATTGAAGTTTTGAGCCGTCAGTCCTAATCTTTGGACCATGTCCATCATCCAATCCCAGATCCAAACCTCCAGTTCTGAGTTCAAAGCGAACGAAGCTCATCATGTGGCCGAGTCCAAGAAGCTCGAGGAGCGGCTGAAAACCGTGCGGGAGGGTGGCGGAGCTGAACTCAAGGCCAAACACGAGTCCCGTGGAAAGCTGTTCGTACGCGACCGCATTCGGCAGCTTCTGGATCCCGGAACTCCTTTTCTGGAACTGGGTACCTTGGCCGCGCACGGAATGTACGACGATGCCGCACCCGGAGCTGGAATAGTGACAGGCATCGGATTGATACACGGTCGGGAAGTCATGGTCGTGGCGAATGACGCCACCGTGAAGGGCGGAACTTATTTTCCGATGACGGTAAAGAAGCACCTGAGAGCCCAGGAAATCGCCCGCGAGAACCGTCTACCCTGCGTATACCTGGTCGACTCGGGCGGGGCATTCCTACCTCTGCAGGCGGAAGTTTTTCCGGATAGGGAACATTTCGGGCGGATCTTTTTCAACCAGGCAACCCTTTCAGCCGCAGGAATTCCACAGATCGCCGTTGTGATGGGATCGTGTACGGCAGGTGGAGCCTACGTTCCTGCGATGAGTGAGCAAACCATCATCGTAAAAAACCAGGGAACGATCTTTCTTGGCGGCCCTCCCCTGGTAAAAGCTGCGACCGGTGAAGTGGTATCGGCGGAGGAGCTCGGCGGAGGTGACACTCACTCCAGGATTTCCGGGGTTGCCGACTACCTCGCCGAGAATGATTCCCATGCCCTTGAGCTCGCCCGAGAAGCGGTTCTCCACCTCAACAGGACAGCGCCTTTCCGGATCGAACGTGCGACCCCCGAGGCCCCATTGTATGACCCTGCTGAAATAGCCGGGATCCTGCCCCGTGACCTGAGGCAACCCTTCGATGTGAGAGAAATCATTGCTCGAACGGTGGACGGTTCCCGTTTCCATGAATTCAAACCCCTGTATGGGTCCACTCTCGTTTGCGGTTTTGCTCACCTGCAAGGAATTCCAGTCGGGATTATCGCCAACAATGGAATCCTGTTTTCAGAGAGTTCTCTGAAAGGAGCCCATTTCATCGAACTGTGCTCACAACGCAAGATCCCACTGCTATTTTTGCAGAACATCACCGGATTCATGGTTGGAAAAAAATATGAACACGGCGGAATCGCGAAGGACGGAGCCAAGCTGGTCACTGCTGTTTCCACCACACAGGTCCCGAAGATCACCCTGGTCATCGGCGGAAGCTATGGAGCAGGCAATTACGGCATGTGCGGAAGAGCTTTCGGACCGAGATTCATGTACATGTGGCCGAACGCCCGCATCAGCGTGATGGGTGGCGAACAAGCCGCGGGCGTCCTCTCCACAGTAAAGGTCGAACAACTTCAGGCACAAGGAAAGAAGTTGGGAGAAGCGGAAGTCGAAGCCATCAAAAGACCCATACTGGAGCAATACGAACGCGAGGGATCACCCTACTTTTCAAGCGGACGACTCTGGGATGATGGGATCCTCGTGCCGTGGAAAACACGCGAGTATCTGGCGCTTTCGCTGAACGCAACCCTAAATGCCGAAATCGGGGAAACCCGATTCGGGACATTCAGGATGTGACCCGGATCAAGCCCGCCAGAAAAAGAAATAGTCCTCCGCAACATCATCGAAGCGGAGGGATTTCTTCTGGCAAAGCGGACAATTGAACAAATCCCTATCGAAGTCCGTAGTCGGGATCTCTTTCCTGAACTTTTCCAAAAGGACCATCTTCTTACAGGACTGGCAGGTGAAGGGCGCACTGGCTGAAATCACCTGTCCGCCCGAACCGAAGTTCTTGATATAGTTGAACTGGTCCACCAGTGCGGTTGAGATCCGATAAAAGAAAACCTTCACACCCCGATCCTTCATGGAGTTGAAGAAAATAATCCATTTTCTCACTCCGACCGAGTTGATCCGTGCGACCTCGTAACAATCGACATGAAGCTCATTCCCGTCCACTTCAATCTGGCCGAAGTCGGAACTTTCATCGATGTTTCCTACCAACTCCAGATTCGGAACCTGTCCGGCTGCATGCTTGATGATCTTCATAGCTTTCCCATGAATTTTGAATGAGATCGCGAAAAAAAGCAAACAAGACGGTATCTTGACTCACTCAACACGCGGCAAAAACCTGATCCTCGGATGTTCCGGATCCACCAAGGGTCGCTCCTTGGTGTTGATCCGCTTTTCACGTTTCAAGTATTCCGTCACCAGATCGCGACAATAGCCTGTCAGCTCCCGACGTATCGACCGCTCGGGAATCATGGAGAAGAACCAACCTAAATCGTCACCTCCATTGACCAGGAAATCGAATGTTGCAACGCGATACACTTTACTATCCTCAAGCTCCTCGCCGGAAGCCCTCCGGAGACTGACGAGTCGTCGTGCTTCCCAAGCTTCCAGTTTCGCATTTCCATTCAGGTCGTCTTTAGGAACTTCTTGATCGAAGGGTGTGAGAGTCAATTCCAGACCTGAGACGCCCACCACACCGTGAGCGCCCGAGGTGGCAATCCGATAAAGTAATTTAACTTGGGCTCCCGTCAACTCGATGACATTGAGAAGGTTATCGAAGGGAAGGGCTCGAAAGATACCGTCATAGGTGATCTCCCCCGCATCCAAGGATGTCCGGATCCCTCCGGAATTGACCAGTGCGAAGTCGGCTTTTCCCCTCTGTCGCAGGACATCAGCAAGAAGATTCCCGAAAGCGCCTTCCCGGTCACGAAAGTGGGTCAGCGGAAACTCGCTCGTTGCAAGAACCTCCTTCCTGAATTTCTCTGTTCCCTCTCTGATCGGTTTCAACCACGCCTCAATCACCGGATCGGGACGGACCGGCTTACCGTGGAACATGGCTTGGACCAGTCCGGGAGACTGTTTTCCGTCCAATCTCCTCACATCACAATGTTCCAAACCATCGAAGAATTGACTGCAGATCGGAACCAGCCCCTCGATCCTCGTTTTCTCCGGCTTCAGCTGACGACTAGCGCGGTCAAATACCAGATAGATGATGTTGAAATACTGGTTATAGGCCTCGCCTTGAACAACCGGAACACCGTTCAAGAAATGATGGATCACTTGATGCGTGTGGCCCGCAACGACACCATCCACACTTCCCGGATCAATCCCCTTTAAAAAAACCGGAATCTCATGCTCCTCATCGCACTTCCCCTGAACCGACGTCCGATCGTGAATTCGCCATTCTCTCAACCCGAGCTTTTCCTCACAAATAGTCCCCGCATGTGCGGTCACGAGTACGGCATGGGCCCCTTTCGCTCTCAGCCCGGTCACTTCTGAACTGATCGAGGCAACCGGATCTCTGAAATCCAGATGCTTGACGAACTCATACCGTGTGGTGCTGGGAGTTTGCACCGTGGAAAACCCGGCAATCCCGACACGGTATCCCCCCACATCAAATATCCTGGAGGGATGGAAATTGGGCCAAACCACACGATTTCCAGTAATTTTTTCGAAGATATTGGCCGACAGGTAAGGATACTTCGCCTCTGTAAACCTCGAACTCAGACTCGGGATACCGAAATCGAATTCATGGTTGCCCACAGCAGCGGCAGAAACACCGATCTTGTTGAAGAACTCAACAACAGACGCGCCCTTCACCTGATTGCTCTCGATGGTCCCCTGCCACTCATCACCGGCATCGACAATCAACAACTTGCCCCCGGACTCTTCTTTCAAGATCCGCAACATCCCCGCCAAAGCAGACGCCCCACCGCTCTGGATGATTCTTCCGTCCGGGAGCTTTCTCTCCTTCGGCAGGAGTGAGCCATGAAAGTCATTGATCCCGACAATCAGGACTGTTTCTTCTCCAGGGTCGGTAGAATGAAAAGCATGATCAGGTGCCTTGGACCTGAGGTCGCTGCCCGTTCGGAACGTGACACAACCGCCGGCAACGGCGAGAAGAAACAAAAGAAGACTGCGCGATCGGTGATTTTTTTTTGAGTTCATCACCTAGGATTGATCTTCAGTCTGGGAATCACCGGAGGCGCCACATATGTGTTGTCACGTTCCATGGGCCTGATCGGAGGAACCACGAAGCTAAACGGGGTGGCGGTCGGTTTCGGAGTAGGAGTGACTTTCGCCCTTCCGGGAGTTTTCACTCTTGCGGTCGATGGCTTCAGCTTTCTGAACTTGGTGACAATCTGATCCTGGATGGTTTTCTCATCCAGATCTCCGACTCGCTTCAATAAGCTCCTCTTGATCTCCTCCAGCGCCAACTGATTCTTCTCGAAAGTGTTCAGTCGCTCGTCAGCACATGTCGCACAATTCTTCTTCTTTGCGTCCTCGATCAGACATTTTTTGAGGCTTTCTTTAACCGTCACATAAGCGGAAGCAACCACTCTCGAAATTCGAGCCTCGTCCGTGGCGATTTTTTGCTGGATCTTATCCGGACTGTATCGGGCGATTCCCTTGATACTCCCGAGAGGAATCGCAGCCAATGAGGAGACATTCATCAGGTTCCCGTCTGCTTTTCCGATTGCAAACGCCGGATCCCGTCTTTCAGCCGCTACACGGACTTTTTCCATCGCCCACACCGTGGCCACA
Organism: Bdellovibrionales bacterium; assembly: GCA_947462765.1. Classification (GTDB taxonomy): domain Bacteria; phylum Bdellovibrionota; class UBA1018; order UBA1018; family CAIMNF01; genus CAIMNF01. The sequence goes on from CANHQK010000030.1 coordinate 25,520, forward strand.
TCCGTGTCTGACAGTCCCGAATCAGGGTCGGCAAGAGTCGTGGCCAGGATATAGGAGGATACATCCGGATTCATGAGACGCGTCCCTTTGCGATAGTAATAGAGTTTTTCGACTCTATTGATCACTCCTTCGAGATTCTGATTGGCACTTTCGAGCTGCGAGAGTCGGCCATAGCGATTGTAGATATCCTTCAATTTCTTTTCGACCTCGGGTTGGGTTTTGATCGACTGAAGAGAAGACTCCATCGCCGGAATGGTTTGTTTGACTAACTCCTCGAGGGTGCGCGCTTGCGGTGCCTGAGACTGGATCCGAGCAGCCAGGCGCATGGCGGTCAAATTGTACATCCTGGAGAGAACATTTTCCTTGTCTCGCAAAATGAGGTCCATGAGCTCCCGAACTGCTGCATCTTCGCAAGTTTCAGACTCGGATCCGGCAGTGCCCGTCGAGGTGCTCGGATCCTCCTGACCGGTTGGCTCATCATCGACTGTGCCGTCTGGATTCGTGCCAGTGCCCGTGCCAGTGTTCGCTCCGGTGCCGGTGCCTGTGCCGGTACCGTTATCCGATCCAGTGCCCGTGTTCGTTCCGGTGCCGGTGCCTGTGCCGGTACCGTTATCCGATCCAGTGCCCGTGTTCGTTCCGGTGCCTGTGTTCGTTCCGGTGCCTGTGTTCGTTCCGGTGCCTGTGTTCGTTC
>CANHQK010000031.1 GCA_947462765.1 Bdellovibrionales bacterium
AACAATCGATGTTGTTCACCTTTTCATCTTTACCGCTTGCCAAACACTCTTTCCGCTTCGACTCCAGTTCTGTGGAACCATCCTTGAAATCAGCTGCTAGCTTGGTGAGCTCTTCTTTTTTCTTTTCGGCTTGGACCTTGGCAGATTCGCGGACCGCATTGAGTCCCTCCTCTGAGAACTCCATCAATCCTTCGGGCTGGACCATGCCTGAAAGCACCTTTGCCATGCTGGTCGGCTGCTCAAAAGGGCCTTCGATATCACCCTCTTTTTTAGGCTGCATCTGTTTCAGGGTCTCGGCTTCCATCGACCCGGGTGCACTGACTGGCGAAGCTCCCATTTGAGCGAGCCTTGTATTCAGGTTCGAAAACTGCGTCTTCATCTGCGCTTGGAGCTGAGAAAGCGATGAAGCAAATGTAGACAGCTGACCCCTGACCATACTGTTGGTGTCGTTCACAAATTTGACGAGTACCTTTTGGGAGTCCACCAACTGGGTCTTTTTTTCGGTCCGGATCCGCTTGAGCTCCGTCACGCACCCATTCACCCCCTTGCACACCAGTGGCACCGGGGCCAAGGCGTAGGGAGCAGGCTGAGTCCCGCCTGAGAGCGCCCTCTTCGGGACTGACACCACTCCCCCGTTTCCTTCGAGGAGATCGGTCACCCCCTGCTTCAGGTCGATGAAACACTTCTGCATCTCCTGCGGATCATTCTGGGTACAGCTCGTCCGATTGACGTTGGCCACCTTCATATTCAACACCGACATCGCATCACCGTAAGACTTGTTCAGAGCCGCGAGACTGTTTCTCAAGTCGGCGTTGACCTTGTCTTTGGCTTTGGTGATTTCGGCCTTTTGTTTGTTGTAACGTGAGGACATGGAGCGTTTTTGTTGTTTCCTCCATCCATCGGCCTCGGTAAAACAACTTCCAGCAATCGCGTTCAGTTGTTGACTGATGTTCACTCCCGTTTTGGCTGAGAGCTCTTGCATGGCACCGGAGTGCTTGCGTGCAATGTCGTTCCAGTTGGTCTCACGAGTCACCAACTTGCCACCATCTTCTCCTTTTTCATCCATGGCACCGAGGTCACGAAGAATAGCTGTCTGAAGGGATTCGAATTCAGCTCCGAAAGCGTCAGACTCCTCCGTCCGGCGCTGATCACGCATCACCCCTCGGGAAGTGATGAAGGCCGACTGACTGACCTGGCTTTTTAGCCATTCCATCGGACCACAGGCCTGGCGATTGTAAACCTTGCGACCATCTGCCTCGGTTTTGGGAACAAAACAGGTCAAGGCCCGTCCCCCGCTGATGCTGACTCCTTTTCCACTTTGCATGCACTTCGTGACCTCGCCCATGCGGTCACTCTCGAGAGTCTGGTCATTTGCAGCCGTTTTGTTCTGAATTTCCTCAATATCGGTTTTGAATTGGGCTTCCTTGGTGTTCATCTCATTCATTTGCTGATTGAGCGCCCGCTGGATTCCGAACAAACCCTTGAACTGATTGCCGGACTCACCCTCTGCGCTGGCCAAGGCACTGTCCTCGGGCCCGAGAAGCTCGTCGACTTCTTTGATCTGCTGACCGACCTCGGCTACGTACAGTTGCCCCTTACTGAACTCATCGGCGTTCAACTTGAGCGCCTTTTGCAAGAGATCGCTTGCGTAAGTCACCGCCTTTTTCATGGCGTTCTCCTTACACCGATAGATCTCAATTTCCGCTTCGAGCGCCTTCAAATCACGGTCCGCACAATTCTTGGCCTTCCACTCCAAAAATGACTTATGGTTGTTGATCTCCTTGAGTCGGGTCTCGACCTTGGTGTTGTAAGCCTTCAAATCACCCGTACTGGGTTTTTCATCATCTCCGAACTGCATCGGACAGGAGGGGACCTCAGTTTGGGACTCCGGGAACGTCGCATCACAATACTCCGCTGAAAACTTGGAGGGGGTGAAGCCTGCAGGATCCGTGATTCTCGCACTCCCGAGAAAATTGTCGCTGTTTCTCCTGTCCCCCCTCCTGCCGGTCACCAGGTTACTCGTAATATTCGCGGCACGATCCGTGACATTGAATTGCTCAAGCCCGTTAAAAATCGCCCGCTTCCGGTCACTCATCTCGCACTTTTTCATGTCATCGTTGAGTCGGACCATCGGGTCTTGGAGAGCCAATTGATGCGATGGTGGATTGAACACCAGATTCTGAACCTGACCCGCCAATTGGTCCATGGCGCCATTCACATCAACGGCGCCGGCCCCACCTGCAGTCAGATTGAAACCGAAGGTCACCAAGACCACCCACGACGAAACACCCCTGATTCTCTGATTCATCCTCTGAAAACCCCTTTCAGACTAACTTAGTCAAGTTTAGGGGGATTCTCTTCAAACTGGAATAAAAAAAGGAAATCGCCGCACTTCGCCCAAATTCGACTGAACTTCAACCAATCTCGTTGAATCTCCTGACTTCCTTTGCCAAGGGGCAGATCACGCTCCGTATTGAGGCTTGATCTTCAGCCGTGTTTCGGTTAAGACACTGAAGGATCCTCAACAACAGGAGTGTATGGATGAGCGGGTTCGGAAGATCCCCGCTTTTTTTTTACCCATTTGAATTGAATGACCATGAATACTTTGAACCCCATCACCACGACCGCCGATCCGGAGCTTCTGACCCCGGAAGGCCGGCTCACGCGCCATTTGGAAAGCCTCCTGGCTCCGATGGGTTACGACCTGGTGGCTCTGGAGATCACCAATCATCGGGAAAAAAAGCTTTGTGTTTTCATAGACTTGATTAGCAAAAACGAGGACGGGGTCGGGATCGAAGACTGCGTGAAGGTCTCGCACGCTCTGGATGCCCCACTCGAAGAGAACCCGGAGCTGAAAGAGATCTTCAAGGGACCGTACGAACTCGAGGTGTCCTCACCCGGAATCGACCGCCCTCTCCGCAAGCCCTCAGATTATCAAAACTTTCAGGGAGAAGTCGCACGCCTGAACACCTTCCGCCCCCTCACCGGGGAAGAAACCCGGGCCCCGGACTATAGCGCCAAAAACCCCAAGCAGAAGAATTTTTACGGAATCCTGCGGGGTTTCGAGATCGAAACCCGGTCGATCCTCTTCGGAGTGATCCCCGAAGACGGCACCCGTGCGGTCTTCAAAAACAAGAAATCCAAAGATAAACCCGCCCCGGGGAAAAAAGACTCCGGGAACCGTCCTGAAACTCTGATCCGGGTTCCGCTCGAGTTGGTGGCCAAAGCCAAGCTCGAACCCCTGATCGAGATTCCAGAGAACAAAAACCGATAATCCAAAAGAACCCAATCGAGAGGAGAATTGAACATGAATCTGATGACTGAATTGAGCCGGGTGATCGAATCCGTAGGCCGCGACCGTGGCATCAAGCGTGAAATCATCGTGAGTGCCATCGAGCAGGCGATCCTCGCCGCTGCGCAGAAGAAGTACGGACCTCACGCCATCCTCGAAGCCCACTACAATGAAGAATCCGGAGATGTTGATCTCTACCTCTTCAAGAAGGTGGTCGATAGCGAAGACGACATGCTCGAGGAATCCGAGGAGATCAAGATCCAGGACGCACTCGAACTCGATCCCCAAGCCCAGATCGGAGACGAACTCGGTGTGAAGGTGGAAACCCCGAGCTTCGGTCGGGTGGACGCTCAGACCGCGAAGCAGATCATTTTCCAGAAGGTCCGTGATGCCGAGCGCGACATCATCTTCAACGAGTACCTCCCGCTCAAGGGCGAGATCATCTCCGGGATCGCACGACGCATGGAGCGCGGGAACCTGGTCATCGACCTTGGCAAAACCGATGCCTTCCTTCCTAAGAATGAGATCATCCCTGGCGAACTTTACAAGCCGGGTGATCGGGTCCAGGCAATCCTGGTCGATGTGGTCACCACCACTAAAGGGCCGGCCTTGTACATCAGCCGGACCAACCCGAAGTACCTCATGAAGCTGTTCGAACAGGAAGTCCCTGAAATCCGGGATGGCATTATCGAAATCAAGCAATGCTCCCGTGAGCCGGGGTCACGTGCCAAGATGGCCGTGATTTCCAAAGACCGGGATATCGATCCAGTCGGCGCGTGCGTCGGCATGAAGGGCGTACGCGTCCAGCAGGTCATTCAAGAATTGAAGGGCGAGAAGATCGACATCATCCCTTGGTCTGACAACCCCATGGTGTTCGCACGCTCCGCCTTGTCTCCGGCGGAGATTTCCTCGATCCGGATCGATGAACGGACCAAGGCAATGGAAATCATGGTCGAAGATTCCCAGCTTTCTCTGGCGATCGGCAAGCGCGGCCAGAATGTGCGTCTTGCTGCCCAGATCACCGGCTGGAAACTGGATATCATCTCGAAGACCAAGCTCCAAAAACGTGTTCAGGATGCCATTGCCAATTTGATGAATCTCGAAGGAATGAACGACACCCAGGCCCGTGCACTCGCCCAGGTCAGCGTTTTGAACATCCGCCAGCTGGCTGAAACCGGCCTCGATGCACTGGCCAAGGTCCCAGGATTCGAAGACCGCGAAGTTGCTGAAAGAATGAAGGCCAGAGCCCAACAGCTGGTCGATGAAGGCTCGCCGATTGTCAACGGAGTGCAGGCCCCGACCACCATCGGAGCCGTCGATCACGACGCCAAGGCCCAAGCATCTGAGAAACTGAAAGAAATGATTCAACAAGCTGAAGGCGCCACCGCCGGAGGAACCGCTGAATGACGGATCGCGAACCGCTCAAGGTCTACGAGCTCTCCAAAGAGCTCGGCATTGACTCCATCACCCTGGTCGACAAACTGAACGGGCTCTCCATTGCCGTGAAAAACCACATGAGCGAGCTCTCGGACGCCGACGTCGAGAAGGCCCGGGCCGCGTTAAAATCCGGTTCTATGGCTGAGGATGCGTCCAAAGCCAAGAAAAGCACCGGAACCGGTACGGCAAAGAAAACCGTCACGAGAAAGGCTGCTCCAACTGCTGCCGCTCCGGAGGCTCCGAAGGCTCCCACAAAAAGTGCGGCTGCAGCCGAAGCTGCACCAGCTCCGAAAACGGCCGCCGTACGCAAGCGGCCGAGCACGACGACTCCAGCTGAAAAGCCGGCTCCCGTGGCTCCTGCTGCACCAGCAGAATCCTCGTCCAGCAGCTCGACCGTCATCCGTCGCAGGGTCCTCTCCGACGGCGCGACCCAAACCGTGACTTCGACGATTTCGACCACCACCGGCACCGAGGCATCCCCTACGGCCGCACCTGCTCCGATCGAAGCCGCTCCGGAAATTCTAGAGCCAGTGGCGGCAGTCGTGTCAGCACCGGTCGAGGCGGCTCCCGCTGCCCCTACTCCGGTTGAATCGGGCGGAATGCTGAAAACTGTTGAGGCTCCCAAGGCATCATCGGAAGGAACCATCGAGACCGTGCGTACCGAGGTGAAGACCGAGGGTGGCAAGACCACCACCTCGATCATTCGCCGGACCGAAATCACGACACTGACCACCTCGAGCATGAAGGACATCAAACGCACCGGAGGCTTGCGGATCATCGAGCAGCCGAAGATCACACCAAAAGGTGCGATCCGTCCCGGACTCGACAAAGCGACCCCCGGTGTGTCGACGGCCACCGATGGGAAGAAGCTCGGATTTAAAACCGACCGCGATGGATTCAAGTTCGCACGGGTAGACAAGGAAAACCTCGACCGCATGGCCGAGGAGGAAGCCCGTAAACGTGGCCCCAAGGCTTTTGAAGCCGTGGTGAAACCAGAAGACGTCAAATTCTCCGACTACCGGAAGAAAGAGATGATCTTCATTCCCAAGAAGAAGAAGGCACCCGTGGGGAAAGAGACCAAGCGTACCGAGATCACCGTTGCCGCCGCCCACAAACGGGTCGTGGAGATGGGAGATACCATCAAGGTCTCCGAATTGGCCCAGCAAATGAGCGTCAAAGCGACCGATGTCATCAAGAAACTGATGAGCATGGGCACCATGGCGACCATGAACCAGGTGATCGATCTCGACACCGCGACCATCATTGCGGGTGAGTTCCAGTTCGAAGTGAAGAACATCGCATTCAAGGAACATTCCGTTCTCGAACAGGCCGAAGATCGCGAAGAGGATCTCCTCCCCCGTCCACCGGTGGTCACCATCATGGGCCACGTCGACCACGGAAAGACCACCCTTCTCGATTCAATCCGTGAGGCCAATGTGGCCGAGGGCGAGGCTGGAGGAATCACCCAGCACATCGGTGCCTATTCCATCGAGAAAGACGGAAAAATCATCACCTTCATCGATACCCCGGGCCACGAGGCGTTCACGAACATGCGTGCACGCGGAGCGAATGCCACAGATATCGTGATTCTGGTGGTTTCGGCCGATGACGGTGTGATGCCACAGACCCGAGAGGCACTGTCTCACGCCAAGGCGGCAGGAGTTCCGATCGTAGTCGCAGTGAACAAGATCGATAAGCCAGGTGCGAACCCTGAGAAGATCAAGCAGGCTCTGGCTGAACTGGACCTTCTGGCAGAAGACTGGGGCGGGGAAACGATGTTTGTCCCGGTGTCGGCCTTGAAGAAAACCAATCTCGACAAACTTCTGGAAAGCATCCTTCTTGTGGCCGAGGTCCAAGACCTGAAAGCCAACCGCAACGCCATGGCCACCGGCGTGGTCCTTGAGTCGAGAATCGAAAAGGGTCGCGGACCCGTGGCTAGCGCGCTCGTAGACCGGGGAACGCTCCGGATCGGCGATATCGTGGTCAGTGGTACCCAGTGGGGACGCGTGAAGGCGATGACCAATCACCTGGCCGAGTCCGTGAAGGATGTACTGCCTGGAATGGCTGCCGAGATCCTCGGCCTGGACGGCGTTCCGAACGCTGGCGATCGCTTTGACGTGGTCAAAGACGAAAAAGCCGCCACTACGCTCGTGGATCACCGGATCCAAGCTGCGCGGGACAAGAAATCCATGAGCTCGAAGGCGTCCATGGAAGATCTGTTCGCGCGTGCACAAGCCGGTGAACTCAAGGAGCTGCGTGTGGTCCTGAAAGCCGACGTTTACGGCTCGGTGGAAGCGGTGAAAGACTCCCTCACCAAGCAATCGACCGAAAAGGTGAAGGTCAAGGTCATTCACGCAGCCGCCGGTGGGATCACCGAGAGCGACGTGATGCTGGCCAATGCGTCTGACGCGATCATCATCGGCTTCAACGTCCGTCCGGAAACCAAAGCCCGTGCGATCGCCGAATCCGAACACATTGAGATCAAGTGCTACAACATCATTTACGAGCTTCTGGACGAAGTGAAGCTGGCGATGGCCGGCTTGCTCGAAAAGAAGAAGGTCGAGACCTACCTCGGTCGTGCCGAAGTCCGCCAGACTTTCAGCGTACCGAAGGCCGGAACCGTGGCGGGTTGCTTCGTGATCGATGGAAAGCTCGTCCGGAACGCACAAGTCCGCTTGCTGCGTGACAGCCGGATCATCTTCGATGGCAAACTGAACTCCTTGAAACGTTTCAAGGACGATGCCAAAGAAGTGGCCCAGGGTTACGAGTGCGGGATGGGCATCGACGGGTACAACGACATCAAGATCGGTGACCTGATCGAAGCGTACCAGATCGACATGGTCGCCCAGGAACTGTGATCGGAGACCCCCATGGATGCAATCAGGATCCAGCGGATCCAATCGATGATGAAGGACGAGCTCACGCTCCTGATCAACCGGGAGCTGAAGGATCCCAGGATTCCCTCGGTTTCGGTGACGAATGTGGAACTCACCCGCGATGCCAAACAGGCGACCGTGTTCATTTCCATTTTGTCACTGAACCAGACCAGTGCGGACCCCGAGCTGATGAAGAGTTGCCTCGACGCGCTCGAGAAGTCCAAAGGATACCTGAAGAAGTCGATCTCGAAGATCATGCAACTGAGGTTCGTGCCAGAGCTCCTTTTCCGGGAAGACAAGGGGCTCGAGAACACCCTCCGGGTCCACGAGTTGTTGAAGCAGATTTCTGACGAGAAAAAGCCGAAACCCTCGGAATGACCGTTCATCCACTGCCCCCCGGAGCCTTCCTGATCGACAAGCCGAAGGATCTCACCTCGAGTGATGTGGTGAACCGCTTGAAGAGGGTCCTGGTCAAGAAAGGCTGTGCTCCGAAGAATTTCAAGATCGGCCATGGAGGGACCCTCGATCCCTTTGCCACTGGAGTCCTGGCGGTCCTGGTGGGTGAAGCCACCAAATTGGCTGATTGCTACCTCCATTCGACGAAGTCCTATTCGGGACGCATCCGTCTCGGAGAGCGAAAGGATACGGGAGACCTCACAGGTGAAACCGTGGAGGAGGCGCCGGTCCCGGACTGGAAAATAGAGCAGTGGGAAGAGCAGGCTAAAGGATTCACACTGGGCACCTACTGGCAGACCCCGCCCATGTATTCGGCCAAGAAACAGGGCGGCCAAGCCCTCCATCATCTGGCTCGACAAGGGATTGAGGTGAAGCGCGAGCCCATCCTGAAGCGGATCGATTCATTTCATCTCCGATCGGGAGACCCAGGATGTCTCGAGTTTTCTGTGACCTGTGAGAGCGGGACTTATGTGAGAGTCCTTGCAGAAGATCTGGCCGCGAAAGCCGGTACCCTCGCCTACCTCGACCGTCTAGAGAGGACCTCATCGAGCGATCTGAGCCTTTCACAATGCGACGATCTCGACTCCACTCTCGAGAAGATCGAACATGGGGTGCCCTTCCCGGAGTTTCGGAACTTCCTACCCCTCCGGACCTTGGCCTCACATCTTCCAAGGATCGAGCTCAGAGAGTTTGAGCTCGGCCGCATCCGAAGCGGCGTGCCCGCTGAAATCGACCGTCTGGTCCGACTTGCGGATCAAGTCGATACCCGGTCACGCTACTTGATTGCAGGTATCGCCGGAATTCCGGTGGCGCTCCTCGAGCGCTCCATCGCCGGAACCCCCTTCCGCCTGCAGAGGATTTTCAATCATGAAGCGCCGACCCCGGCTTGAATCGCAGAAAGCCTGGATGGACCTGGCCCTCTGGTATTGTTCAAAGCGCGAGACCTCCCGTGCTGGACTCCTGCGCTACTTGAATCGGAAACTCCGCGAGGCTTCAGCCGGAGAGCCGACAAGCGAGGAGGTACAAGGTTGGCTTGTTGCCGTGGTGGAGGAGTGTGTCCGACTCCGGATCGTCGAAGACGCGCGGTACGCAGACATCCTTCACCGTGAATTCGAACGTCGGGGCAAAGGCAGCCGCTATATCCGCCAGAAGCTGATCGAGAAAGGTCTGAAGGAGCGGCTGGAGACTCTTGAGTTCGACCCTGAGCGAGAACTCGAGCGGGCTGTGGACCTGGCCCGCCGGACCCTTGAGCGGAGTACGTTCCAGAAAATCGAGGAACCGAGAGAACTCAAATTGAAACTTCTCAAAAAGCTGGTCGGCTCCGGTTTTGAACTCGGAATCGCCAAAAAAGCTGTGGAACAGGCGATCAAGGGGACTTCCTGAGTGCGTCGATCTCGGCCATCACCCGGGCGAACAAGCCCCGGAGGAGACCCAGGTCCTCGCGCGTGAGACCCGCCCGCTGAAAGATCTTTGTGAGGCGGCCGAGCATCCGCTCGGGATTGCCATCACGATCGAGACCGACCTTCAGCATCATGGCCCTCAAATGCTCCATGACCGGATTGAGTTCTTCGACCGGAGCATACGTCAGATGACCTCGCCTTGAATCACTCTCCTGCCTGTACAAATCCGAAAGAACCACGGCAACCGAGTGACTCAAATTCAGAGCGGGAAACAAGGGACTCGTATCGAGTGCGCAAAGATGTGTGCAGAGTTCGACCTCCTCTGCGAGAAGGCAGAAATCCTCCCGTCCGAACACCAGCGCGACCCGTCCATCGAGCTTCTCTGATATATCCTCGAGCCGGATTGACGTCCTCCGGTTTCGGCCCGAACGGGCCGTGAACCCGACTACGAACTGGCAATCCGCCACCGCACTCCTGAGGGAATCATACACGGGAACCGAATTGAGTCGTTCCCGGGAAGTCCCGGTAGCCATCCATTGGGCCACGCCCTCCCTCCACTCGCAATTCGGCTGAACCAGACCCGCCTCGACAATTTCGAAGTTCTCGAGCAATCGGGCGAAGGAACCTATGTTTTCAGGGATTTTTGTTCCGACCAGCAGGGGCCTGAAACGGTTGAGTCTGGGTGAATGCATGGGTACTGAAATCGAAAATGACTTTCGATTTTTCCTCCTTCATGGGATCACGCAAAAACGCGATTTCGATTTTTTTACCGGATCTGCCTTTCAGGATCTGCTCGATCTGATACCGATCGAGTCCCGCAACAGGCTCACCGTTGAGCTCGGTCACCACGACTCCTGGCTTGAGTCCGACCGTGAGACCCGTTTTCTGCTGGGAGGGATTCAGGCTGAGGACCCGAATCTTCCGGGAACCCGGAACAAAGTCGAAACCCAAGAGCATGGGATCTCGACGAAAATCCCCTTCAACGGGTTCTCCTTCGAAACGAAGCGCTTTTTCCTGGAAATCCACACTCCACGGGGACCGGGATAAATCCCAACGATCTCCCTTCCAGCGGATCAGGGGATCCCGGATCGAAAACAGGTCTCTCACGCCCGCCCACTCGGATTTTTTCCCGATACCTGTCGACCCACTCGCCACAGGACTCCATTCGATATGGGCGGGAGGTCCCGGAACAAATCGTAACCGGTAAGCGGCGAGCACATCGCGACCGAGGGAACCCAGGCAGCAATTCTTGGCAAACTCGGGCATGATCGCCAGATCCGCACGCTCGGACTTGAAACTGCGGATAGCGATGCCGACTCCAGAGAGCTCCGTCTCGTCCGCTTTGAGATCCCCATGGGGCCATCCGAAAAACCTGAGCTGCCCCGGATCAAGTGAGCTCTCGGCCAGATCTGGCCGGATCCAAACCGGAATCACTGTACTGAAACCGTCGCGCCAGAGTGTGAGCTTCACGCTGTAAAATCCGCCGAACCTGCGGGCGGGGGTACGGAAGCTCTGGCCCGCAACCGGATTGACGGAAGCGAGGCAGGGGTCTGCAAAAGCCAGGCATCCCAAGAGGAGGCTAAATATGATCTTCATCCGACTTTGACATCGCATAACGCTTCACTCCCAACTTGCGGGCGATTCCGGAATCCAGCATCACCTGCATGAAAACGCCTTTTTCGAGATACCGGGTCGTCTGGATAGAACCGAACTCCTGGAGCTGGGCCTGGAGCTTGCCCTCCGAATACGGAAGCACGAGATCCCAGGTTTCCATCCGGGTCTTGAAATGATCGAGGATCCTTTCACGAAGATTCCGGACCGCCTCCGGATCCAAGGCAGATAGCCTCACCGCACCGGGCACGGCAATCCTCGCCTGGTTGATTTGCGCGGGGGTGGTCAGGAGATCGGCCTTGTTGAGCACCACCATTTTTTCCTTGCTGTCGCACTCGAGCTCTTTCAGGACTTCACAGGTCGTTTCATACTGCTCCCGTGCTTGCAGGGATGAAGCATCGACCACATGGAGGATCAGATCCGCCTCTCGGATCTCCTCGAGAGTGGATCGGAAAGATGCGATCAGACTGGTGGGAATGCGGCTGATGAACCCGACTGTATCGATGGCCACCACCGGAGGATGGCTGTCCGGATTCAGTGCACGAACCGTGGAATCCAGGGTGGCAAACAACTTGTCTTCGGCCAGAACCTTACTCTCGGTCAAAGAGTTGAGCAGAGTTGATTTTCCGGCGTTGGTGTATCCGACCAGGGCCACCTTGAGGAGATCCTGCCGGGACGCCCTTTGGACCACCCGCTCCTTTTCAATTTCTCCGAGGCGACCCCGGAGGATTTGGATCCTTCGTTTGACAAGACGGCGATCGACTTCGAGTTGTTTCTCGCCCATCCCCTTGTTGCCGACTCCTCCCCCGCGCTGACGTTCAAAGTGATTCCAGAGGTGGGCCAGTCGGGGAAGCACGTATTGGAGCTTGGCGAGCTCGACCTGGGTCTTTGCCTCGCGGGTCCGGGCATGACGTGAAAAAATCTCGAGAATAATCCCCGTCCGATCGAGAACGGGCTTGCAGAGGAGTTTTTCAACATTCTGGAGTTGTCGCGGGGTGAGGTCGACATCGATCACAAAAAGGTCGACTCCCGGATCCATTGCGGCGGCGGACAAGCGCAATTCCTCGAGTTTCCCGGTTCCGAAGTAAGTCCCGGCGACCACCCGGCGCACCGGTGCGGCCACCCGACACGCGGTTTGCAAGTCGAGGGTATCGAGCAAGCGGTCGAGCTCGTTCAATGACTCGTCATCGACACCCAGGGTAAAGACCCGTGTAGCTCCGTTCGGCAGGAGTGACTCAGAATTTTCGATCATAATCCTCTCAATTTTCTTACTAAACCTGATAGAATTAGCCCATGAAAAACCGCGGCACCCTGATCAATTTGAACGGTGAATTTCTCGACCCCGCCAATGCCAAAGTCTCGGTATTCGATAGGAGCTTCCTGTACGGTGACAGCCTCTATGAAGTCGTCCGGACCTACCAAGGAAAGCCCTTCCGACTCAAAGAACACCTGGTCAGGATGGAAAAGTCTGCCAAGCTGTGTCAAATGCGCTTCTCGCAAACCACAGCCGAGTATGAGCGGGAAATCCTGAAAAGCATCGCGGCCTACCGAGCCCAGCCTGGCAAACAGGATGAGGACGTGTATGTGCGGATCGTGGTTTCGAGAGGGAGTGGAAAAATCGGATTCGGGCTCGGGAACCTCGAAACCCCAACCCTGTATGCCATCATCGTCGAACCCATCTCGATGTTTCCGAACAGGCCTTTTGATAAAGGAACCAAACTCCAGATCTCCGATCGGATACGGAATCATCCCAAAGCTCTCGATCCGGCGATGAAGTCGGGAAACTATTTGAACAGTCTCCTGGCCTACCTGAGTGCTGCCGACGCGGGTTTTGACGATGCCCTCATGGTGGACCAACAGGGGTTCATGACTGAAGGAACCACCTTCAACCTGTTCTACGTGAACCGTGGCATTGTTGCGACCGCACCGCTTGATGTCGGCATCCTGGACGGAGTCACCCGCCGCGCAATTCTGAATCTTTGCATTGAGCAAGGGATCCCCTGCCGCGAAGTACGGTTTCCAAAGGAATACCTTTATGAGGCGGACGAGGTCTTTGTTTCGAGCTCACTGAAGGAAGTGCTTCCGGTTCTCGATCTGGACGGCAAAAAAATCGCTTCAGGAAAAGCAGGTCCTGTGACCCGTAAACTGAGAGACGCCTTTGACGACCTGGTTCGACGGGAACTTTCGCTCACTTAAATCAGCTTCTTGATTTGTCCATGCAGGGTCCGGTTGCTGGCAAGGATTTCCATACCGTGTGGATCGAATCGCCCACCTTTGAAATCCGTCACCCGACCTCCCGCTTCTTGGACGAGCAAGGCCCCCGCCGCCACATCCCACGGCGATAAATGACGCTCCCAAAATCCGTCGAACACGCCTCGAGCGGTGTAAGCCAGATCCAGCGCAGCTGATCCGGGGCGACGGACCGCGCGGGCCGAACGACTCACTTTTTCAAATGACCCCATCTCGGTGGAGAGCAAATCTCGGGCGGAATATGCAAACCCTGTTGAAAGCAAGGCATTCCGGATACGCGAGGTCGAGGAAACACGCATCCGTTTTCCGTTAAGGAAAGCTCCTTTGCCACGGATCGCGGTGTAAAGCTCGTCGAGAATGGGATGGTAAGTCACCCCGACGGTCAAATCGTGCCCGAGTTGGAGCGCAACCGTGGTGCAAAACATCGGAAAACGATGCACAAAATTAGTGGTTCCATCCAGGGGATCGACAATCCATAGTCCCTCTTGTCCGGCTTCACGCACACCGGTGGAATGGGTCTCCTCGGTCAGCAAGGCAAAAGAAGGCTCGCACTTTCTCAAGACCCTCATGGCGACTTCTTCGGCCTCGACATCGGCATTGGTGACGAGACCGAGCTTTCCCTTCTCCCGGACTTTGAGCGGTCTCACATAATGCTTCCGGATCACTTGGCCCGCACGAAGAGCCGCTTCGACTGCACCAGCCAACCAATACTCGACATGTGACATGTCCTCATCCTAACTCTGCTCCCGGGGAGCCCGTCCACGATTTTCGTCAAGCGGATGACTGCGGGCGCCAGTTTGACACTGCCGCACTGGGACTTGTACACTGAGTACATAGGAGTACGGTCTAGGAGGGACCCGATCTATGGCATCATTCATCTATATCTATTCCCGCTTTACAGAAGAGTTGCTGTTGTTGAGCGCGGCGGGAATTTTCGCCCTCCTCTCGGCCTACTGCTATTATTGGGTGATCCGAAAACGCAGGCTTGGAGCCGCAAGAAACGAGATCCCCGCTACTGTGGTGAAGGCCTATCTTGGTCAACTCATCAATGAAGCACAGTTTGTGAGAACTCAGCTCTTCGGGATCGCTCAGGCGAATCTCCCCGGTGCAGCTGAAGCCCACGCTTCGAGTCCGCTACCCGGCCTCGACCCCCTTGCACCGACCGGCATCTCGGGCGACCTCAGTGACCGACTTCGTGCCCTGCAATCACAGCTTTCTGAGAAAGAAAGTCTCGTGGTGAATATCAATATCGAGAAGACAAAACTCCTCGAAGAGCTCGAGAACCTCCGCCAGAACCAACATGCGATCCAGAGCGCCTCCTCTTCGTCTGGCTCTGAGGACATGGCCAAAACGATCAAGACTTTGCAGGAACGCCTTGAGGAATACTCCCTTTTCGAGGAGGATCTGGCCAACTTGAAGCGCCTTCAGCAGGAGAACACCAACCTGAAGAAGCGAATCGAAGAAATGACCGGTACTCCTCCGGAGCCCAAGATCGCAGCCGTTCCCACATCCGTTCCGACACCCCCTCCGACCTCTCCTGAGCCTTCGATCACTCCACCGCAGGCTGCTAAATTCGATCAGGACGCCATCGATGCTCTGCTGGATGGGACACCCGCCATCCCGCCATCCTCCGAGCCGCCCGTGGAACCTTCCATTGCGGAGACCAAGCCGGGATCGGACGAATTCGAGAGATTGGTTGATTCGGTGGAGTCCAGTCTCGATCCGGCACCCGGTGCCGCGCCCGTCGAGACAGCTGCGGCACCGGCTCCGACAACCTCTCCCTCCGCTCCCGAGACCCTGGCAACCAAGTCGGACGAGGAGCTCCTGAAAGAGTTCGAAAACCTGCTGAACTCCTGATTCAATTGGTGCCTGAAGAAGGGATCGCAGCGTCTTCCAGCTGCTTTTTGAGCTTGGCGTTTTCCGCTTCCTGGATTTTTTTACGGTAGTCGATCACTTTACCGATCCGGTACAATAACGAATTTTCCTGGATCCCGTCGGTCTCTTGATTGATCCACCCTTCGAGGACATCCCGCTGAATCTGCTGTTCCTTCTGGACACTGACCCGCACGGAGGGACGCCCTTCGTAAAACCCCTTGGCCAGCACCACACGGAACCGGTACTGGGCCTTGATGTAATTGCTGACCATCCCACCCGAATCGAGAAGATTCCGTTCCGCGGTGTTGTCGATCCACTTGGTCTGGAGGGTTCCGTTCTCGCGGTTCACGATTTCCATGGGCGAAGCTTTCATCGCATCCACCGCCGACTCCCATGCCATCGGGTATTCACTCATGAAAATCTTGCTGAGGACCCGATCCGCATCCCCGCCGACCGACTTCAGATAAGCCGACATACAGGCTGGCAGGAACAAGACTGCCAGGAAAATTTTCACGGCGCTCGACATGCAAGTTAGTGTAGCATAACTCCATGAGCTTCAAAGAATTTTGCCGGGTGATGGAACTCGAGGCCCGGGCGATCAGCGATGCACTGACCCGATTTCGCACCAACTCTGGAGCCGAATCCTCGATCGGCCGGGCTCTCCAGGTCATTGGAGAGCGAAGTCGACGTGGCGGCAAAGTGATGGTGGTGGGACTCGGAAAGTCAGGAAAGATCGCTGCGAAAATATCGGCCACTTTGTCCAGCACCGGCACGCCATCCGTCTACCTCCATCCGACCGAGGCTCTGCATGGTGATCTCGGAGTCACCGGCCCGGATGACGTGGTTTTGGCCATCAGCCAAACCGGCAATACGGAAGAAATCGTTTCACTCGTTCCTTTTTTCAAGAAACGCGGCCTCGGAGTCGTGGCCATCACAGGCAATCCCGGGTCCCGTCTGGCGACAAATGCCGATGTGGTCATCGACTCATCGGTCTCGGAAGAGGCCTGTGCCCATAATCTCGCCCCCACCTCGAGTACGACTCTCGCTCTGGTGATCGGTGATGCCCTGGCCATCGCTCTGATGCGGTCCAATGGATTCAGTGCCGAGGATTTCGCCCGCAACCATCCGGGAGGGGCACTCGGTCGCCGTCTACAGCTGACCGTATCGGATCTCATGCACCCCCTGGCCCGAGTGGCGGTACTGACTCCGGACTCATCGATGGACGAGGTCCTCGACTCCACCACCCGGATGCGTCTCGGCGCTGCTCTGATCACGGAAAACAACCGGCTTTCCGGGATCATCACTGACGGGGATATCCGTCGCGCCCTCAAACAAAAAGAAGCTTTTTTCGGACTCAAGGCTTGCGACATCATGTGCGCCAAACCGACCACGGTCGGGCCTGAGACCCTCGCCTATGACGCTCTCCGCATCATGGAAGAAAGAGAAAGTCAGATCAGCGTCCTCCCGGTGGTGGATCCTCAGGGCAATGCGTTAGGATTGCTCCGAATCCACGACCTTGTACAAACATTCTAGGTAGGCTAGGCTTCCCTTATCACGCTACGAAAGGACGAAGCAAAATGAACATGAAACGCACACTCGGTGTGCTCAGCGCATGCGTACTGGCCTCTTTGGCCGTTGTCGCCTGCTCCGAGAGCGCCAAAGCCAAGATCAGCATGGTTTTCAAAGATGCCCCCAAGGCCGGAATCGCGGCAAAAATCAACGGTGAAGAGATCACCGAAGAGCAACTCGTCGGGGACGCCCAAGTTGAACTCATGCAGATCAAGAAGCAAGAATACGATCTGAAAATGAATCAGCTGAACAAGATGGTTACTGACCGCTTGCTCGGCGCCGAAGCCAAAAAAGCAGGTCTGGCCAACGCCGAAGAGTATATCGCCAAGAAACTCCTCAAGGGCGAGATCAAGATCACGGACGCCGAATACAAGAAATTCGTGAAGGACAAGCAGATCCCCGAGAGCAACATCAACGACCAAGTCAAGGAACGCATCTACGCCTACATGAAGGAGCAGAAGCGTGAAGAGACGGTCACTGCGGCGGTTGCCAAACTCTCCAAGGGCTCTCCCGTAGAAGTGTACTTCAAGAAGCCGAAGTCGAACATCCAGGTCGAAATCGGGCAATCTCCTTCCACCGGTGGAGAAAATGCCAAGGTTTCTGTCGTGGTGTTCTCCGATTTCCAGTGCCCCTTCTGTGCTCGCGCGGCCAAAACCGTGTCCGACCTGAAGAAGAAGTATGGAAACAAGGTGCGAATCGCATTCAAACACTTCCCACTCCCAATGCACAAGGATGCAGGACCTGCGTCTGAAGCCTCCATGTGCGTGAACGAGCAAGGCAAGGACAAGTTCTGGAAGTTCCACGACATCGCGTTCGCAGCCCAGGACAAACTGGATGCGGAAAGCCTTGCGAAACACGCTAAAGCTGCCGGAGCTGACGAGAAGAAATTCAAAGAATGCTTCGATGGCAAGAAATTTGCCGAGTTCGTGAAGAGCGACCTCGCCTACGGAGAAAAACTCGGAGTCCGCTCGACTCCTACCTTCTTCGTAAACGGACAACTGTTGAGCGGAGCGCTTCCGATCGAACAGTTCTCCGAAGTCATCGACGAAGAACTCGAAGCCAAGTGATTTCCTGAAACAGGTAATGACTGACCCCCCGGAGGGATTCCTTCCGGGGGGTTTTTATTTCATTTCGTCAGTGCCATACTGTTAGAAATGGCATTCGAATGGACCACGCAACAAATTTTTGACACTCTCGGCCTGTTTCCTTCACTACCCGACAGTCCCGTCACCGGCATCACTACGGACTCGCGCTCGGTGCGTCCGGGGAATGTCTTTGTCGCCATCAAGGGGGATACCCATGACGGACATTCCTTCATCCCGGGAGCGCTTGCCGCCGGAGCAGTTGCTGTCCTGAGCGAGATCCGCCCTGCTGAAACGGATCCGAGAATCATCGTGGTCCCTTCGACCTTGGAGGCCATCCGCACCCTGGCCTCACGATGGAGGCGCTCTTTCGATATTCCCTTTATTGCCATCGTGGGTGCAGTCGGGAAAACCACCACCAAAGAGCTGGCAGCGTCCATTCTCGAAGGGCGTTTCAATCGTGTGCTCAAAACCGAAGGAAGTCAGAATGGATTTCTCGGTGTGGCGCTCACCTTGCTCCGACTGCGCCCCGAGGACCGCGCCGCCATCATCGAAATCGGAATCGATGACATTGGAGCCATGGCTCAGCACCTGAATCTCGTGGCCCCCACCCACGTTCTGCTCACCCGGACCGGCCCCGAGCACCTCCATCAGCTCAAGACCGTGGAAATCGCCGCAAGGGAGGAGTTGCGGGCCTTCGATCACGCCTTGGAAAAGGGACTCCCTTTGGCGATCAATCTTTCGGATCCTTTTGTCAGGGATTGGATGACCGCTCACAGGTCTTTGCTCCGCCCTGGCCAAGGACTCACCTATTCGATGGATGCCGGAGACCGTCCGGACTGTCTCGGCGTCGAACAGGATGGCAAACTCGGGATCGTATCGGAAGGCGGCAGGATGGACATCGATTGCCCACTTCCGGGCTCCCATCATGCCCACAATCTGCTCGCAGCGGTGACCTTGAGCCGGTTTTTCGGATTGAGTGCCGAGGAAATCAAGAAAGGCCTGTCCGGTTTTAAAACCGCGCTCGGCCGCACCGAAGTATACCGTCTTCCGGACGGAACCGAGGTGATCGGAGATCATTACAATTCCAACCCCACCTCACTCACGGCCGCTTTGGAACTTCTCTCTCGCTCTGGAAAAAACCATCCGCTTCATGCTGTGCTCGGGGATATGCTCGAACTCGGTGAAAAAGAGGAGTCCTACCACCGCGAGGTGGCCTCTGACCTGATCCGGCTCGGAATCGGATCCATCTGGCTCTACGGACCGAGAATGAAGTGGCTCAAGGAAGAACTTGAGAGTAAGGGGATTTTGGCCGTCCGACACTTCGGATCCCATTCGGATCTGATCGAGGGTTTGAAGCATTCCATCCGTCCGGGAGACCGGATCCTGATCAAAGGATCGCGTGGAATGAAAATGGAAACGGTGTTGAAAGCCCTATTGGAACCACGGAATCAGCCATGAACCCGCAAAAGACTTTGCACCTGGGACCGGCTGATTTCGAGCAGGCCTCGATGATTCTCTCATCTGGAGGGATCGTTGCGCTTCCCACCGAAACCGTCTACGGTCTGGCCGGTAATGCGTTTTCGAGTGAGAGTGCGCTCAAGATCTTCAACGCCAAGGAACGGCCGAGCTTCGATCCGCTCATCACCCACGTTTCGGATGAGCTCTTGTCGGCACAAGCGGGGGTGCTCATGGGGCTGGCCCGAGCGGGCATTGTCGATGGGTCTGTCATCGGATGGACGTCGGCACCCGTGATCGAGCGGATGATCCGTCAATTCTGGCCGGGTCCTCTCACCCTGATCCTTCCTCGAGGACCGAACATTCCCGATGAAGTGACCAGCGGTAGTCCACGCGTCGGGGTTCGAATGCCTGAGCATCCGTTGTTCCAGAAAGTCCTGAAATTGACTGGATTTCCACTGGCTGCACCGAGTGCCAACCGTTTCGGGAGGATTTCTCCGACCACCGCTGAGCATGTGGCCTCGGAACTTGATGGAAGGATCGATGCCATTCTGGATGGAGGCGCTTGCAGCGTCGGGGTGGAATCCACGATCATTTCTCTCGAAGAGTCCGCCGCAGGCGGATTGATCGCAACCCTGCTCCGCCCGGGAAAGATTTCTCGAATCGATCTCGAACGCTCACTCGGAGTCCCTGTCGGGAGTGGAGTCGGCCTCGGAGAAAAAAATCAAAAAATAGAAGCTCCGGGCATGCTCGATCAACATTACGCCCCGACCAAGCCCCTTTATCTGTATCCGGGTCCCTTTCCCTCACGCGAGGAACTCGACACCTGGATGAGGAATTCGGGTGTGAGGGGAAAAACGGTCTTCCTCTGCCAGGATCTGGCAAGCTCCCGCAATCTCCGGAGTGAGGATCGGCGCTGGGTTCTCACCCCTATGGTCGACCCTGAAGCGGCTGCAAGGTCTCTCTTTTCGACTTTACGCTCGATCGATGAAGACGCTTCGGTGGAGCAAATCCTGGCCGAACTCCCTGAAAACACAAGTGAAGGCCTGGGGGCAGCCATTGCCGACCGCCTGAACCGGGCGAGCGTCAATAAACCGTTACTGAAACGCTGAAAGCGCAATATTTTTGACTGGGTTCCGGTTTGCCGAGGCCTTTGTTACCCTGTATTCCTCAACAAGAAATTCCCAAGGATGGGAGGGGGACACATGAACAAGCATCTCTTGATTGCATTGAGCGCAATTCTCTTCACTGGAACCGCATTCGCAGGACAAACCGGCGTGAACGTGGTTTACGGCGAAGACAACCGTAAAGACCTGTACGAGGTCACCAATCCGATGTACCTGAAGCTCGCACGCTCCACGGTTGCATTGGTAAAGACCAAAAGCCTGGCTCAGAACAGCTCAGGAATGATCGAAATCAAGGCCAGCTCCTTTCAACAGGTGATGGGCGTTTGTAAGAACGAGCCGTTCTTCGATCAACCCTCCGGTGGTTTCTGCTCGGGTTCTCTCATCGGCAAGAACATGATCCTCACTGCCGGTCACTGCATCAAATCCCAGAGCGATTGCATGGGCACCAGCTTCGTGTTCGACTACGCGGTTTCTGCCAAAGGCAAGTACCCCCGTTTCGCCAAAGAAGCCGATGTGTACAAGTGCTCGAACGTCATCCACACCGAGGCTGTCGGAAACGGATCTGACTTCGCGATCGTCACAGTCGATCGTGAAGTGACCGGCCGCGAGCCCCTCGAGCTCGCCCGTGAACGCTCCAAGCGCGTGATCCCGAACGGCACCGAACTCCTGATGATCGGTCACCCGGCCGGTCTTCCGACCAAGTTCGACGACGGCGGCAAGGTTCGTAGCAACAACCAGGACGGATTCTTTGTTGCCACCACCGACAGCTACGGTGGAAACTCCGGATCAGCCGTGTTCAACAAGAAAACTGGCAAGATCGAAGGCGTTCTCGTCCGCGGCGAAACCGACTACGTTTATGCCAATGGCTGCCGCGTCTCCAAGGTGTGCAGCGAAACCACCTGCCGCGGTGAAGACGTGACCAAGATCAGCTCTGTTCTTCCTTACCTGAACTGAGCCTCAAGCTCCATGGCCCGGGGGTGCGAAAGCGCTCCCGGGCTTTTTTATTTCTGAAGACCGGGATTAGCGCATTAAAAACAGCGCAATCAGGGACGAATTACCAGTACCGAGTTTTCGGAAGAAACTACGACCTCACTTCCACTGACGGCGACCCCGGAGGGGTAGGCCAAAGTGGAGGGCAAAGCCCCGAGTACAATGCCCCTGCTCCCTGCAGCTCCCGCTAAAGTACTGACTACTCCTGCGGAAGTGATTTTGCGGATGGTGTGATTCTCCGTATCAGCCACATACACATTGCCCGATGCATCCACCGCGACGCCGTATGGAAAGTTGAAACTTGCAGCGGCGCCAGTCCCGTTACTTGAGCCATCAGACCCCGCAGTCCCAGCCAAGGTTGTGACCACTCCTACGGAAGTGATTTTGCGGATGGTGTGATTATCCGCATCAGCCACATACAAATTGCCCGATGCATCCACCGCGACGCCTCGTGGATAGTTGAACCTCGCAGCGGCGCCAGTCCCGTCACTTGAGCCAGAGAACCCCGCAGTCCCGGCCAAGGTTGTGACTACTCCTGCGGAAGTGATTTTGCGGATGGTGTGATTGCTCATATCAGCCACAAACACATTGCCCGAAGCATCCACCGCGACGCTTCGTGGAGAGTTGAACCTCGCAGCGGCACCAGTCCCGTCACTCGAGCCATCGGACCCCGCAGTCCCGGCCAAGGTTGTGACTACTCCTGCGGAAGTGATTTTGCGGATGGTGTGATTGCTCATATCAGCCACAAACACATTGCCCGAAGCATCCACCGCGACGCCTGTTGGAGAGAAGAATCTCGCAGCGGCGCCAGTCCCGTCACTCGAGCCAGGGGACCCCGCAGTCCCGGCCAAGGTAGTGACCACACCTGCCGAAGTGATTTTGCGGATGGTGTTATTACTCGTATCAGCCACAAACACATTGCCCGATGCATCCACCGCGACGCCGAATGGACCCGAAAACCTCGCAGCGGCGCCAGTCCCGTCACTCGAGCCAGGGGACCCCGCAGTCCCGGCCAAGGTAGTGACCACTCCTGCGGAAGTGATCTTGCGGATGGTGTGATTTTCCAAATCACCCACAAACACATTGCCCGATGCATCCACCGCGACGCCTGTTGGATAGTTGAACCTCGCAGCGGAACCCGTTCCATCGACATTTCCGGATCCACCGATCGAACCCGCCAAAAGAGAAATACCACTAGGATCGACTGGATTATTTGGATCAGATGAAGTCCCCTCTGTGCCTTCCCCTGGTTTTACCGAGCCGCAAGCAGTGAGCATCAAACCCAAACCCAGAATGGCAAAGGGAACTCGAAGCATTCTCATTGCCTTAGAATACAGGGCTGACTGAACCTAATAAACTGTGTCTGAAACTACACGGCGCTTTTTTGAGCCAGCCTTCACCTTAGCGCACCAAAAACAGCGCTATCAGGGTCGTTCCAAAATAAACAAACATGTTCGCCGAGCCTTGAAACTCGCTAGCGAGCCTGAGCCCGAAGCAGAGGATTCCGAACAAAAACAGCGAGCCCGTGAGCGCCCAAGGCAGAAGCGCCGGAATGAAAAGCGAAAGCAGGAACATCACGGCAAGTGCGGTCTCCAGCACGGTGATCACCGCATACCCGATGCGTGATCCACCCGGGATCGATCCAAGCCAGGTTTTCGAGAATTGCCCGATGAACCAGTCAGGCGCCACACCGAAGGTTTTCAGTTTATCGTAAGCGGCAGTGCCCATGAGTACGGCATAGATGAAAATGATGGCGTAGGTCTGCAAGAGAGCGGGCGTGAGATTTTCCATATGCCCGATCCTAGCCACCGGAAGGCCACTCTGTAAATAAGACAGTGCAAATGAAAAGGGCCCGGAGAGATTCTCTCGGGGCCCTTTCTCTAGTTGAATCTTCGCTCAGCTCAAGACTGGCGATTAAAGCTTCGCAATCAAAGGCGCGATCAGCAGGGACACGACGCTCATCACCTTGATGAGGATCGCAATCCCGGGACCGGAAGTGTCCTTGAACGGATCGCCGACCATGTCGCCCACGACGGCGTTCTTGTGCACTTCTCCGCCTTTTTTGTGACCGGGAAGATTGCCCTTCTCGATGTACTTCTTGGCGTTATCCCAGGCGCCACCGGCGTTTGCCATATAAAGAGACAGCGTCGCACCGACGGCCAGTGCTCCAGCGAGCAAGCCCGCGAGGGCCCCTGCTCCGAGGGCAAATCCCACGATCACCGGAGACAACACTGCGATCAAACCAGGAAGGATCATTTCCTTCAGAGCGGCTGCAGTCGCAATATCGACGATCTTCTTGGGCTCCGGATCGGCCTTCAGCTCCATGAGACCCGGGATCTCTTTGAACTGACGGCGGATCTCTTCGACGATCGCGCCCGCAGCCCTGCCCACGGCCAACATGGTGGTGGATCCCACCAGGAACGGCAGAATGGAGCCGACCAGGATCCCGATCAGGATGTTCGGATCGGTGATCTCAAGCGACATCTTGCCGAGGCCTGCGACCTCACGCACATGGTTCACTTCCATATTGAAGGCCGAGAACAGAGCGAGCACCGTCAGAATGGCTGAACCGATGGCAAAGCCCTTCCCGATTGCGGCTGTGGTGTTCCCCACGGCGTCGAGTTCGTCGGTAATGGCGCGGACTTCAGGTCCGAGGCCCGACATTTCGGAGATCCCGCCTGCGTTGTCCGAGATCGGACCGTAGGCATCGACAGTCATGACGACAGCCGTTCCGCCGAGCATCCCGACTGCAGACAGCGCGATTCCGTAGAGACCGAGGTACTTGTTCGAGAGGTAGGCCACAAATGCCACGACCAGCATTGGAATCGCCGTGGACTCCATCCCGACCGCGAGACCGCGGATCAGGTTGGTGCCGGCACCGGTGGTCGAAGCTTCAGCGATCTTGGCCACAGGGCTAGCCGAGGTGTAGTAGTCGGTCACGAGACCGATCACCGCTCCACCGAGCGCTCCGAGTGCCAGAATGGCAGTCACCGACTGGGTGATGTCGAGCACATTCATGACCACGTAAGAAACAACAGCCAAAAGAATGGGCGGGAAAATGAGGGATCCGCGGAGTACGGCTGCTGGATTCATGGCCTTCATCGCGCGTGCGATGAAGATGCATAGAATGGATACGCCGAGACCGAGGCCCGAAAGAACCAGTGGAAGCCCGATGGCCACCGAGCGGTTGTCGAGGGTGGTGGTCAGGGTGGGAAGCGCTTCGTTCGAAGCAGTGATGGCAATCGCCATGGCCGCCACGATCGCTGCGATC
>CANHQK010000032.1 GCA_947462765.1 Bdellovibrionales bacterium
AAGCTCCGGGATCTGTATCTCGGTTTCTTGAAGTCGGGATCGAGCCGCGATCCGATCGACACCCTGATCCGGGCAGGTATGGACCTGCGGGGTCCGGAGCCGATCGAAGCCGCATTCAAGGTTTTCGAGGACGCGCTCAACGAGTTTGAACGATTGAACTTCAGCTCCTGAATTCCTGGAAGTTCCGATGTTTCGGGGGGGTAGGGTCCTTCAAATGGATCACTCCATCCGGATAGACCCAGATCTCGAATCCCGAGCAGGAATGGATTCTGGACGGCTGGCCGAGTGACCGGACTTCCTCCGGATGGATCCTCGAGCTCGAAAAAAAGTTGATGATCACGAAGCGGGGATGGAAATCCCGATACCATTCATGATTGTTGATCCAAAAATGGGGCTCCATTTCCGGAGTGACTTGAAGGATCCTTGCGCCTGATTTCGAAAAGAAAGTCAGCCACTTCGCCGACCAATAATCCCCAATTCCCTCTGAAAGTCCGGTTTCAAGAATAAATCGGTCCAGGCAGGCATGCGATGGAAGGTAGGGTGGGGCCCAGGGATTTTGCAGGAACTTGCGCGATGCTGACTCGGCTTGTGATAGCCCCAGAATCACGAGTCCGACAAAAATGGATGCCCGAATCACGCGAGAGGTGAGGCCGGTGACCCAGTGACCTGCCGCCCAGACAAAAGCGACACTGACCGGTTGAATGTACCTGACATTCTCGGGCGAAGCCCAAACCCCAGTGCCGACCACTGCCGCGATCGACAGTCCGGCGGAATGTGCCAACAAACCAGCGGGCTCCTTGCGGATCCTGATCAGGTAGAAAAAAGAGAGGACCATCCAGATGGAACTTTTCAATGAAAAGAAATCACTGACGAAGGATCTCGCCCGATCCAGAATGAGTCCCGGTAAGGGTTTATTCCAGCCGAAGTAGGATCCGGTCCCCCACCTGAATAGAAAGTAAGCAGCAAGGATTCCCAAGACTGTAGCGGCACCCCAGATTCCGATCGATCTGATCCTACGCCAATCTCGGCCCCTCCATGCGCTCCAGGTTGACCAAAGGACATAGGGTCCCACGCCGGTGAATCCGAACAGCAAATCCGATGAAACCAGAGCCGAAACAAGGAGACTGCTGTTGATCATTGCCGCCCGCCCGCCGGAGCGCAAGGGATCGAGCTTGGAAATCAGGAGGATTCCCCAGATCCACTGGCCACCATGATGAACCGGATAGAGAATTGAAAACCATTGGGAATCTAGAAGTCCGAAAAATGCCAGAGTCGATACACAGTAAAATAAAGAGTTACCCCGTTGTCCCGCTAAATGCTGGATCAAAAGCAATAGACCGGAGAATTGGATGATCATGAAAAGAAGAAAGACCCATCCCAGGTTGTCGGTCAGCAGTCTCAATGGAAGATAAATTAAAGAATCGGGAAAGAAAAAAGTAGAGGCTGAGAAATGAAACTCCCTTAATGCCGCACTGCCCGAGAGCAGGTCCCGAAGAATCGCTTCGAAATAGAGATGGTCGCTGTTCCAGGGATGGGTCGAGGCATGGATCCAGATGAAGACCATGCCGATCAGAAATGCGGGAATCAACTCCACTGTTCGGAGGTTCCGCTCAATGAAGGATCTGATCGTTCTCATGATTCAGGACAAAACTCAGCATGGATAAGGTCGAGTATTCGACTCCCCGGTGCACCAGACGAAAGTCATCTTTCGGGAGCGCGGAGCCGACGGTGAAGAGTAAGGGAAGAAAATGCTCAGAGGTCGGATGAGCGCGAAAAAAATCGCTATTTTCTTCGAAGGCCACCAGGGACTCGACATCTTTTCTTTGAAGGCAACCGATCAGCCACTCTTCGAAACGAAGCGCGAAATCCGCTCCGGGGCCGCGCTTTTCAGCCCAGCGGAGTTCTCTCAAATTGTGTACGGCGCCTCCGCTCGCCATGAGCATCACGCCCTGCTCACGGAGCGGCGCCAGGGCCTGTCCCATCTTCATGATCTGAAGTGGCTGGAACTCGAGCGGTAGGCTGATGCGGACGACCGGAATCTCACCTTTGGGGTAAAGGTGCATGAGCGGAATCCAGATTCCATGATCAAGTGGCCCGACCGGATCGGCTGTTGCGGGGATCCCGGATTCCTTAAATAGAGTGATGATCTGTTCAGCCAGATTCGGATCGCCCACGCACGGGTATTCGATATCGTAGAGATCATCAGGAAAACCGCCAAAGTCGTGCTGGATAGTGTTCCCCGCGGTTTTGAGTACCTTGACTTGGTCTCGAGAGATGGAATGTGCCGAAAGGCAAACAATCGCCCTCGGTCTGGGCAGGCTGCGTGCGAGGCGGTTCATTGCCTCCTGTGCAGGATCATCCCCGTAGGCGAGCATGGGAGAACCGTGACTCACGAATAACGAAGGAAAGCGGAATGTGGTCATGGGTCCTTCCTGGGGCGGTTTCAAATCTTGAAATAGATGTTCATGCGTCCGTGTTCGGAGCTTTCCATCCAGGTCTTCTCAAGACCGATTCCCTTGAAAATGGGCAGGGGGAGTTCCATCATGTTCCGACCCTCCAGCTTCTTGGACATCCGGAGAATCATCCGGGCTATTTTTTTTCGAAGTCCGCAAACCAGTTTGCTCGGCAAACCGTATTGGGGGATTCCGCGGATGATCTCGTCTGCGTCCGAGAGCACCTTTTCCGTTGTGATCACGAGCTTGGGAATGCCGTTTTCGAGCGGAAACGAAACCTTCGTTGCGATCCGGAGCGGGAAGCGGATCGGGCGCCGAGAGTTGATGAAGATTCCTTCGAATCCGCCTTTTCCGGAATAGTGGAGGTCGAGGTAGAGCTCGGGAGCAGGCCCCTTCTGGTCGAGGATCACAAAAGCGCCTTTTTCAGCGAGTTTCAAATGGTCCTCGGCCAGCATCTCATCCCAGAGCTTGCTTGCGATCGCCGTCTTGATGAGGCGGTTCAAGAATTCCTCGGAAACACTGGTGGCCACATCGGCTTTTCCTGAGGCCAAAACGGAGGAGATCTCCTCGATTGCGAGTCGACGCACGTCAGGAGCGATCACCCGTACCGGGTCCGGAATCGGGGTCTCATTCACGCAGTTCACTCCGAAACGGCGGTACATCTCGAGGGTGCACAGTCCCCCGGCCACACCGAGCTGGAACTGGTCCCGTTTCGGTTGGGAGAAGCTCCTCACTTTGAACGAGGTGTAGAAAGGCTCGGAGCTGATGGCAAGAGTGCTTGGCAGGCTCTCTTTGAATATCGATTTCAATATGGAGGGACCGATGCTGGTCTTCAAGGATTTGCCCACCTCGAGGATGATCGTGGTGAGGATGCCTTTCATTTTCTTCTGGATCAGGGGTTTGAACACCGAGAAATCAATGGTCCGGCTCAGTTGGTTCACCCTCACATAAACCGGTTGGACTGCGATCTGATCTGCGGTGATCGGGCCACCGGTAGTGAGTTCGGAGGTTTCGATCTCGTTGACGTGGCGTTCGACATAGGGGGGCAGGGTGTCGAGCTTGTATCCGGTCAATTTGAAGCTCAGGTTATCGTCACGGATGGCCTGAAGGGAGACCTCGAACTCGGCAGGCTCGAGAGTCGAGGGAACTTTCACCTGGCTCGGTGCGAGGGTTGCCGAGAGAAAACGGTTCAGCACGCCAGTCTTCGAGTCGGGAACCATGAGATCCACTTGGACCCCCTCGGGTAGACCGATGTCTACCCCTTGGATCCTTGCAGCTGCATCGATATTCATCACCGGGTCTGTCACATCGAGTCGCTTGGCTGAGGCACGCAAGGAATGGACCTTGTAAGAGAGTTTCGGGATTCTGATCCGGAGCACGGCTTTAGCCGCATCCACCCGGAACACCGATGTGACCAAGGTCCGCACCTTTTCGACCGCCGGGTCTGTGCTGATTTCGTCGAGGGTCAGGATCTCGTCTTCGATGGTGGTCACTCCGGTGAGTCCATCATCGATTTCAGCGTTATTGAGAATCAGGAGGGTTTTTTCGATGAGCCACTCCATCGAATTCCGGCTGATCCGGGTCTGAAGGAGTACATCATCCGGCGCCGCAAGGGCCTCCACGGAACAGGATATAGCTAAGACGGTTAAAATGAATCGCATCACCAGAGGCTCCCTTCATCGATCAGGTCGGCTGAGATCAGCAGACCCTTGTTGGGGGTGATCCGTACAAAGGACGGATGGAATTCGAAGTCCTGGACCCTGAGTGTTCTGCCGATGGGAATCAGGATCGAGGGTTGTAGGATCCGCTGAAACTCATTCTGCACCGATGCCATGAAGCTCTTTTTCACAAAAGCCGTCATCTGTCCCACGTTGCTCGGACAGTAGGCTTGCGGACAGGTCCGGGGAGGAATGTAGTTCCCTTTGGCATCGAAAGGGAGCGAGCTCGTGACCAGGATGTTCGGGTTACCCTGGTTGTCAGGAAAAATTCCGATCAGGTGGAAATCAAGCTCCACAGGGATCTGGACGAACTTCCCGGATCCGAAGTAGCGCTCAATGAGGTCCCCGAGCCCGAGCCGGAGTCGCTCACCGAAAGGGGTGTTCTCCCGAACGGTTTTCTTGATATCGATCTCAAGATTGAGTACCGCGACCAGCGAGTTCCGGACCGGATCGAAAGCCACCCGCACCCCTTTGCCGGAGAGGCTCACACCGGGAGAGGGTCCCAGCATGGAGTACACCCGCGCGATCCGTTGCTGGAACAGCGGGGTGTGGACGATTTCTTTCAGGAAGGATTCGTAGAGAACGATACCCACTCCGTCTTTAGGTCCCATCACATTCAGGTCGGGAAGTCCGATGGAAGTGGAGCTACCGTCTGTTTTCAGGCAGGAGCCATCGAAACAGACCCGAGCTGAGATCTGGGTCGAGAACAGATTCGCCTCCTTGGCGTACTGAAGGTAACTGAAGACGAAATCGCCCGTGATCCCTCCGATCAGTTGGCGGACCGCCGGACCTGCCGGGTTGGTCTGGAGCAAATCATCGGTGCTGACGGAATACTTCAAAGGAGGGGCTTCCTCAGCCCTCTGGGTCGCCAGCTTGAGGTTATCCTCAATAGCCCCCGCAATCCGAGCCCTGAGTTGGGTCACGACTTCGGGCTCAAGCTTTTGAAGTTCCCGGCGGATATCCGATTCACCCGCACGGAGGACGGTTTCCCCCGATTGGATATCGAGTGACAGCGGTTTGCTGTCCACCGTCAGGGGCCCGAGGGTCAGGAAGAACTCGGGTCGGTTTCGAGAAAGGATATTGGTGGTGAAGCTCTGGATCCGGATCCGGGTCCCTTCGGGCTTCAGCATGGTCAAGAGGCTGAGCTCAAACCGGAAAGGAGGCGACTTCTCCTTCATCCCGACTTTCAGTGGTTTCGATTCGATCTGAAATGGCTGATCAAACAGTCCTTTGGGAACCCGGATCGAGAGTCGATCGGCCGTGACCTTCAGAGTGTCGATCTGCCAGCGCGCTTTGACCTCGAAGGTGTCCGGCGCGGTCGGTTTGATCTGGATCGAGAGTCCCTGTTCGGGAAGTGAGAATTTGATCTTCAGGGGAGAAATGGAATAAGAGAGGCGATCGCGGATACCGAGGAGCTGAAGCACTTCACGGAAAGTGTCGTCTTTCGGTTCGATCGGAATCACTTCTCGCATTCCCTCGGCACCGAAAGTAATGGTCGATCCATTCACGTCCGCATTGATGATGCGGGCAACGATACCCTTCACCACGGTTTCGATGCTGTCCTGACGGATCAGTGTATTGCCCACCGGGATCTGGTCCGGCCCCGGAGCAAAATCATGCCCATCCGCTCGGGCAGAGCCCAAGCAGAGTGCGAAAAACAACAAAATCCATGACTTCAGAGAAGTGCCCATCAGGTTCATCCTCGTCGCGGTGTGATAACAGCTGATGAGACGCTTGTAAATCGTATTGGTTGAAGTCTTGACATGGGGTGTAAAGAGTATAGACAGTTTTGAGGGGGGCTAAACAGGGGAGAGGAGGGGGGCGATGCTCAAGTGTCTGGAATCTATAAAGAATAATTTGGCACAGACCGTGCTTTGTCCATGGGTGAAGGAGAATGCAAATGGATGGTCTGAAATGGATATTCTATCGGTTTTGCTTCTTCTTGGGCCTGGGCACGGCGACCTATTGTTCTTATGCCCAAGTCACTTCCTGGATGAATCCACCCGCGCAGCCCCATCATGCGGGTAGCGCTCCTGCTGCGGCATTCCCTCCTGCGTGGAGCTCTTCCCTGCCATTTCCTCCGATGGCCCCCGCGATCGCTCAGCAAAATCTTACCCATGAACCTTCTACTCATTCGGCAGCAACATTGACCAGTCAAGCCCTTGCCGTGGCGCCAAGCCCGTCTTCCACTCCGGAGGCGAGCCCGACTCCGGACGCCACCGCCCAGGGCGAGGCTGTTCCTCAGGATGGGTTTGGACCGGTCGCCACAGTCGAGCCCCTCCCCGCTTTCATGAACCCCGAAGCCTGGATGGCATTTCATCAGCAGGGGCTCCGTGCACCTGCGCAAGAAGCGGCCGCACGTACAGAAGGTCCTGTTCCCTCAGCCGCCACTTCGGCTCAAGGCATGATGCTTCCCTCGGGAGAGGCCTTGGCCACCAATCCTTCGGCACCTTCTGTGGGTCCGTCTGGAGTCGGATCCTCACCATCCGGACAGTCGGGCTTGCTCGGGACCCAGGATTTCGTGGCACTTCAAGCCCCTCTTCAGGGCTTGGTGCCGGACCAGACAGTCAACGTCTCGGGTTTGTTTTGCGGGAACGGGCTCAACGGCCGTGGCTGTAGCCCGGAGCGCCGGATGATGATTCATACTTCGAGGTTCTCCCTCAATGAAGGACTGCACGAGCAGGCGCTCGTTTCCTTCTCTGGATCGAATGCCGGGAATCTCGAATTCAGCGTTTCCCTTCGCATCCAGGATGCCTCAGGCAAAGACAGCACCCTCACCGGCACGGTCCGGGTGAGCGAGGTGCGGGTCCGTCAGGAGTCCCGTGAAGGACGTCAGGTCCGGGTGCTCGACATGAAGGCTCCCGATATCGAAATCCGCCAGGGCGATCGTCTTCGCAAGGTCCAGATCCGGATTGTGCTGGACGGCGCTCCGGGTGAGGATCTTTCGGTCCTTCCGGAATCCTCGATTTCTTTCGTACGCAAGTCGGTCACCAGCTCGCCACTGACCTGGAACTTCGCGGCTCCGGCTCCGGTTGCTTCGAGCGATCCGGCACTGATTGCCGACGAGATTCCTTACTCCATGAGCATCGAAAAATCACGGTAAGTGTGGCGCCCGCCAGGAAGAAATGGCCCCTCCGGAGGAGTGATCTTCTGGTTTTCTTTGGCTCGATCGAGCATCTTAAAGAATCGCGAGCGCGTGACTTCCCGGGCACCGAGCGCTTCCATGTGAGGAGTCAGGACCTGGATGTCCATCCATTCCCGGCCAGCGATCATCTGACGTGAGACCCCGAAGAGGAGAGCGGCTTTCGAAGCGTTGCTCTCCCGATGGAACATGCTTTCACCCGCGAAGTAACCCGAGGAATCGACACCGTATAAGCCTCCGACGAGATCGTCACCGTTCCACACCTCCACGCTGTGGGCGTGTCCGAGTCGATGGAGCTTGAGATAAGCCTCCTTCATTTCCGGAGTGATCCAAGTGCCTTCGTCCTCGCGGATCGAGCAGGCCTCGATCACCCGATCGAAAGCAAGATCGATCGTGTAGGTCCACGGGGCCTGTTTCAGATAGGATTTCAGCCTACGGCCGATGTGAAGCGAGTCAAACTCGAGCACGCCCCGTTTCGAGGGGCAGTGCCACAATAAAGGTAGTCCCTCGGAGGGCCAGGGGAATACACCTTGAGAATAAGCATGAAGCAGGGTCTTGGGTTTTAGGTCCAATCCCACTGCGACAATGTCATTCAAATCGGACATCAGTTCGCTTCGAGGATCATCACGGAACCGAGTCCGCCGGCTGCACACACGGAGATGAGTCCGGTCGACTTACCCGAGGCCTTGAGTTGGTGCAAGGTTTGGAGCATGAGTCGGCCCCCGGTCGC
Source organism: Bdellovibrionales bacterium (assembly GCA_947462765.1). GTDB lineage: Bacteria > Bdellovibrionota > UBA1018 > UBA1018 > CAIMNF01 > CAIMNF01. Next base: position 8,044 of record CANHQK010000032.1, read on the forward strand.
GCCGAAGGGGTGTCCGATCGAAATCGATCCCCCGTTCACGTTCAGTTTGGCCGGATCAACTTTGCCCAGCGGAGCATCGAGCCCGAGCTTGTTCTTGGCGAACTCGGGTGATTCGATGGCACGGATGGTGGCGATCACCTGAGCCGCGAAGGCCTCATGGATCTCGAGAAGATCAAGCTGATCCCAGGTCATGCCCGCCGATTTCAGCGCTTTATGGATGGCATAAGCGGGACCGATCAGAAGAGGCTCGCTCTGGATGTCAACCCCGGCCGCCGCATAACCGCGAATGAAGCCCAGTGGCTTCAGTCCGAGTTCGCGTGCGCGGGATTCTTTCATGAGCACGACGGCAGAGGCGCCATCGGTCAAAGGGCTTGCGTTGCCTGCGGTGATGGTGCCGTCTTTGTAGAATACGGGCTTCAGTTTGGAGAGTTTTTCCAAAGTGGAATCGGAGCGGACATCGGTGTCACGTTCGATCACTTTTCCATCGGGAGTGGGCACCTTGCAAACATGGCTGGCATAAAAACCGTTATCCCAAGCGCGGGCCGCTTTTTGATGGCTCTCAAGAGCGAAGCGGTCCTGCTCTTCGCGGGAGACTTTGAACAGTCTGCCCATCAGGTCTGCCGACTGCCCCATGGTTTGACCGGTCGTGGGCTCTTTGATGCCCGGGGCAAGGGGGGCCAGGTAGGAGGCTTTGAATTTGGAGAGCAGCGCGAGCCGCTGGCTCATGGTCTTTGCTTTGGCAAGATCCTGGAAGAAGTCGGTCGCTTCGAGACTGAAGAGTGCGCGGACCGAGCTGATGGACTCGACGCCACCTGCGACACCGATCTCGATTTGGCCTGCGGTGATCTTCGCTGCGATGCCTGCTGCGGCCTCGAGGGAAGATGCACAGTAGCGATTGATCCCGGTCGCCGCGATGGAGGAGGGGAGTCCGGAATCGAACAGGGCCTCGCGGGCGATATTCGAGCCTTCGGCAGGAGCACTCACGATGCCGAAGTAAACCTCGTCAATGAGCTTCGGATCCAAGCCCGTGCGGTTCACGGCTTCACGAAGTGCGATCCCTCCGAGTTGGGCGGGAGACATTTTCTGGAATACGGTACGGGCCCGGGCGAAAGGAGTACGCACTCCTCCGACCACTGCGATGCGATCTGGATTGGTCATGCTTCCAGTGTAGGACTCAGAGCCCCTGCTCTTCTACCAAAAAACGATCCAAGCGCTGAAAGAGCTTCTCCATGGCCGACTTCGCCTCAGTGTTGATGGCGGTGCGTGACAGGGGGCATGAGTTCAGGATCCGGAGCGCTTCGTCGACTTGTGAGGCGATCTCGAGGTAGCCGAAGTTCTTTGCCCCTTCGGCCAGATGGTGTGCCTCCTGTTTCAGCCCGTTCCAATCGCGGTCGACGAGCTGCTTCCGCATCTTGCGCAGACGCGTGTTGACCCGTTCGATATAACCGGATTTGACTCGCAAGTGGATCTCAGAAGAGGAGAACATGAGGCCCCTGAACTTATGAGAGAAGGGGAGCTTTGGCAAGGGAAGGCTGTGTTCCTCAGAGGTAAGGACTCCATTTCGGGGCAACGCACTCCCCCATTCCCATGGTCAGTCTCTTGACGCTCCCTCCCCCGGAGCCCATGATGAAGATGTTCTTTCCGCCCGATCGGGTGGAAGAGAACACCAGGAAGTTCCCGTCGGGACTGTAGTGTGGATCCTCGTTGTTTCCCTCGTCCTTGGTCAAGCGCTCGATCTTCCCTCCGTCCGCGGTGATCGTGAACAGGTCAAACCGACCGTCCAGCCATCCGGCGAAAGCGATTTTCTTTCCGTCCGGTGACCAACTCGGAGTGGCATTGTAGCTTCCTGCATAGGTGAGGCGCTTGGCATCCGAAGGACGGTCCGGATCCATGGTGTAGAGCATCGGCTTGCCGGGGCGTGAGGAGACGAAAGCGAGTTGCTTTCCGTCCGGACTCCAAGCCGGATCGACATCGAAGCCGATCGAGCGAGTCAATTGGCTGGTTTCCCGGGTCGAGAGATCGAGCAGATGGATTTCCGGATTCCCCGTGAAGCTCATCGTGTAGGCCACACGATCGCCCTTTGGCGAGTAGGCCGCACCTGAATTGATGCCCTTCCGGTTGCTGAGCGGACGGTATCGACCATTCTTGAAGTCATACTCGTAAAGGTCGAGATTCTTGGTGTTGTCCGAGTGGCGGTTGTACACCGAGAAGGCGATCCGGGTGCCGTCCGGACTCCAGGCGGGAGCCATGGAGAGGGAACGGAGTCGGGTGATCTGACGGATATCACTCCCGTCGAAGGAGGAGGAGTAAATCTCTTTCTTCCCGGTCTTGTCGCACACGAAGGCGATCCGGGTCAGGAAGATTCCTGCTTTTCCGGTGATGGCTTGGACGATGTCATTCGCGATGGTGTGACCGAGAATGGCGGGAGACGAGGAGTCGCCGAGGTACTTCTTGGAGAGGATTTCGGATTTGGCTGACGTGGAGAAAAGCCGGAACTCATAGATGGCCTGGGAACCGTTCTTGGAAAAACTCCCGTAGGCGATGTGATCTGCTCCGGCCTTGATCCAGGCAGTGGCATCGGGTTTTCCCTGGTCGTCGAGTAAAGGGCCGGGAGCGAACTGCTCGCGCTCGAGGATGCGGAAGGTGTCGATGAACTCGAGGTCGGCTCGGATCCGTTTTTCCACTTGCTCGAGCAAACCGGTTTCTGAACCCTGAGAGGCCTTTCCGCCCGTCAGTGCGATGGAAGGTTTTTTGGCACGGGCCTCACCGACTGGGAGGTAGGTGGATTCAGCCAAAGCGGCAACAGGAGATGTGAGCCACAGGATCGCGAGCAGGGATCTCAGCATACGGGGATTATAGTGTTCTCAAAGTGGAAACCCAAGCAAAATCCCGTCGTTCACGAGGCTGCCTGAAATGTCCTGAGGGGGCACGGGAAAGGGGCTGGCGGCTAACAAGGCGCGCTTGACCTCCTGGTCGAAGCTGGCATTTCCGGAAGACTGGACGAACTTGAAACTCCGGATGATCCCCCTCGAGTCGATCTGCAGCAGCACTTTTGCGGAGAGTCCTTGTCCGATCAGCCATTTCGGGAGTTCCCAGTGGGTCCGGACTTGCTCGAGGACCACCTCGAAGTAGCCTGCTTCAAGTGTGGTGCGGGCCTCAGCCGAGAGCGAGGTGCCTTTGGAGATCCGGTTTCCACGGACCTCCTCCGAAGCGGTCAGAGCTTTGATCCGCTCGATCGCGCGGATCCGTTCGATGGCTTGCTTCAGTTTTCTTTTGGCTTCTTTTTCTTTCTTCGATTCCTTGGCTTTGTTTTTCTGTTTTTTGAGTGCGAAATCACCGTCCTCGGGAAGCTCTCGCATTTTTGTTTTTTTCGGCGGTGGGGCTGGCGCGGGAGAGGGGGCGCTAGCTTCGGTCGGGGGAGGCGCGGCGGTTTCGGGTGTCTTCTGAAGAGGCAGTCCGACGAGATCCACCCTCAAAGAGGGGATGTAGGGCTTGGGTTTGCTGAGCTGGAGGCTTGGACCCAGCATCAGAGCCAGGTAGGCCAACAGGTGAAAAAAGGCCGACACGGCTAGAAAGCGGGAAAGGAAGTTTTTTTGGGCCTGTGTCCCGGAATCCGTCATGGTGAAGCGGGGCGCGAGGCGCCCTCCTCCGGCGCGGTCACCAGTCCGACCCGTCGGATATTGGCCTTCTTGACCTTGGCCATGACCTTGGCCACGGTTCCGTAACTCACGCTTTGATCGGCCTGGACCAGGACTTGGGGATCGTTTTTTTGCTGTGAGAGCGCGATCAGTCGCGTGCCCAGATCCTCGATGGTGACCGAGCGGCCATCGAGATCGACCGATCGGTCCGATTTCACGGTGATCATGACCGGATGCTCGTCATGCTCGAGGTTTCCGGCATCAGCCTTGGGAAGCTTGACGTCGATTCCCTGTTGCAAAAGCGGTGCGGACACCATGAAGACGATCAAGAGCACCAACATGACATCCACCATGGGCGTCACGTTGATCTCAGAGAGGGATACCCGTCCTCCTTTAGATTTCGGTGACGGATTGAACGCCATGGGCGGCGTCTCCTTTCCGTTGGAGGAGTTGTCTCTGGATCATATTCAGGAACTCTTGCGAGAAGCTTTCGACATCGAGGCTGATCCGCTTGGTGCGGTTCACCAGGATGTTGTAAGCGATCGCGGCAGGAATCGCAGCTGCAAGTCCCATGGCGGTGGCGATCAGGGCTTCGGAGATCCCGGGAGCGACTACGGCCAGCGAAGCGGTGCCCATCGCACCGATATTCTGGAAGGAGTTCATGATCCCCCAGACGGTTCCGAACAGTCCCACGAAGGGAGCCGCGCTCGCAGTGGAGGCCAGCCAATCGACGTACTTTTCGAGTTCATCGATTTCCAGGCTGTGAGCCCGGTTCAGAGCGCGTTCGACCGTGCTGATCTCAGGTCCGCCTTCATTCGATCGTGCTTCGATCGGGATTTTGCGGAGCTCCTGGTAACCGGCTTCGAATGTTTTCGCAACGGGAGAGCCTTTGAACTCAGGCATCCGTTGATGGATTTCATCGAGGGTCTTCGAGTTCCAGAACACTTCATTGAAACGGGCGTTTCCGGCCAGGGCATCCCGGATGAGACGTGCTTTGGTCAGAATCACCGCCCAGGTGAGAACTGAGGCCCCGAGGAGCAGGAAGAGTACCAGTTTCACAAGCGGGCCAGCGTCGGCAACCAGGCTCCAGGTGCTCGGATGAATGGCAACAGGGGTGGGAGTCATGCGCTTCGGAGTTCCTTTCGGTTTCTGATGCTAACATAGCGGGCCAGTGCGAGCAAAACGAACAGCATCACTTGTACTGAGAGATTCTGGAGGATGGGGGTTTCCGATCCGTCTGTTTTGAATTGGAGGATGCCCGCCGTCTGGTTCTCAAAGAAATCGAGGCCACAGATGGCGTGGATCAGGATAAAAAATGCCGAGACAAATCCAGAGGAAGACCAGAATGCCGGGAAAACCGAGAATGCCAGGGCCAGAGTCACTGATTCGGCTCCTCCCGGTGCGAACCAAGCCCAGTAAATGGAGATCAAGGTGAGGAGTTCGAGCGGAATCCTGAAAGGGGTGACCCGGAGTTCATCTCTAACCACCACTCTGACCAGGAACTCGGCCGAGACTACAAGCGCCAGGATCAGCAGTGAGCGGAGAATCCAAGCATAAGCGGCGAGGAAGTTCAGGTTGAGCTGGGTGCTCAATCCGAGAAAAGAGAGCTCGCCCTTGAGTGTGAGTGCGAGCACAACGGCCGAACCGAATCCGAGTCCCCGAAGAAAGCCTTTACCGAATTGCAATGCCCCCCGTCTGCGGTCGTTCCAAGCATCAAGGACGGGGCTCTTGAAAAAGAACAAGGCCGAGCAGGAGGCGAGGGCGGCGAATAGCATCTGGTTCTCGCTCAGAAACTGGTTCAGGGTGCTCATCCGCTGAAGAGCGGGAATGCGCTGCGAGGTGAGTGTCCAGAAAAGCAGGATGGCAAGGGTGAAGGAGTGGAAAATCCCGTTCCAAAGAACGAGGAAAAGGGGAACCTTCAGGGCCGGGAGAGTTTTCCAAAAATGCCGATTGAGGTTCGCTTTCCACATGGCTAGACTGTGGAAGTACATCATGAAAACACCGCTCCTAAAAGTTGAAAATCTCTCCAAGGCTTATGCTCCAGGCGAGTTTGTGTGGCAGAATGTCAATTTCGATCTGGGGCGGGGGGATTTCCTCTATATCCTCGGTGGCTCGGGTGCCGGAAAAAGTTCTCTGCTCCGGGCCTTGTCGAGTCTCGAGCTCCCCTCCGCAGGGAAGATTTCCTATCATGGGCAGGATCTGGCTTCGGTCGGACGTTCGGGCCTGGAGCGGATCCGACAGCGGATGGCCTTCATTCCCCAGAACCTGGGTTTGATTCCGGATTTGACGGTGAGGGATCATCTTGAAATGAGTCGATTGCCGCTCGCTCCCGAGGACCGGACCGACGACAAAACTCTGGAAGGGTTTCTTCAGCTCACCGGGCTCACCAAAAAACTCGACAAGCGGGTCGGGACCCTTTCGGGGGGCGAGCGCCAGCGTGTGGCCATTCTCCGGGCGCTCTCTAAACGGGCCGAGGTCCTGATCGCGGACGAGCCGACAGGGGCTCAGGATTTCGAGATGACTTGGAAGTTGATGGATCTGTTTGTGAAGCTCAATCTTTCGGGTGTGGCCTTGTTGTTGGCTACGCACGATCTTGAGATGGTGAGAAGGCTCCGCAAACGGTGCGCGATTCTGAAAGACGGCGGTTTCCGGGTGGAGGAGCGGGCATGAGTCGCGCAAGAATTCTCCTGAAGCTCTCGTTTCTTCCGATCCGTCGATCCTGGATGCTGGTCGGGTTTCTTGCCGTTTCGCTGGCACAGATTCTCCTGGCCCTTTGGTTGTGCGGGGGGATCACTTCCGAGCTCGCCCGTACGGAGGCTTATGCCGATCGCTCGCGATTTGTGACGATCCAGTTGCGGGATGAGTCCGTGCTGACCGATCCGATCAAGCAGGTGCTCGAGGGTGAGGATGTGTCGATCGAGGAACTCAAATCCGCTCAAGTGCTCGAGCGGCTCGAGGCCGAAGAACCCGAAATTGTCCAGACCATCCAATCGGTCGGAGGGGAGGGGCTCGGTCTGGTTCCGAGAATGATCCTCGCCCGGGGACCGATTCCGGATGCAGCACTCGAAAAAATCAAGCTCATGACCGAAGTTTCGCGGGTGGAATCGAGTCCCGTGCATCATGCAAGACTGAAGCGTTTTTATTCTCATTTGGGTTTTGAGATGAGAATCGCCATGGCTCTCATCGTTTTCCTGACTGCCGTCCAGATCCTGGTCTGCCACCGGATCCTGGGGCGTGATAGTCAGGAGGTTTCCAGGAACCTCTCCTCCTGGGGGGCTTCGAATGTCGATGCTCTTCTGCCGGGATTCGGATCCCTGTTTTTGATCACCCAAGGTGCGTTCGCACTCTCCTTGGTCGAGTGGTGGGCATTCCGGACCTGGGTCTGGAAGGAGAATTCCTTTCTCGGTGAGCTCAGTGTCGACCGGAACCTCGACTTCCCCATGAGTCTGTGCTGGGTCACCGCCGGAGTGATGCTGGTCCTCGGTGCAGCACTTGCCTTCTCTCGGAGACCGGAAGAAGGATGAGATTTTTCCCGGCCCTCATGGTTTTGTCCTGCTTCGGGAATGCCGCATCTGGTGCGGAGAACGGCACGGCTGCGCTCCATCAAAAACTCGATGAAGTGAGACTCCAGCGTCTGGCGGTGGAGAAATCTATCCTTGAGGCCGAAAAGTCACAGAAGACCACCCAAGACCAACTGAAGCGACTGAAGACCCTTCAATCGCTCCAAGTGAAGGAAAAAGCCCTCACACGCCAACGCCTTCAGACTCTCGAAACTTACGTCAAGGAGCTGCAAACCCGGAAGGACGAAGTGGCCAAGCGGGTGGAGGCCACTCGTGGAGCTCTGCGGAGAAAGCTCTCGGGTCTGATTCATCCTTTGTTTTCGAGGGGGGAGAGCACCTTCCGGGGCGAGGAGGGCGAGGGAGAGCGAAAGGTCCGGGAGCAGGTACTGAGTCGGATTGTGATATCTGAGCTCAAAGATCTCGAAACCTGGGTGGCGGATCTTTCGGATGCGCAGGAAATAGAAAGCCGGATCGAGCAAGAAAAACAACAGATCACCGCACTCTTGCAAGATGTTTCCGAGCAGGAGTCTCTTCTCGAATTCCATCGTAAGATCCGCGAGAACCTGACCCAGGAAAAGCACGAGGATCGGCTCCGCCAGCTTGAAGAGTACAGAAAGTTGAAGCTTTCCGAGAATGAGATCGAAAAAATGATTTCGGGCTTCCAGGAGAAAAGGAAGGCCGAAGCCTCCGGTGCGGTTCAGAAACGGATTCCCCTCATCTCGTTCAAACCGAAGAGCCTACCTTGGCCTCTGAACGGGAAATTGGTGGGTGCCTACGGGCAACACCTGGACCCCAAATCCGGATTGCAGGTTTTCCGCAAAGGTGTCGAGATTCTCACCGTGCAGGATCGGGCACAGGTCTCGGCCGTCCTGGATGGTCAGGTCCAGTTTTCGGGCGAGATCCCCGGCAAGGGGAAGGTGCTCATTCTGGAGCACCCACACTCGATTTATACGATTTATTCCGGGCTCAAGGAGCTTCAGAGGAAAAACGGCGAGTTCGTTCGCGCAAGTGATCCGCTCGGACACCTGTCAGGGGATCAAACCCTGTATTTCGAGATCCGGGCCAAGAATGTCGCGATCGATCCGGTCAAATGGCTAAGATGATTCCAAGAGGTGCAACATGAACAGGTTCTGTGTGCAGGTAGTTTCGGGTCTCCTCCTTCAGGTGCTTACGGCTTCGGCTGATCCGGCCCCGGTGCTCAATAAGAACGATCGCTACAAGAATCTCGAGCTCTTCCAGAAAGTGCTTCAGTTCGTGGAGCGGAATTATGTGGATCCGACCCAGAACGATGTTCTGGTCCACGGGGCCATCCGGGGTATGCTCGAAACCCTCGATCCCCACTCGAACTTTCTCACCGCCGAGGTCTACCGTGACATGAAGATCGACACGAGCGGTAAGTTCGGAGGGATCGGGATCGAGGTGGGGATCAAGGACGACGTGCTCACGGTCATTGTACCGATGGAGGATTCGCCGGCCTGGCGTGCGGGCATCCAGCCGGGGGACCGGATCGTCCGGATCAACGGTGAGAGCACCAAGGGATTCTCATTGTCAGAGGCGATTTCAAGAATGCGCGGGAAGAACGGATCCTCTCTGAATCTAACCCTCTTTCGTAAGGGGTGGAACCGTTTCAAGACCGTTTCCTTGAAACGTGAGGAGATCAAGATCCGGTCCGTCCGTTCGCAGGAGCTCGAGACCGGCTTCGGTTATGTGAAGTTGTCCTCTTTCAACGAGAATGCAGCGAGGGATGTCCGGCAAGCCATTGAAAAACTCGAGGCCAAAGGGAAACTGAAAGGGCTCATTTTCGATCTCCGGATGAATCCGGGAGGCTTGCTCGATCAGGCGGTCGAGGTCACCTCCTTGTTCATTGACGAGGGCGTGGTGGTGTCCACCATCGGCAAGGACACCTCGGAGAAAGAGGTCCGCATGGCCAAGAAGGGCGATGCGCGGAAGGAGCTCCCCCTGGTCGTTCTCGTCAACAGCAGTACGGCATCCGCCGCCGAGATTGTTTCGGCTGCATTGCAGGACCATCATCGCGCGATGATCCTAGGAGAAACCACGTTCGGGAAGGGATCGGTTCAGACCATCATCGAACTCGGTAACGAGATGGGACTCAAGTTGACGGTGGCCCGTTACTACTCACCGAACGGGGCCAGTATCCAGGAACGCGGAGTCACCCCCGACATTGTTCTGGAAGAGTATGATCCCAAGTTGCTGGCGCAGGCCAAGATCAAGCGGGACCTGCCCCGTGAGCGGGATTTGAAGGGTCATTTGGCGAATCCGGAGGCCACCTCTTCTCGCGATGAGTTCTCGGTTCAGGAATTCAAGGAGAAGAACAAAAACGGTTCTTCCTCGGATTCGGATGAGAACGGTGAGATGACTCCGGTACGCTTCGATCCGAAAGAGGATTACCAAACCCGCGAAGCGCTGAAGTACCTGAAGTCCTTCGAGGTGTTCAAGAAAATCAAGTCATGAACGACGGACTTCCCCTTTTCCAGAATGCGGTTCCCAAGACGCCTCCACCGGCCCTGACGGTGACCCAGGTCACCACACGGATCAAGGCACAGCTCGAGGGGACCTTTCGCGATGTGTGGATCCAGGGCGAGATCAGCAATCTGAAGGCTGCCTCGAGCGGGCATGTGTATTTTTCCCTGAAAGACGAGGGGGCCATGATTTCGGCTGTCGCCTTCAATTGGGGCAGGAAGAAGCAGGGATTCGAACTCAAGGACGGCATGGAGGTGCTGTGCCGGGGGACGATCTCGGTCTATGCGAGTCGAGGGAATTACCAGCTTCTGGTCGAAGCGATCGAACCGAGAGGGATTGGCTCGCTTCAACTCGCATTCGATCAGCTGAAGGAGAAGCTCAAATCGGAGGGCTTGTTCGATTTATCCCGGAAGAAGCCTCTTCCCCAGTTCCCTTCGAGGATTGTGGTCATCACTTCTCCTCAGGCGGCGGCTTTTCATGATGTGTGCACCGTGCTCAAGCGACGCGCTCCTTTTGTCGAAGTCCTTTTGGTTCCCGCACTCGTCCAGGGTGCGGAAGCTCCGGCCAAGCTGATCCAGGCGCTCCGGGTCGCGGATCACCACCGCTTGGGGCAGGTCATCCTGCTGACTCGCGGAGGAGGCAGCCTCGAGGACCTTTGGGCTTTCAACCATGAAGAGCTGGCCCGGACAATTGCGTCTCTTTCTATCCCTGTGGTCTCGGCGGTGGGACACGAAGTGGATTTCACCATCGCTGATTTCGTCTCGGATCTCAGGGCTCCGACCCCATCTGCGGGTGCTGAAATCCTCACCCAGCACTGGGTGGCGCTCCGCGATCGCTCCGGTCAATTGAAGGAGCGTATGGTTCGCGCCCAGATCCGAGATCTTGCATTCCGAAGGCAGGCACTACAGATCCTTGCCGGTAAATTGAAGAGTCCGCAGGATCAGCTGAGAGAGAAGGCCCAGCGCCTGGATGAGCTCTCCCTCGGTCTCGAGCGAGGGGTCAGGATGGTACTTGAACGGAGGCGCGCCACACTCGAGCGTGCGGCGGCCAAGCTGCATGCTCTTTCGCCCTTGCAGGTCCTGTCCAGGGGATATGCCCTGGTCAGTGCGGAGGGCGGCAAGCGGATCATCCGGAGTGCTGCGGAGGTCGCTGGACAAGACCGGTTGGTGTTGAAATTCAGTGACGGAGAGGTGGAGGTCAGACCGTGTTGAGAGGGTTACTTTTAGCTGTGAGTCTTTGGATTCAGACGGGAGTCGCAGAGGCTGCCCAGAGTGGTCGGGTGGTGGTGGAAGACGCAGCCGTATACGAATTTCCCCAGAAATCGGCCAAAGTGATTGCCAGGCTCAAGAAGGATTCGGTTCACGCAGTGAGCAACTTGAAGACCGAAGGCTTTTACAAGATCCGGATCTCGGGAGGCGAGACGGGATGGATCTCGGGCAACGATCTACTGGCCGGGGAAGGGACTCTGCCCTCCGATACCGGTCCCGGACCCGAGGCCAGGATCAATGGCAGAAGACGGTTGTCGGATGATTTGATCGACGGGGAGCGGTTTCAGGGTGCGAGTTACCGGGTCCAGCTGGGTTTCGGACTCTCCAATCTCGCTTTCGGAGGCCTTTCGGATTATTTCCAGGGAACCAGCTCGCTGAATTTCGGCAAGGCTTACTCATTCGAAATCCAGCGAAAGCTGGCTTTCCCGCTGAGTATTGCATTCCGTGCCGAGCTCCGTGGATCCAAAACGGGTGAGCTGGATCTCGGAGGCGGGACAACTCAGACCTTTGAGCATTCCGCCATCCCGCTCCAGCTCGGATTGCTTTATTTTCCCATCCACACCCAGCGTTGGAGGATCGGAATCGGGGGCTACGGAGGGATCACGGTGGTTTCATTTACTGAAGTGGTCCGGACCACGACCTCGCAGACCAACTCGGTGAAGTACAGCGCGATGGATCTCGTGGGAACCGGCGTGATCCAAGTCGCCTATGGACTGGGGAGGGCATTCGGGATTTTCGGTGAATTCGGTTACCAGTATCAGGTTACTTCGGATCTTCCCGCCACAACCGCTCTCGGTAACGTCCCCGCATTCAAGCTGGATTACTCCGGATACCTCTTCAAGGGCGGGATTGAGCTTCGCTTCTGATCCGCTCCAGGACTTTCAAGATCACAGCCTCGTCGGAGCCGATGGTGGCTTGGGTATCAAACACCATGCTGACCAAGTTGGTGCGCCCCGGATGTGGGAGCTTGCGTTGCTCGATCAGTCGATCCAGATACCGGAGGGTCCGGTCGATGAGCTTTCCATTGCTCGAGCGGACCCAGGTCATCACATTGCCCTCGTAACGCCCCATCCGTCCCATCACGACGAGAGAGAGGGTGTTCAGGACAATCTTGACGAGGATCTGACTGCCGATCGGATCCTCGAGCAGGGGACTTTCGAGTGAGGAGGACAGCGTCGGGGTGCTCATCACCAAGCGAGAGGTGCCGGGGGTGCTCTCTAGGTGGATGGTGTCCTGGATTTTAGGCCGGATCCGTTTAGCCCTGGCCTCCTCGGCATTCCGGCCGAAGTCGAACTCCAGGATGGAGTCGAGCCCGAGCTTTCCGCTGAATTCCTCCCATTCGAGGCCGATGGGGTTCCGGTTGAGAATGCGTTGCCAGGATTCGAGGGGCGATCCGGCGTCCGGAATGCTCAAGTAGCACCACGAACAGGCTTCACCGGCCCAAGTGGATTTTTCGAAAGGTGCAAGACTGAAGGTGGGAGATCTCTCGGTGGTGTCGGTGAGCACTGCAATCGGATGGGTGCTGGTCCGATAGAGGACGCTTCCTCCGGATTGATAGATCGCTGATTCCCACTTCACGAAGGGGGTCAGAAAAGATCCGAGGTCGAGTCGTGACAGTTCCTCTGTCAGGAGCTCGATCAATCCGAAGTTACGGGTGAGGGCCACGCCCACAGCCAGCATTTGCACAGTGGCAGCTTGGAGCCGGGTGCTACCTGAGAGGGCCATCGGCCCGACCGTGAGGCACATCGAGTTCACCCGGGGGTGTTCCAGAATCTGCCGGCTCCGCTCGACCGTTGTGGCCAGGAGATCCGTCGGGTTGCAAAACACGAACCAAGGCTTACGGCTTGAGCGGGCCAGAGCTCCATGCACGGTCCCGATCACGTAGGGAGTCTCTCCGCCTTCGGTCACCGCAATGAGGAGATCTCCTTCGCTGAATCCGAGATCCTCCAGATGGCGTTCCCCGTAAGACGGGAAATCCTCGAAGTTTTCGACCGACTTCACCAGGGCGAAATCCCCGCCTGCCATCATGCCTTGGATCCGGTTCTCCCAGGGTTGGCCTTGATGGATGGCTCGGAAAGCGGACTCCAGAGCCAGTGCCAACCTTCCGGTCGCTCCGCAGCCAGAGATGAACACCCGATTCCCGCTTTGGAGAGTTGCATGAGCCTCATCTGACAGCTCCCTGATCGAGTCCAGGGAGTGCTGGAGTGTCCGGACCGCCTCCAAGTCGACCCGACTGATCAGGCGTACGGCCTCGTCCGGGCGTGAAAGAGTCAGCGCCGACAGATCCGATGTGGCGGGATGAAAGCCCTCCGTGGGCAAGTGCCCGAGGGAGAAGTAAGACGATTTTTGAAGGAAGTCTTCGAGTTGCATGGGGGACGCCGGCAGTGTAACACAGGTGGCATGTCAAAGACAAAGCTGGCGGTGCTGGTGTTCGCTGTGGCCTTCGGAGTGAATTTCCTCGCTTTTTTCTTCTCGAAGAAAGCGCTTGTGGTCGAGGAGGCGAAGAGTGTCTGGATCTACGAGTTGCCCCTCAGTGCCTCGCCCCTGGATGCTTATGTCGCCCTCGATCTTTCTCCCCAACAGGGGGTGATCGGCACACTGTTCCAGCCGGATCATCTCACCGGCGAGCGCCCCCTGACTTCCTTGCTGGCCGACAGCTGGACTTGGAACGCCAAGGAGAACTTGCTCGAGGTGAAACTGAAGCCCGGTCTCCGTTACTCGAACGGGGATCCGATTGAACCTGCGCACTTCGTCGCTGCGCACGAGTTCATCCGGTCAAAATCACCGGATCTCTCTTCCGTGCCCGTTTGGCGGGCGTTTTTGGGCTCCACCTTCGAATCGGTCGGATCCGGGCTCCGGATCAGGATTCCTGAAGGCGGATCGGAATTCGATCTGCAAGAATTCCTCACCGAAGTCCTCACCCATCCTCTGAGTGGGGTGATTCACCCGAAAAATCTTGAAGCGTTGAAGCAGGGGGAGAAGCCGGGTAAGGAGTGGATCTCGTCGGGACCCTATAAAATCAGAAAATGGCTTCCGAAAGAAATCATTCTGGTGAGTCGCGATGACTTTCCCGTGATGCTCCCGAAGCCGTTTTTCCGCACGCTCAAATTCCAAAGTGCTCCGATCAAAAATCCCTCCTGTGACTTCATTCTGGCCAGGCCTGGAGAATCCGAAACTTTGAATGAACACCGGGTTCAGGACACGGAGATGCGGCTGTCTGTCTTCTGGGTTTGCCGCTCCTTCCGGGAAGAGGCTTTCTGCAAGGATGCCGCGGAGCGCGCCAAGCTCTCCGGCTTGTTGTCAGGAAGTGTGACGCCCCGATCCGATCTTCTGGCCGGAAAGCGGATCCGGTACCGGATTCCGCTCGGATCGGATGAGTTTCGTCAGCAGGTCCGGGAGCGGATCACCACGGTGCTCGGTGCGGCCGGAGCGAGTGTGGAAGAAACCTCGTTTTTCTTCAAGAATTCCGATCAGACCGATCTCGAGCTTCAGTTCGTGGTGACTCCGGTAGGACAGCATTCTGAACGCTTTGCGGCGGGATTGGCTGCACTTTCCACGCGGTTGGGCGAGGGTGCCGGTCGGGAAAAAGATTTGATGGGACTCTGGGGGACTTATTCCCTCCAGGTGCTCATGAAACACCAGAAAGGCGGGATCTTCCCGAAGGTTTTCATCGAGGCCGATCTGGACGAAAAAAAACTCCCATTCTAGACTCGGGGATCATGAAGAACGCATCAAACATCCTGTTGGCCGCTCTGGCTCTGGTTCCTTCGGCATGGGCTGAACCGGGAAATGGAGTTGCTACCCTACGGGCTGGCATCGAACCCAAGGTGCTTTTGGAGATCCACGGAAGAATCTACCCCAGGGATTCCTTTCCATCGGAGTGCAAAAACATGCTGGAAGGGGCACCTTGTTCGGTTCCATCTTACGGGAAAGTCCGGATGATGAGCCGGCTTTATCCTGACGGACTCGTCCACGCCACCAATGTGTTCTCCGCCCCTGAGGGTGATCAAGTGATAGAGGAATCCTGGGAAAAGGATGGGCACGTCCGCAAGGCCGTGATCGAGAACCGCGCACTCCAGAAGAAGTCCGAGCTCGAGGTCCGTGACGGGAAAGTCCACTACAAGGTGACGGATCTTCGTGATCAGTCCGTAAAAACATCGGTGGATGAGGCTGAGGAGAATCTGGTGGTGCCCTCGACGGTCATGTCCTACATCCGGCCCCATTTCGGGGAGCTGGAAAAAGGGAAGCAGATTCCCCTGAAAGTGGCCGTTCCGGAACGCAGGGATTCATTCAGTTTTGTGATGAGAAAGCTGAATGCCGGTAAGACGGTCGGGGGTGAAGACTATATCACCTTAGAAATGGTACCCGTCAGTCTGATCGTGAAAGCCGTGGTCGATCCGATGCGCTTTTTCCTGAAGCCCGGTACGGGTGAGCTGTTTGCATTCGAGGGGAAATCGGCATTGAAAAGAAAAAAAGGTGACAGTTACGAGGATTTGAAGGTCCAGACTGTTTATGAGTACAAGGTGAACAGTTACCGCAAAACCGCTGCGGTGAAAAAGGATTGTTCCGAACCGGAGTGGTCGCTGAAGGGCGCACCCAAATGCGAGGTCAAAGCACAATGAAGACAAAACGAAATTACGGAATCAAGATTTTCTCCGATGGTGCGGAGAAAGACCAGCTCCTGAAAATGAACGCCAACCCGCAAGTGAGCGGAATGACCACAAACCCGAGCTTGATGAAAAAAGCGGGAGTCCAGGATTACCGGGCTTTTTGTAAGGATGTCCTCCTCACGATCCGTGAGAAGCCGATTTCGTTCGAAGTGTTTGCAGATGATTTTCCTTCCATGGAAAGACAGGCCCGGGAGATCGCCACTTGGGGGTCCAATGTCTATGTCAAAGTCCCGGTTCAAAACAGTGAAGGCAAGTCTTGTCTTCCTTTGGTTCGTGAGTTGACCCGTTCCGGCATCAAACTGAATGTGACCGCCATCTATACAGTGAAGCAGACTCTGGAAACCTGCCAGGCTCTCGAAGGGGGGGCTCCATCGATCGTATCTGTTTTCGCAGGACGTGCGGCCGATCTCGGGCATGACCCGGTCCCGACCCTGACCGCCGCAGCCCAGATCTGCAAGGACTTCGGAGGGGGAATCGAGAGCCTCTGGGCTTCGACCCGCGAAGTGTACAACATCCTTCAGGCCGAGCAGTGTGGAATCGATATCATCACGGTTCCCTTCGATGTTCTCGGAAAGCTTTCTTCCGGTTTCAAGACGCTCGAAGAGCTCAGTCTCGACACGGTTCAGACGTTCAAAAAAGATTCCGAA
>CANHQK010000033.1 GCA_947462765.1 Bdellovibrionales bacterium
GAAGCCCTTCCCGATTGCGGCTGTGGTGTTCCCCACGGCGTCGAGTTCGTCGGTAATGGCGCGGACTTCAGGTCCGAGGCCCGACATTTCGGAGATCCCGCCTGCGTTGTCCGAGATCGGACCGTAGGCGTCGACAGTCATGACGACAGCCGTCCCGCCGAGCATCCCGACTGCGGAGAGAGCGATCCCATAGAGCCCGAGGTACTTGTTCGAGAGGTAGGCCACAAATGCCACGACCAGCATCGGAATCGCCGTGGACTCCATCCCGACCGCAAGACCGCGGATCAGGTTGGTGCCGGCACCGGTGGTCGAAGCTTCAGCGATCTTGGCCACAGGGCTAGCCGAGGTGTAGTAGTCGGTCACGAGACCGATCACCGCTCCACCGAGCGCTCCGAGTGCCAGAATGGCGGTCACCGACTGGGTGATGTCGAGCACATTCATGACCACGTAGGAAACCACCGCCAACAGGATCGGCGGGAAAATCAGGGATCCGCGGAGAACAGCTGCCGGATTCATGGCCTTCATCGCACGTGCGATGAAGATACACAGAATGGACACACCGAGACCGAGGCCCGAAAGAACCAGTGGAAGCCCGATGGCCACCAGACGGTTATCGAGGGTGGTGGTCAGGGTCGGAAGCGCTTCGTTCGAAGCAGTGATCGCAATCGCCATGGCCGCCACAATCGCTGCGATCATGGATTCATAGATGTCTGCACCCATGCCAGCCACATCACCGACGTTATCGCCAACGTTATCGGCCACCACGCCCGGGTTCCGTGGGTCGTCTTCAGGAATGCCTTCGATCACCTTACCGGCGATGTCAGATCCGACGTCAGCCGCCTTGGTGTAGATCCCGCCACCGATCCGGGCGAAGAGCGCAATGGAGGAGGCGCCCACGGCAAAGGAGTGAAGGATCGGGCTCAGGGACTCGTGGTCCTTGAACACCTGGTACACCACGCCCAGGCCGATCAAGCCCAGGGCAGCGACCGACAGACCCATGACAGCCCCACCATCGAGGGCGGTGAGCAATGCATTAGCCTTGATCCCGGAGCGGGCGGCTTCAGTGGTCCGGACGTTGGCGTAGGTCGCGGCCTTCATGCCGATGTACCCGGCCAAGAGACTCAAGAAAGCCCCGAGAATAAAGGAAGCTGCAGAAATCCAGCCGAGCCCGTATCCGATCGCCAAACCGACCACCAGGGCATAAATCCCCAGAACCTTGTACTGGCGGTTCAAGAAGGCCATAGCGCCCTCACGGATGTACCCGGCGATCCGTTTCATGGTTTCGTTGCCGTCCGGGATGCTTTTCACCCTGAAAAAGAAGAACGCCGCAATCGCCAAGCCCAAAACCCCGAAAACAACGGGAGAATTCATCCACGAATTCCAAGATTCCATTTCCACAGATCTCCTTAATGATGTTGAATTGCCGCAACTATTCCCCAAAAATGACACCCTGTAAATAGAGGAAACCGCTCGGAAAGTTTATTTTTAATCGTGTCTTGACTTTGGGTGCCCTTTGAGGCATCCCTGTAAAGCTATGTACGCAGTCATTGAAACAGGTGGAAAACAAGTTCGTGTTCAGGCAGGCGATATCGTTCAAATCGAGAAGCTCGCTGGAGAAGTCGGTTCCAAGGTCACTTTCGACAAAGTGCTCTTTGTGAGCAACCCTTCCGAAACCAGCTCTGAGATCACTCTCGGCCAGCCCTACATCGCGAACGCAAAAGTGGACGTGGAAATCCTGGCCCAAGGCCGTGGCGATAAAGTGACCATCATCAAGATGAAGCGTCGCAAACAGTATCGCCGCACCCAAGGGCACCGTCAGGAGCAGACTCAAGTCCTCGTGCTCGGACTTTCCGATGGCGCGAAGAAGACTGAAATCACTGCTGCGGACAAGAAGGTCAAGCTGGCCAAGTTCTTCACGAACCTGAAGCCAAAAGGACCTGCGAGCCAGACCAAGACCCTCGGCTCCCGTAAGAAGTTGACCGCTGCCAAAAAAGCGGCTTCGATCGCGGCTAAAGGCTCCAAAGCTAAAACCAAGTAATTTGAAACCCATTTCAGGGTGAAGCCCGGAGGAAGAAATTTCGCTCCCGGCAACCCGTCGGCGTAAAGGGCCGATCCAAGAGGTAAAGTCATGGCACATAAAAAAGCAGGTGGTAGTACTAAGAACGGTCGCGACAGCAATCCGAAGATGCTCGGCGTGAAGAAATTCGGCGGCCAGCATGTGAAGAGCGGTCAGATCCTCGTTCGTCAGCGCGGAACCAAGTTCCACGCCGGCAAGAACGTGGGCCTGGGGCGTGACTTCACGATCTTCGCCCTCATCGATGGCGTTGTGAAGTTCGAGTACAAGGACCAGAAGCGCCAGAAGATCTCCGTTTACGCAGCGTAATCCGAGATTCTGCGAACAGGATTCCGAACCGGGGGAACAGGCTCTGTCTCCCGGTTCTTTTTTTTGAGGCCCGTCAAGGGAAGGGTTCATGAGGTTCATCGACGAAGCGAAAATCAAGGTCATGGCCGGTCACGGTGGCCGCGGTTGCATCAGCTTCCGCAGGGAGAAGTTCGTCCCGCGGGGCGGACCGGACGGAGGTGACGGAGGCAAAGGCGGAAGCGTGGTGTTCGAATCGACCACGAATCTGGCCACCCTTCAGGACTTCCGCTTCAAGCGCAGCTATCAGGCCGAAAACGGCCAACCCGGATCGGGCAAGAACAAGGCCGGTCGGGATGGTGAGGACATCACTGTACTCGTACCGGTCGGCACGCTGATCAAGCGTCAGGACGACAGCGAGATCCTGTTCGATTTCACCGAAGCCGGGCAACGTTGGACCGCTGTCAAAGGCGGTCGGGGCGGCAAGGGCAACTCTCATTTTGTCACGGCCGTATTCCAGGCTCCTAAGTTCGCCCAGCCGGGCGAAGAAGGGGGAAGCCTTGAGCTCACCCTCGAATTGAAACTCCTGGCGGACGTGAGCCTGATCGGCTATCCGAACGCCGGAAAGTCGACTCTCATTTCGCGCATGAGTGCCGCTCATCCGAAGATTGCGGACTACCCCTTCACCACCCTCACCCCGAATCTGGGCGTGGTGAAAGTCGCTGATTTTCAGAGTTTTGTGGTAGCCGACATTCCCGGACTCATTGAAGGCGCCCACAAAGGGCTCGGACTCGGACACAAATTCCTGAAGCACATCGAGCGGACCCGCATCACCGTCCATCTGCTTGACGGGACCCATCTGCTCGACTTCACCACGCTTCCCGATGACGAACCCGGCGCATCGGTGAAAAAGGGCGCGAAGGAACTTCATCGTCTGTACCTGGCCATCCGCAAGGAGCTCGAGCTTTACAACCCCGAACTCGCCGACAAAGACGAGGTCATTGTGATCAACAAAGCTGATCTGTTTTTGGGGCAGCCGGGCTTCCTCGATGAGGTCAAAGCCGAATTCAGAAAGCTCCTGACCCAAGGATCCAAGAAAATCGACCGGAAGCTTTTAGCGAAAGAGCCTTATTCGATCTCCTGTGCATCCGGAGAAGGCATTCACGATCTGATCCACGTGCTCTGGGAGCGCCTGTCTTCATGACCTCCAGTCTTCGTGAGCACACCGCCATTTTCGGCGGGAGCTTCAATCCTCCTCATTCCGGACACGTGCAAGCCATTCAAGGGGTGTTGAAAAACCCGGGGGTTCGCAGAGTGAAAGTCGTTCCCTCCTTCGGAACCCCTCTCAAGGAGACCGGTGTGTCCTATGAGCATCGATTGGCCATGGCCAAGGCCGCTTTCGAGGGAATCGCCGAAGTCGATGAGATCGAGGGCGAGCACCGCATCGAGTTCACCTGGCAGCTCCTCGAGGTGTTAAAGGGGCGTGGCGAGCCTCTGGCTTTTGTGATCGGCTCCGATCAACTGGAGGCACTCCCCCGTTGGCGCCGGTTTCCCGAAGTGTTGAATCAATGCGATTGGATCGTGCTTGCCCGTAAGCCGGGCGGACTCGATCGGGCCGCACGTGCAGCCGCAGAACTGGCCACAGGTGGCATCCTGATCGGCACCGAAAACCCCGCTACCTACCGGACCCGCAATGGAAAAACCTCCTTGTATCTATGCGAAACCGGCGCTCCAGAACTCTCTTCCACCGGCATCCGTGAAGCCCTGGCATTGAAACATAAGGAATCCGTCGGAGGTCTGATCCCTTCCGGCGCGCTCGAATACATTGAAAGGAACAAACTCTATGGCACCTGAAACCACCACCGTCATTGAAGTTGGAGAAGTCTCCTTGGCAAAGGCTTTTTTCGCTGTGCAGGCTTCGGCCAATAAGAAGGCCGAAAATATCAAGGTGCTCGATTTGAAGGACCTCTCTTCTTTCACCGAGTACTTCATGATCTGCTCCGGTCAGTCCGACCGCCAGGTCCAGGCAATTGCCGACTCGATCATCATCGAACTCAAAGAAGAGGGATTCACACCGGTAGCGGTGGAAGGATACCGTGAAGGTCGCTGGGTCATTGTCGACTACGGCGACATGGTCGCCCATATTTTCCTGGATGCTCTTCGCGAGTTTTATGATCTCGAGCACCTCTGGCATCAGGCCAGGAAGGTGCCGATTCCACAAGAGCTCTTCATCACCTCGATCGAGCATTGATTCAAGGGCCATGAAACGGATTACCTTGGTCTGCTTCGGAAAGCTGAGAACGGCCGGATTCGAAGCGGCCGTCGCTGAGTTCGAGAAGCGCCTCAAACGCTACGCCTCGTTCGAAGTGCGAGAACTCCGTGGACTCCCCGTCCCGGAAAAAGAGGGCGTACTTCGCGATCAGGTTCCCGAAAAGGAAGCCGAGATGATTCTCGAACTCCTTTCGAGTCCGGGATTCAAATCACGGTCCGGAAGGAATCCTGATCTCTGGTGCCTCGATGAAACCGGAAAAGCCATGAAGACCACCGAATGGGCCTCGTCTCTCGGAGAGATTGCGGATCATGGTAGCGGAGAACTGGTACTCGTGATCGGAGGAAGTCTCGGTCTCGGAGATGGGATTTTAAATCAGGCCCAGAAGCGGATCTCATTCGGTCCCCAGACCCTGTCGCATGAGCTGGCCAGACTGGTTCTCATGGAACAGCTCTACCGCGCTCTCTCCTTCCGCACGGGTCATCCCTACCACAACGAGGGTTGAGTCCGGCTTTTGCAATGGGAGGGGAATGCTCTGGTCCAGCTTGTTTTTTTGCCCAGGTTGCCTCCTACCCTCAATGGTCTCTCTATGCGCATCATGCAAAAGATCGATTCGCCCCAACAGCCTCCCTTTCGACTTGGGCCGAGACGGTCTGGAGGCATGCTATCCGATTCATCTCTCCGCGGGCACGACCCGTAGGCTCATCCAGGTCTGGAAGGAGAAGCGGGGCAATCTTCTCCGTAGCCATCTCTTTCGAATGGACTCCGCACTGGAACGCACCCTGTCTGATCTGAACCTGGTCGCCGTTGTTCCGATTCCACAAAGCCGGAGCCGGACCGATCGAAGGGGACACGCCTCTGCACGAGACGTAGCTGAATTCATCTCTTTTCGAATCGGGAGCCCCCTCCTGGAGTTGCTCGACTTGCGAGTCGATCACCCCACCCACATGACCGGGAAATCGCGCTTTGAAAGGGACCACTCTTCCAATCCGTTCCGAATTTCGGAAAACTTTTCGGCTGAGAATCCCTTATTCGGCATGATCGAGGGAAGGGTGTTTTCGGGAAAGGAAATCCCCCTATTGCTCGTAGATGATCTGATCACCAGCGGTGCGACCCTTGCGCGAGCAGCCACCGTGATCCATGGCTTCCTGCCGCGCGCGCGGATTCACACTTCGGGACTCGGTCTCCGACCTCCGGTCAGACCTGAGCGGACGGCAAATCCTGAATCGCTCCGTCCATGAGGTGCGCAGGAAGCTCAATGCCTGTCAGATCCAGCCCGCTGACTTCCGACTCCAAGGCCGTGTCGCTGTAAGCCTCGAGATCAACAGCCTCGTACTGAAAGTGCCGGGCGATCCGCTCCAGAGTCTCAGAAAATCCGAGCGCATCATTGAGCAGGATGAAGTCAGGATTCGTGGTGTTTTCACGGATGGTTCCGCCAGCAAGGAGGCTTCCCGATTCGAAACGGACCTGTTCGCGGTCAACCGTAGCCATGAACTCTTTCTCTCCTTCGGGCAGGAATTCGGGACTGTCGAAGGCGCGATTGAGTGCTTGTTTGAGCTTCCGGAGCTTCTTCATGATCTCATGATTGTCTTCACACTCGGAAGGCTGGAGGAAGACCGTCCACACGGAGCGATCCGGCGAGATGAATCCACCGAGGACATTACGATCGAAAGTCTCTCCTGCATCGCGGTTAAGCGGCACGACGAGCCCGGAACGGATTTCCTGCTTGAGCGGAGTCGAATGATGGAACACCACCTGAAGGGCACTCATGCGGTCTCCGGACTTCAAAGCACCGAGTTGGTGCTTGAACACGGTCAGGAGCTTCGGGATCGACTTCAGACTGGCCAGATCATCGCAGAAATAAAGCTGTTTGAATTCTGAGATCAACCCGTTGGCGAGCTGGATCTTTCCTCCGCGCTCGAAGATTTCCAATTCCACCACGGGAGCATGTCCGATCCGGGTGATTCGGGGATCACTTTCCAGAGACTCGCGAAGTCCTTCCTCGATCCGGGCCGGATGAAGATCCTTCATGGCCAGTTCGTGGCAAGCGACCCAGGATTGTTCCGGGGCCCAGGTTTCCTTCAAAAACGCCTCCTCACGGGCCAGCGGATCCGAGAAGCGTTTCCAAACGGGAAGTTTGAACGCCTTATTCCTGAAAACCCGGTGACAAATTCCCTGCTCGATGGAGGGGTCGCTTCCGGGATCGACTTGCAGGGCCGAACGCCCTTCGATCAGAGTAGCCAAGGCCAAAGGACTTTTGACGCTCGGCATTACAGGCAGAAGCCTGGCTCCGGATCCGGCAATCCAGAGGATTTTTTCGTTTCTTTTCAATAACTCCTGCAGCAGGAAAATGGATGCGGAGCCTTCGCCAAAGAGGATCACAGGTGCTGATTCGTTCATGATTTACCCCCTGCGTCCATTAGAACGAGTTTGATCGACTCCGTCCAGTAAAAACTTTGACGCCTTGCCAAGGTTCTGACTTCGAGGGATAAGGACCCCCATGAAACCTGCTTGGTCGGCCCTGATTCTCATCCTGTTTTTCTCTCCACCCGCCCATTCGAAGATGTCCGCCAAGCAGTATTCCCGCTCCCTGAATGGCGTGCAGGCGAATCTGATCGAGAACGGTGCGATTCTCGCCTCCCCTTCCGGACAAGAACCGAATTACCGTTTTCATTGGGTCAGAGATTCCGCCCTCACCTGGAAAGCCTTGTTGAGTGTGGCCTCGGCCCCCGACACCGCATCCGAAACCCGCGTCAAGATTCTTGCCGATGCGGAATCCTGGGTGAACTTCGAAACGCTGCTCCAGGAAACTCCAAAGCTGACCGGTCTCGGAGAGCCTCGCTTCGAGTTGAATGGTCGGGCGAACTTCGATCCCTGGGGACGGCCCCAGAATGACGGTCCCGCACTCCGGGCTATTGCCATGGTGGAACTTGCTTCGATCTGGATCCAATCCGGACGGCAGGATGAGGTCGAGGCAAAGCTTTACGGAGGCCGACTCCCCGCGCGAGGCCTGATCAAACGTGACCTCGAATTCGTGGCGCATCACTGGGCCGATCAGAGCTTCGATTTGTGGGAAGAAGAAAAAGGCCTCCATTTCTACACCCTCCACGCCCAAAAGACCGCTCTCGAAAAAGGAGCCGGATTGGCCCTCCGCCTGAACGACCCGGGGGCAGCCTCCTACTATCTCGAACAGGCCGGTCAGATCAGGGCACTCCTGAGTCGCTTTGTTTCTCCGGATGGCAAACTCCTCAGCTACGCCATCGACCGGACCGCCCCGCTTCCGCATAAAAACAGTCCTCTCGACATTGCAGTGATTCTTGCCGCCATTCAAACCTGGGACGGAGGCTTCCAAGTGCCGCTCCGGGCAGCTTATGGCACTCTTCTCACACTCATCGATGACGCCGCCCGACGCTATGGAATCAACTCCCGCCGGACGGATGAGCGCGGAGTCGGATTGGGTGTGGCCTTAGGCCGGTATCCCGAAGACCGGTACACCGGAACCGGATTTGGCGAGGCCAATCCCTGGTTTCTATCGACTTTGGCCGCAGCTGAGTTCTTTTGCCGTCTGGCTATGGATCCCCAATTCCATGCTTCCCGAACCCGACTGCTCATGCTCGCGGACCGACAATTCAATCGAGTCCATCATCACATGCTTCCGGACGGCGGGATGCCGGAACAGTTCGACCGCCATTCCGGTTATGTCAGGGGCGCGCGTGACCTGACCTGGAGTTATGCCTCCTACCTTACTGCGTATCGGGCTTGCCTCGAGGCCGGAAATAGACCCGCTCCTTGACTCCTTCGGGAATCAGCCGGGCGGGATCTCCCTTTCCGTAACCCTCTCTTTTCATCAGCGGGGTCACGGCATTCCGGAGGATCATCGGCACCGGCAATGCTCCGGTTTCACGGACCTCCCGGATGGCCGCTTCAATCGCATCATACACAGCACGATCTTTCCGTGCGAGTGCGAGCGTGATCGCAGCATGTGCGAGATTGATCCTCGCCTCGGGTAGCCCGACTGTTTCCAAAGCTTCTTTGGCAGCAACCGCCATGAGCAAGCCTCTCGGCTCGGCATTACCGACGTCCTCGCTGGCAAAAATGATCATCCGACGGGCGATGAACATGGGATCCTCGCCACTTTCGAGCATTCTGGCAAGGTAGTATACGGCGGCATCGGGATCCGAGGCGCGCATGGACTTGATGAAAGCAGAAATCGCATTGTGGTGCTCATCAGAGGCTTTGTCGTAGGGAAGAATACGGCCACCGCTCCCCTCCATGACCTCACGGACCCTCTCGGCCGAAAAATGCTCTGCCTCAGGATGCAATAATACAACCGACTCGAGCAGGGTGAGCAAGCGTCGGGCGTCTCCCTCGGACTGTGAAACGAGCAATTCACGCGCCTCCGGGTCGATCCCGATTCTTCCCCCGAATCCACGTTCGTCGTGAAGGGCACGGTCCAATACCCGCTCGAGATCGGAACGGGTGAGGCGCTCGAGGCGGATGACCCTGAGTCTCGACAAGAGTGCCGAATTGACCTCGAATGAAGGATTCTCAGTGGTGGCTCCGATCAGGGTGAACACACCACTTTCGACATGAGGCAGGAGACTGTCCTGCTGGGACTTGTTCAGACGGTGGATCTCATCGAAAAACAGGACAGTTTTACGACCCAATTGACGAAAACCACGGGCTCGCTCGGCGGCATCTTTGATTTCTTTGATTTCTTTGATTCCGGAGCTCACGGCACTCAACTGGATGAAAGCCTCTCCGAGGGCTTCCGCGATCAGAATTGCCAAGGTCGTCTTGCCGACCCCCGGAGGTCCCCACAAGAGAATGGACGGGAATTTGCCGCTCTTGAGCCAGAGTCGGACCGCCCCTTGTTCTCCCAGAACCCGCTCATGCCCCACCCACTCATCGAGCCGGGTCGGCCTCAAGCGGTGGGCCAAGGGCTCGGTATCGGGAGCCTTGGCTGATTCAAACAAATCCATGGACTACAGCCGACTGTGACGACGGGAAGGCTCTGCCCGAGCCTCGCTCGTAGGACCGCTCTTACCCCGCTTCCGGGCACGAAAACGACGGGACCGGTTTTTCTTCGGATAGACAGGGTCCAGCAATTCGAGAGTCTTCAAAGAAGCCAGTGAGCGAACAAAATCACTTGGAATCGGCAATTCGACGAGTGTTCCGGGCATGAAGGAGACATTCGGTCCTTTGATCTCGTTCATATCGAGCAAAGGATCGGCGCTGATCCCGAAACGTTTGGCCACTTTCTTGGGCGTATCCCCCTTGCGCGCCTTGTAAACGAGGAAGGTCACATCCTTCTGAAATCCATTGTCGAAATATTTTTTGATGAATCCCTCTTTATGACTGAGCGGCATCCGGACCCGATACGTCTTGGTATCCGGAGGCGTCACCCAACGGGAAAGTTCGGGATTCATCGATTTGAACTCCATGTAGGTCAATCCTGAAGCAGAAGCGACCTTGAACAAGTCCGCTGGCGAGGGAATCTCGACTTCTGTGAGAATGTCACCGTTGACCTCGCCCTTCACATTCACATGAGGCGTACGGACCGGATTCGACATCGAGCGGAGCATCGACTCCATGGAGTCCGGAGCGAGCTGTGCCGCCTCATCCGCATCCATCGGAGAATCCCGGGTCAGTTCGACAAGATTGTCCGGTGTCGAAGAGGTCCCGGCTTCCGCCTTGTCCGAGTCGAGCTGATCCGGCAGACGACCGACATCATCTTTTTCCTCGGCCTTGGCCGCTACGACGGCGGCATTCACTCCTCGCAATGCAGTGTAGTTCTCGGCAAATCCGAAAAACTTCCTGTTTTTACAAATGATCGCAGCCGCAAACAGCTTCGGAACATAGTTCTTGGTCTCGGGCTTCAGGTACTTGCGCTTCTTGTCGGAGAGCTCCCAGAAATCCCGGGTCTTGTACTTGCCGATTGCGCGCTGGATTTTAGCTTCGCCAGCATTGTAGGCGGCTGCAGCAAGGTGCCAACTTCCGAACATCACATTGAGTTCCTTCAAGTACTGGATTGCTGCGATCGTGGACTTCTCGACATCGCGACGCTCATCCACCCACCAGTTCACATCGAGACCGTAACGCCTGCCGGTCGCGGGAATGAACTGCCAAGCCCCCACAGCACGGGCGGTGGAACGGGCATTGTTGTTGAAACCGCTTTCGATCATGGCGAGGTAAACCAGATCTTCAGGCGCCTTTGCGTTTCGGAGGATGGGCTTCAAGAAAGGAATGAAGTACTCGGAACGCTCCAGGTATTTCTCGAAGTGTCCGCGGCCTTTTCCGGTGAAATAATCGATCCATTTTTCAACCGTCTTGTTCATCTCGACCGGAAGGTCGAATCGGGTCACCGGGATCGGATTCCCGCGGTATTCGAGCTTGACCTCGAGTGTCTCGGGGGTCTCATTCGACCAGGTGACGGTCTCGGCTTCCTCAGGAGTGGTGGTTGCCGAAGTGGAACCTGACTTGAACCAATTCCCGCTCAAGGTCCCCGCGCAGCCCGAAAGGTTCAAGGCCATGAAAAAAGAGAATCCGAGGGCCAAATAGCGAGAATGTCCGTTCACAATGCAACTCCCATGGGTTTCCATCCTGGAGGTCAGGAGGGTGCCAAAACAGTTTAACCAGAAGGACCGGATCTTTGCCACCCGGAAATCCCGGAACGGACCGGCGCCAAAAAAACGACTCCCTACCTCAGTGCAGAAGGTCGGGGTTGAAACGCTTGAGGAACTCCACGATGGTCTTTTCAAGCTCTTCGTCGGAAGGAAACACTTCCTCGACCTGGGTGTGAGTCATGAGAAACCGGGCGATTTCCTGGGCAACCGTCTTGACCGGTCGCTGGTAATAAAGCCCCGCAACCGCATTTTCTCCGAATTTCGCCATGAGAACCGCCTTGGCGGCCTTGTATTGGTCGTTCTCAGTCTGCCCTGTTTCACCCAATTGCTCGGATTTCAGGCCGATCTCTGCGAGTACCTTCTCCCTGATGTCTTCGTCCGTCAGGACCAAAGCCTCGAGCTTCAGGAAAAGGTCTTGATAGACCATCTGCCGGGTCCGCGGATTGAGAGCGATCGCCTGATCCTGCTCCAATCTGCTCACAGCGTTTTTGGCCAGTGCCTTCAGGTGGTCTTTTTTGGTGAACATCAGCGTTTCCCTCGCCTCCATCTTCGCTTGAAAACTTCCAGCAGTTCAAGGGTTTCTTCGATTCCGGTCAAAATACTGATGCCGGTATACACGATCACTCCCGTGGACACCCCGATCGCAACCCGTAATGCGCGGAACCAAGCGGGATTCCCCATATTCATGGGGGCGACCAGGAATTGATCGAGCGCCCAGACCGTCACGCCCATGGTCATGGAGGCAAACAAGCAATGGAGTCCGGCCCGGAGCAGATCGGAGCTCGGAACAGGGATTCCCCGGACCCTGAGGCGCCTTCCGATCCAGAACCAGAGCAAACCCGCATTCAACAGTGCTGTGAGCGAGGTGCCGAGGGCCAACCCCGTGAAGCCGAGACTCCCCACCAGCAAAAAGTTAGCGACGAGATTCACCGCCACCGAGAAAAAACTCGAGATCACCGCGATGCGAGTCTCGCCCATGGCATAACAGACGGGAACCAGGACCTTCACCACGGAATAAGCGGTCAGGCCGACCGAGTAGGCGGCGAGTGCCCGGGCAGTGTTGAGTGTGTCGCTTGATGAGAATCGACCATGCTCGAAAATAAGCGCGAGAATCGGCACACCCAGAAAAGCGAGTCCTGCCGATGCGGGGAAATTCACCGCAAAAACGCGTCGAATCGACTTCCGTAGCACCTCGACTGCCTGTTCCGGTTCGCGAGCCGACCAATGCCGACTGAAGGCCGGAAGGGTTGCCGAGGCGAGAGACACACCGAAAACCCCGATCGGGAATTGCATGAGCCGGAATGAGTAATTGAGCCAGGAA
The DNA here is from genome assembly GCA_947462765.1 of Bdellovibrionales bacterium. Taxonomy (GTDB): domain Bacteria; phylum Bdellovibrionota; class UBA1018; order UBA1018; family CAIMNF01; genus CAIMNF01. Next base: position 12,576 of record CANHQK010000033.1, read on the forward strand.
ACAGCCCCCTCCCCTACGGAGGTTGCAAAGATGCTGTTTACGAGAATATTGATCTGGGTTGCGGCCAAGCCGACTGTTCCGGGAATCATGAGCCCCATCATCCGGACCAAGGCTGGATCGCTCAGAACCGGTGTTTCAAGTGGCTGAGTCCAGCGGGGACGGTATCCGACCCGCAGGAGCACGGGCCATTGAATCATGGCCTGCACCATGCCCCCGGCCACCACACCCCAGGCCATACCCTCGATCGGGTGTTCAAAAAATCCGGCGAGTGCCACTCCTGTCAGAATCGAAACCACATTGAATAGAGCGGAGGCGAATGAAGGGATGAAAAACTTTCCCGCTGCATTCAAGATGGCCATGAAAGCGGCCGCCAAAGCCACCAGTGGAAAAAACGGCATCATGATCCGGGTCATGGATACCGTGAGTTCGAACTTTCCCGGAACAGACCGGAAGGCTCCCGCATACAAAGCGACCAGTGGCTCGGCAAAGAGAATGCCCACCAGAGAAATCACCGAAACCACGGCAAACAGGACACCGAACACCCGGGTGGCGACCTGCCAGCCACGGGCTTCGCCCTCCTCTTTCTGGACCCGGATGAAGGTCGGGACCAACGCCGCACTCATCGCGCCTTCGGCAAAGAGATCGCGCAGGAGATTCGGAATCCGGAAGGCAATCTGGTAGGCATCCGTAGCGGTCGACGCGCCGAACATGGCGGCAAAGACCTGCTCCCGAACCAGACCGAGAATCCGGCTCAAAAACACCGCAATTCCCATCGCACCGGCCGACTTCAAAACGGACGGGCCGTTTTTTTCAGCCATGGAAGGTCTTGTTCAACCAGCGGGTCACGCCTTCTTCGATTTTTCCTTTGAAGGCGGAAGCGAGAAAGCTCAGCGAGACTTCGACCGAAAGTTCTCCCTCGGTTGCGGTGAGCGTCCCGCTGGCCATCGAGGACTTGAAGGTGACTTTTTTCGATGCATCTTCGCGCGAAACCTCGACCGTCCCGAGCGGAGTTTTGCTCAGAAACCGGTCGATATCGGTGGACACCGCCTGATAAATCACATCCGAGGACTTCCCTGGAATGGTGAACTTTTTCGAGAAACTTGCCATCAGACTCTCCTCACTTTCAATTATCTTCCCATCGCTCGAGCTCGACGAGCTCCTGCCCCACCAGGACTTCATCCTCGGCTCTGACCTTCAGCGACTTGATCCGGACAGGGATCGGAAGCCGGTGCGGAATCAGATTCTGGTGCGTTTCGAGAATGAGCACGGTCTGTTTGGGGAGCACCTTGGATTGCTCTTTGAAAAAAATCGAGTGAACCCGACCGCCCGTGAGCGCCATCAGGGAAAGAGGACGTCCGCGCTCGGAACGACGGATGGAAAAAAACCAGTTCCTCAATCGGACAATGTAGCGCCGGTCATGCACCGGGTAGACACAAATTCGCTCGGGCTTGGACTCGGAGTTCAGAAAATAGCCCTTCACGCCACGAAGCGCGCCCGCTCCAATCTCAAGGCGTTGGGTCCATCGCAAAGCGGACGCCCCGGCCGGCAAGCGCTGGTTCATCCAAATGAAGCTCTCGTTCTCGGTCAACGGAGGCGTGATCTCAGTCAGTGCCGCCGAGATGGCGGGCAACCAGGCCGGATCGGGAATTTGCTTCGGGATGAACTCCTCATCCACGAACCCGGTGAAGAACATCGATTCCTCAACCCAAGGGTGAGACAGAAGTTCGTGCAGGAATCGTTCGTTGGTTTGGATTCCACCTGAGATCCAGATGGATTCAAGGATCTCACGGGCCCGGAGGAGTGCGGTTTTCCAGTCGGTCGCAAACAGGGTGACTTGTCCAAGCGCTCCGCTCGAACGCCAATCGACATCCTGCCCGGGCGTCACCCCCCAATGGAGCACTCCCTCGAAATCACTTCCGCTCCAGTCGGTCTCGATACTGACCTCATGGACCACTCCCGGATGAGGCACTTTGAGCCAAGTATCCTCGGAATAAAGTTTGAGATTGATCCCGACAATAGGGGAATCCCCGCTGTCGTCTGAGCTGAGCCTGGGCATGGACTTCGGAGGCGTCCGCAACAAGGACGGAGCAAGGGTGTGAACCTGCCACTCGACCGCACGGGTGCGGCCGACGCTTTCCCACAGCCTGAACCCGAAATTGAGGCGTCCGAGCGCCTCAGTGAAATAGACCTCGATCCCGTTCGAGAGGAACACGAGATTCCCCACCCCTACGAAATCCGCAGCATCGAGAAAGCGGGCGGAATAATCCTCGATCTTGAGCCGGGTCTCCTCGTCCAGACTCTGGGCGGGGCAGACCTCGACCCAGTTCCGTCCTTCGAACATGAGGGATCCATCGATGACCGGAAAAAACTCGATGTGGCCTTCTTTGGTCCGGGCGAAAGGCTGGACAAAACACCGCGAACTCTCGAGGAATCGTTCGAAAAACAGAAGGGTCGCACCCGAACCCTCCCGGATCTGGTTCATCCAGATCGGCACCCATTCGTCGAGCTCTTCGAGTTCACGAATCACCCGGACACCGAATCCTCCGCGGGCCCGGTAGGCGCTTTTCAGCACGAAGGGGAAACCCGCCCGCCCCTCGGCTATCAGGCTTTGGATCGATTGTTCGATCTCGCGGACGGATGTGACGGGCTCGTCTGAAAGCACCAGGGTCGGCACACCCGCACTTTTGGCAAGCCCGAGCGATTGATGGATGTTCCAAAAAAGCTGAAGATTGCGTGAGGAAGAGCAGATCGCTGCCAAGCCGGACTGGCGCGCCCAGGTCTCCATTTCGGGACGCTCGCCCCACAGAGTGACCCCCGGATGGACCCAAAGGTGCTCATACGGCTCGACTTCGTCCCGTTGTTTGAATGCGGCGAAGAGGGCCTTCAGACGGGTCCCGGCATCCGGATCGGTGATTTTGGGTAGCTGAGCCAGGTCTGGAGCCAATCCCAACTCCGACATCTGGAATACAGTCAGACCGAGAGCGATGAGATCGTCCCGGATCTGGGTGGTGGCCGCACCCTCCCCGAGCAACAAAATTGCCGGTGGACGAGGGGCCGTTTGATCAGCTAAACCTAGTTTCATTCAGGGTTTAGGTTAGCGTAAGCTCAATCCAAAAGGAAACAATTCCATGAGAGTTCCCGTCGCACTGGTGGACGCATTCAAAGACGGCTTCGAGCCGGTCTTGACTGACTTCATGTCCCAACAGCGCATGCTTCCCGAGGGAGAAACCCTTGAGTCGAAACGTTACCTTTCAAGGTCCATCGCGCCCCATGTGAAGGCTCTTTCGAACCTCTTCAACCGCATGGAGGGGAGTCAAACCGATGGCATCGACACCGAGGCCTATTGGACCGAGGGCGGAAGTGCGAAAAATCGCCGCCTGGCATATTTCCTTTCCTTCATGCCCTGCAACCTGTTCCGGGTCGCCGCAGTCTGGAGTGAACTGCAACGTCTCGGATTCAAATGGCCCTTTCCCGCAGAGGGTGAATTCCGCGGGCTCGAGTGGGGCGCAGGTCTCGCATCCGGCGCTTGTGGAATCATCGCAGGAGAGAAGCATGCCCCGGTCGGTCTGCCCGTGCGCGGAAACTTCGCATTGATCGAGCAGAGCAAAGCCGCCCTACAAATGGGCAAGGCATGGTTCGAGCATTATGCAGGCCCGAGTTTCAGTGCCCGCCCCTTTCATCGTCGAGTGGAACTCGGACGTCGCTGGCTTCCTGAAGCCGCTCCCCGATTCCACTTGTTTGTTTCGAGCTATTTTTTAAATGAAAGCGAGCTGCCACCTGAAGTGATCGCGGCCAACCTCATCGAGACTTGCGAGCATCATCTCGAAGACGAAGGTCTGGTGATTCTGGTGGAACCGGCACTGCGACTCCAATCCCGCAAATTGCTTGAGATCCGCAAAGCCCTGATCGCCCACCCCAAGGTGATTTCCGGAGCGGTTCCGCTTCAGGTCCTGCTTCCTTGCCTGGGACATCAGGCTTGCGGGGCATTGCTCAAGGAAGACGATTGGTGCCATGAAGAGGTCAACTGGTGGAGACCCGCCTACCTTCGAGAGCTCGATGCACTCGCCGGTCTCGACCGGAAGTCCCTGCCTTTCAGCTACCTCGTGCTACAGAAAACCCGCAGATCGAGGGAAGAAGTCTTACCTCGCCTCCAGGGTCCATCTGACGCCCGCCACCGATTGGTCAGCCCGACCCATTCGCTTGGAAAAAAAACCTGGGAATTCTTCATGTGTGGCGAAGAGGGAAAACGACGTGCCCGGCTTTCACGTAAGGCGATATCCGCCGGAAACGATGAGCCGGATCGCGGATCCATTTTGCAGCGCGCAACGCTGCACGGTGAGGCCAGCCTCACCCAAATCGACTCTACCGAAGTGCTGGACTGAGAGAGATTGACTCGGTCGACCATGCAGGGTATCGCTTTCCTACTGCAAAACCGATTCCTGGAGGTCTCTCATGTTTGGTATTTCTTTTGAGCATATTTTGATCGTCGGTGTCGTGCTCCTGATTTTTGGACCCCGCAGACTCCCTGAGCTCGGAATGACCATGGGGAAGGCCATCAAGAATTTCAAAGACTCGATCAGCGGCATCGAGGAAGCGAACTTCAAAAGGGTGACTGATACCGAGAAACCCGCTACCGCCTCGACTGAAGTACCGAACCAGACGGAAACCCAATCGCGGGCATGAACGGAGCTCCGAAGTTCCGCAGGGTCCTGAGCGAAAGTGACCTCAAAATCCTGGTTCGGGATCTGGCGGACCGCATCCGCAAGGACTACGATGGCACACCGGTCCTCCTGATCGGCGTATTGAAGGGGGCCTTTGTGTTCATGACGGACCTCATGCGCGAGCTCCGGATGGATGTCGAGATCGATTTCGTCCGCCTTTCGAGTTACGGAAAAAGCCGTCAATCAAGCGGAACCGTCACACTCCTCAAGGACATCTCCCGCGACATTCGCGGAAAGCACGTGCTCATTGTCGAGGAGATCATCGACAGCGGCCGTTCGCTCAAATTTCTGTACGAACGTCTGATCCAGTCCGAGCCCGCATCCCTCGAGATCGTGACCCTCCTGGATAAGGCCGATAAGCGCATGATTCAAGTACCGGTCAAGTATGTCGGTCGGAAGGTCGACGACCAGTTTTTAATCGGCTACGGACTCGATCTTGAGGAACGCGCACGGAATCTTCGTGAAGTGCTCACCCTCAGCTACCCCAACTGAACTCCACTCTCTCCCCGCCTTGAACCGGTGAAATCCTGAGTGTGCGGAGTTCACGGTAGTTCTTGAACTCGAACGTGAGCGGATGCCCCACCCGCGTCTCGATGCATTCGAATGCACGAGGCTCACTCAGCATGAAACGATGGTTGGCCACGGTCTTTTTGTGGATCGCCCCCGGATCGAACAGAACCGGAAAATAGCCGGCGCAGATGGTCTGGGCGGCCGGATCGAGATCACAGGGAACCTCCGTCGGCCTCGGAATGATGCAATAAATCGCATCGGGCGTACAGATGGCGGGACGACTCAAGCGATCGTTACCGAGAAACCGAAACCGGGAACAGTAGCTGAATGAGGGCGAATACCAGGTGGGCGGGTCCTCTCTTTTGGGGTTCTCCATGAGCATCCGCGCAGAGGAGTCGACGTAAGCCGACAAAAACAACCCGTCGGCCCCCTCTGCATCCTGAATGACCGGATACGATCCGGATACGGCATCCACCTCGATCCGGTTAGCCTGGCCCGATGGAGTGATCTCGAAACGGACTTGACGCTCCACGAAAGCAAGATTCCCAAGGGGTTCACTCGAGGAAACAGGCGGCTTCCCTTCAAAGATCATGAGGCGAACGGGGGCAGTCCCCGACCCGCCCCTCATTTCTCGCAAGAAAACCGGCGCACTCAAGGCCTCGGACCGGAACCGGACCTCGCCACATCCTGAACCCCAAACCATCAACCACCCGATCCAGAAAATATTTTTCCCGTAGTTCATTCGCCACTCACCCCTTCTTTAGGAAAATAGGGTGCAGATCTCCGGCCAAGAATCAGAACAGAAAAAATCAAGCAATCCGGATGGATACAGGAACATATCCCCCCTCATCCAGACAGAAATCGAACCTGGATCCGGATTCCGGAATAAAAAACCCCGGCAGAAGAAACCTCCTGCCGGGGCCCGTAAAGGGTCAAACCGATCATTCCGTCGATCAAGCTAAAGCTTTATCCAATCCCTTGGATGGACCTCGACCGCAACCACACTTCGATACAGTTGCTTCGTCCCTGAAGCCGATCTCACAACCGATGTAGAACCATCGTAACGAACCTCCACAGGGTGTCAATTCCCCCACGATCTTTTTTGATAAAATATTTTATTTTCGAAACCTTCTTAGATTGAGAATCTAAGACCACATGAAAGAAGACCTGAACACACTCTGGCGCGGATCATCTCAAGAACTCCTGAAAGCCCTGCACATCCTCACCCGTGATGGGAAACTGAATGCAGATTCGCGACGAAAACTGAAGCAGGTGCATCATTTGGCCCAACTCATCGAACCCTTGATCCGGAAGCTCCACTCACCCGAACCCGGATTGGCGGTAGTGGATATGGGAGCCGGAAAATCCTATCTCGGTTTTATTCTTACCGACCTCTATCTGAAAAACCTGGCTTCAGCCCGGATGGTCTCGATTGAGACTCGCCCTGAGCTCGTTGATCGATCGCGCAAACTGGCCTCGGACTCGGGTTTTGCCAATATGGAATTTATCGCTTCGACGATCGGTGAAGCGCGAGTGGAGGGCCGTGTGGATCTCGTGACCGCGCTCCATGCCTGCGACACGGCGACCGACGATGCGATCCGGTTCGGATTGCGCCACGACGCGCGGGCCTTTGCCCTGGTGCCGTGTTGCCAGGCTGAAGTGGCCTCGCAACTCGGGGAAATCCCCTCCGCTGAACGCTCCCCCCTGTACCGCCAGGCTCTGCACCGCAGGGAATTCGGGAGCCACCTCACCAATGTGATCCGGACCCTCTACCTGAGCTCGCTCGGCTACCAGGTGACGGTCACCGAGCTCGTGGGCTGGGAACATTCAATGAAAAACGAGCTGATCCTGGCTGAAAAAAAATCAGGACCGGAGCACCCTGAGGCACTCCGGTCCAGACAACAACTCGAGGATTTACTCCAGGCCTTTCCGATCAGGCCGACTCTCCTCAGATAGAGCCTTGCAATCCCACCACAATGTTCCTTCCCGGCAGAGGCGCCACATCTTTAACGAAGGAAATGTGGTTCCGAGCCTCGACATTGAACAGGTTGTTCGCCCGCAGGAGCAACTTCACATTTCCGAATGAACCCGAGAAGGGCACTTCGGCTCCGAGGTTCAGGAGATTGTAACCCCGGGTGACCGTCTCGTTCACTGCAAGCAGATTTTGCCCCTCGACTCTCTGGAATTCGCCATCGAGAGCGAAACGGGAGTGCTGGTAACGGAGCCCGAGGGTTCCGCGTGCCGGCACCATGCGGGGAAGATTGCCTCCGCCCCCGAGATCGAGTCCGCGCATCCAATCGGCTTTGAAATCGAACTCCCAGTTCCCGCCCAGGAGAGCCTGTTCGAGCTTGTGGGTGTACTCGAGTTCGGCTCCGAAAAGGCGGGCCGGAGTCGAGCGGAACTCATAGATTTCGAAGTCATCACTGGAGTCGAGCGGAGTCCCCATGTCATCCAGTGTTCCAGTCGGAGTGAGTGCGATATAATTCCGGAAATTCTGGACATAGGTCGAAAGGCGCGCCTCGTTTCTACGATCCTTCACCTTGAGCGAGAGCTCGAATCCGAGATTCTTCTCGGTGACAAACGAGGAATTGCCCCGCTCGACAATGCTGGTCGCCATGTGCGCACCGTCAGCAAACAGCTCCTGGTAGTTCGGCGCCCTCTCGGTGTAGGTGCTGTTGAACCCGAGCGTCCAATCCTGTCCGCTCACCGGAGCCGGGAGCGCGACCTGCATGCCGAGCGAGCTGCTCGGAGCGAGGAAACTCTTCGTCACCTCGGAGGCCAACAGCGATCCTTCCTCTCCGACCACGGAAGCCGATTCGAGCCTGAGGCCCCAAGACGGACGGAAGGCGCCCCATTTCGCTTCTTGAAGGGCAAACACCCCCCAAGAAGAATTGCGCGTGGTGGGCAGGAACGCTTCTTCTCCGATCGCTCCCATCCGGAAATACTGCTGTTGGAGACCGAAGGTGAGATTCCCTGCTTTCGCATCCACACGGGATTCGATCCCGCGGTTCCTGAAAATCGTTCCGATTTCACCCTCAGCACCTTCGCGCTCCTGGTGCTCGTACTTGGTGTAGGCCGACTTGAAGCGGATGGAATCAAAAAATGCGATTCTTTTGATTTCGCCGGCTGCATCGAGCCTGACCCGGTCCATGCCGATCCGGACATCTTCTTCTTTGACCACTCCGTAGTCGGTCAGGTAGCCCGAGAGCGAGAGCCCCACAAAGCCATTCTCGAACGGCCGACTGATGCCCACCGCGGCCTGCGAGGTGCGGTTCGAGCTGTTCTCGACTTCACCCGATCCGACCGGGACTTCGTAATTCTCATTGCTCCTGAGGGATCCGTCGATGTGGAAGACGTAGTTTCCGAGTTTGTAACAAGCCACTCCCCCCATGGACTTCCCGCGATCGACACTCGAATAGCGGAGATTGAAGTCGGAGTGCCCGGTTTCGATGCCGGTCTCGGAGATCCGGTTGGTCCGGAGGTTCACCACCCCGCCAATGGCACTACTTCCGTAAATCAAGGCCGAAGGACCGCGCAAAATTTCGACCGATTCGATCAGCATCGGATCGACCGAAAGCGCATGGTCGGGGCTGGCGCCCGAGGCATCCAGGAGTCCGATGCCGTTTTCAAGCATCCGGACCCGATCGCCATCGAGGCCGCGAATCACCGGACGCGAGGCGTTCGGTCCGAAAAAGGACGAACTCACGCCTGCTTCTTTGGTGAGCGTTTCGCCCAAAGTCGTCTCTTTCTTGCGATCGAGCTTGGCACCCCCGAGCTTCGAGACGGTCGGTAAAAAATCGAAGGGAGATCTCCGTTCAGGCATGCCGAGCACGCTGATTTCCGGAAGATCGAAAGAAGGTTCCTCCGGCGGATTCAACTCATGGGCTAAAGCAGGTGTACCCAGACAGAAAGTAGTCAAAAGGATCAAATTGAATTTCATTCCCGGAAGGCTATCACCAAATGCAAGCCATTTGCATCTAAAAAATCAGCGAAGCTGGAATCGGATTGGAATATGCAAGGTCACCGCCTTTTCGATCGGCACGGGAGGCAGCCGCCCGACACTGCGCACCGCCTCCAGAGCAGCCCGATTCAGACTCTCGAAGGGACAAGGGGTCTCGACATCCGAACGCAACAGACCGCCGTCCGCAGCGACCTCGATCCTGAGCATGACCGTTCCCTCTTGCTCATTGAATTGGGCTTCACGAGGATAGCGCTTGGTTTGGTGGATCCGCGCGATGACTCCGGCCAGATAACGCTCCATTTCGCCAGGCGGGGGACCACTGGCTTCACGTGCGGGCCCGGGATTGCCCGGGGTTCCCCGGGGAGCAGGCGGGTTTACTGGAGGAGCCGGATCCTGGACCACCGACTCTTCGGGCTCCTCATGCGGGATCCCCATTTGGTGAACCGCCTCATGAACCGCCTCTTTTACCTCCTGCTCGATCCGGATGTTCTCGAGCGTGATGCTTTCATCCGGTTTTTCAGGCTCCCTCGATGCGTACAAGAGCGCCCCGACCATCACCACCAGGATCAGATGGATCAGGGCACTCTTCAAAAAGGATCGGCGCATTCGTTTTGCCATTGATCGGAACCTTGCCGGCATTCTATGGTCTTGCAGATGATTTGCAACCATAAGCATGAAAAATCCGAGTCCCTCGAAGATCGGATCCGCGGGGCCGGACTGAAGCTCACCCCGTCCCGCCTCAGGGTGCTGGAACTGCTTGAAGACAAGCGTTGCCTCATGACTGTGGATGAGGTGGTCTCAACCCTCACCCGAAAAACCAAAAAGAAGGCCGACTGGACCACGGTCTACCGGACTCTACTCAGCTTCACCGAAGCGGGAATCGTCAGCTCTACTCTTTTAGATGACGGCGTAGCGCGTTACGAATACAAATGCCATGCCCCCGGGGAAACCCACCACCACCATCATATTCAGTGCAAATCCTGCGGAAAGATCTCTCCGATCGATGCGTGCGAGATTCAATCGATCGAAAACCTGATCGGCCGAATGGGGTACACAGATCTATCGCACAAACTGGAATTCACCGGGGTTTGCCCGGATTGCCGGGACCCCTGAAAAGCCGTTGATCGACAGGCGGTTCGGTGCTAGCTTTATTTTTCATTCAACTGGAGGGGTGTCCGAGTGGTTGAAGGAGCACGCTTGGAAAGCGTGTAAAGGGTCACACCTTTCGTGGGTTCGAATCCCATCCCCTCCTCCATTTTTCGGTTGACTTATTTAGTCGGAAATATTACTCTTCCGGCCGCATGAGCCCATTCCTACTCCTTTCTTTCCTCCTTGCGATAGGCGCCGAAGCCAGTGGCCTTTCGGTTGTGGAGCCTGCTTCGGCATGGCCAAAGCGAACGATCCGGGTGTGCTGGAGTGAAGAAGCTTCGCCCCGTCATTTCGGAGAGAATCCGCGGCGGGCGGTTCAGGAAATCATCCAGCAGGAATACACCTTGGCCCGAACCGGTATCGAATTTGTGGGCTGGGAATCTTGCGCCACGCTTCCCGAGGGAGTCGCCGATGTCAAGATCCGCCAAAGCACAAAAAACATGGGTGGATTTTTCAGGATTTGGGGAATGGCTTCGATCGGTAAAGGCCGGGAGGATTCAAAACCCCACTTGTACCTCTTCTATGACGAGAATCTCGCACCCGAATACAAAATGGATCCCCTCGAACACCTTCAGATGATTGCGCTTCACGAGTTCGGGCATTTGGCGGGCTTGCGACACGAACACATCCGGGATGAGGCCCTTGGAATGGAAGACGCAAAATGTCTGACCGGAGAAAAGGCGGATTCATCGGTGAGCACTGTCGGCGACTATGATCGTAACTCCATCATGAACTACTGTTGGAACCATCAC
>CANHQK010000034.1 GCA_947462765.1 Bdellovibrionales bacterium
ACCATGCAGAATATTTTCCGGACCTTGAAAGCCGGATCGGCGGCTTCTCTCATCCGGAACCAGGATTACAGTGCTCCGGATGTGCGGTTTCTCGGGGTGTTGCCCGAGGACATCAAAAAATACGACTTGTTCGATTATCCGGTGAAGGAGAACGATGCCCAGGAGGTTCGGGCTTTGAAGAAGGCGGATGATGCGCTGAAGAACGATCCGTTTTTCCAGGACAAGAAAAACAAGGGATCAGCTGATATCCTCAGGTGGCTCATGAAAAACAAGCGCAGGTGCGAGCAGCAAGCCTATTTTTCTGTGAACCCCAAGGATCCGACTATGCCGGAGAAAATCATCATCGATAAGATCAAAAAGGGCGAATACGTCTGATCGCGCGTGCTTGACTCGTTACTGGTTGATGCCGAGGTTCCGGTTGCACTTCGAGAGTTCACTGAAGTAGGAACCTCCGATTTGCACCTGTCCGGTTTCGAGGCTCACTCCCATGATGGCAAATGGACCGAGGCCGCTGCCGTTTTTCGAGGAGCAGTAGATTCCGCTCATTCCGTCGTCAGAGATGATTAAATCTTGGCTCATCTTGATACAGGCACCGAGTGAGGTCGATACCGCACGGTCGAACCGGACGTGGCGGCCATTCTGGATCATTCCGAGGATCCAAGGACCCCGTCCGTCGCGGTCTCTGGAGGTGCAGAGGAGAGGATTGAGTGGAGTGGCCCGGACCGTATCCATCGCCTGGGTGCAATCTTCCATGCGCTGATAGGAGGTGCCCGGGATGAGAGTGGTCTGAATGCCCGAAAGGGTTGCCAAAGCATAGGGATTCCGGCCATCACGGTGGGCAGGAACACAGGCATAGGGGCCCGGTGCCGCAGAAGCCCCCGGAGCCTCACCGCCCAGCCACTGGGCATGACTCGGCGTTAGGGAAAGCATTCCAAAAATGATGATCCAAATCCGGTACTTCATAGGACCCCCTGTTTGGGGCCGGACATTAGACGCTTGGAAGCGCCTTGTCAAGGTTTTTGTCAGGAGCGGGATTCGACGACTTTCCTGAAGGATTCCTCGAATCCTACCCAAGTGTCGATGTCGGCGGCCGAGACTCGTGCATTCAGAAGTACTTCCTCGAGGATCCTCATCCGTCGATCGAAGTGCCCTTTTAAGATTGGAGCGAGATGCCGGTGTGCAGTGGCCGGACCGTGTTCGGGGGGAGACTGGATGAGTCCGGCTGAGTGCAGGACGAAAAGGCTCTGTTTGTCGGCAACGGAATCGGGGTCTTTGCCATCGAAAAAAAATCCGATCATCAAATCGTGTGCCATCGCACGGTAAAACTGTCGCATCAGATCTTTGAATGCATCTTCGCCACCGAGAGATCGGACGAGTCCTTGAAGGCGCTCACGAGAGAGTGGGGGACGTTGGGTCATAAAAAAAGGCGGAGCGGTTGCCCGCTCCGCCCCAAGTCAGATTCACTTCACGTCCATGAGTTCAACGTCGAAGTACAAAGTGGAATTCGGAGGAATCATGCCGATGGCGCGATCGCCGTAGGCTTTATCAGCAGGAATGGTCAGCTTGCGCTTCCCGCCGACTTTCATTCCGAGGAGGCCTTCATCCCAGCCTTTGATCACTTGGCCGGAACCGAGAACGAAGGTGATGGGCTCTTTGCCGGCGGAAGAATCGAACTTGGTGCCATCCTTCAGGGTGCCGGTGTAATGAACCGATACGGTCTTGCCATTCACCGCTTCAGCACCTTTACCGGGCTGAACTTCTACGATCTCGAGCTTGCCTGCTTCAGCAGCGGGAGCTTGAGCGGTTTGTTGAGTAGCCGGCTGAGCGGGTGCAGTCGCCGGAGCTTCTTCTTTTTTGGTGCAAGCGGATGCAAAAACAAGACTGGCAAGCGTGATCACGAACATGGATTTCATGGTTGTCTTTCCTTTCCGAAAGTTGATGCACTCATAATAGATCTGGAAATGGTTGATTGACAAGAGTAGTCTTCTATCATGAGTCCTTTTGACGCATTCTGGTTCGGCCTGGTTCAGGGTGCGACCGAATACCTTCCGGTGAGCAGTTCAGCGCATTTACTTTTGCTTCCGAGTGTTCTCGGGACTCCGGATCCCGGTCTGGCTTTCGATGTGTTTCTCCACGTCGGGACTCTGTTGGCCACGGCGGTCTATTTTTTCAGGGATTGGATCGATATCCTGAAGAACCCGCTCCCGAGGAAAGAAGGGCCGAAGAAAACCCTTTCCTGGCTCCACCTGGGAGTCGGCACTCTGCCTGCTGTCTTGGCCGGGGCGCTTCTGAATGGATGGATTTCGTCCCATCTCCGTGCTTTATGGATTCTATGGATCACGCTGCCCTTGTTCGGAATCCTTCTCTGGTGGGTGGACCGGAGTCGCCCCACGGAGCGGGAGTTGGGTGATGCGAGTTTGAAGGACCTCCTCGTGATCGGCTGTATGCAGGCCCTGGCTTTGGTTCCCGGTGTGTCCCGGTCTGGTAGCACCATCACCGCCTCGCGCCTGCTCGGTTTCGGCCGGGCAGAGTCCGCACGGATTTCTTTTCTACTCTCTCTACCTATCACGCTCGGTGCAGTGGTTTACGAGAGTCGTCATTGGGACGAACTCGTGCAGTCGATCTCGGGTGCCGGTCCCTTGCTGATCGGTACCGTGACCGCATTGGTTTCAGGTGCTCTGGCCATCCATGTGCTGATCAAGTGGGTCAGTCGGACGAGTTTTGCCGTATTCGCCGTTTACCGGGTCATTGTCGGAGTGTTGGTCGCACTGTTGTTGGGATCTTGAATTCCGAGGTGGAACAGAGCTTCCTCAGCGGTATCGGCCAAATGGATCCTTGAGAACTCCGTCTCGGTGATCATTCCTTGTGGAATCAAGGTTTCCCGGCACCATTTGAGCAACCCACCCCAGAATTCGCTCCCGATCAGCACCACTGGTCTGGCGCGCATCTTCCCGGTCTGGATCAGGGTGATGATCTCGAAGCATTCGTCGAGGGTCCCGAAACCGCCCGGCAGGATCAGGAATGCCTCACTATAACGGCTGAGAAGGACCTTCCGGACAAAAAAGTAACGGCAAACCAGACTGCGGGTGAGATAGGGATTGGGCTTTTGCTCGCGCTCGATGGTGATGTTGATACCAATCGATGGCGCTCCGGATTCGAATGCTCCCTGGTTCGCAGCCTGCATCACTGCGCCCCCGCCTCCCGTGACAATGGCGATTCCTTGCTCGCCGATCTTCCGGGCAACGGTTCGAGCCAGAGCACAATAAGGGTGATCATCCGGTGTCCGGGCACTTCCGAAAACCGTGATGGCCCTCCGGGTGTTCCGGAGAAAATGGAACCCTCTCCAGAACTGGAAAGCAATCCGGAAGAACATGGCGACATCTGCGAACATGCGTGCCCGGTAGGGAGCCGAATGTCCGACCGTGGATCGTGACCAGTCTGATGAACCGGACTTCACGTTTTCTTCTTTTTCACGACAGGCTGACCGGAGAGGTATTGTTCCGTGACCAGTTTGAGCTTGGTTTTCACATTCTCTGAGCGTTCCTGCTCGAGAAGGATCTCGATCGCTTTGATCTCGTCTTCGAGTTCCCAACGCGAAAGCATGCTCGAAGAGAGTTCGTCGTGGGTTTCAGGTTCTTTCATGCTGGCGATGACCTTGAGCTTGTGTCTCAGGCCGAGCATCCTTTGGACCAATTCGAGTTTCTCTTCACGGGTCATGGTTTTCCTCTCAGCTCTTCAGGAGCCCGCGGATCACATAGTGCAGGATGCCGCCGTTTTTATAGTACTCGAGCTCGTTTGCCGTATCGATCCGCCCTTGAAGCAGGATTTCCTTGGACGAACCGTCGCTTCGAGTGATTCGGGCTTTCAGCTTTTGGCCCGGTTGTACGGTGGTGATGCCTTCGATATCGATTTTTTCGTCTCCCTTGATCCCATGGGTGTCCGCGCTCTCGCCTTGCAGGAACTGCAAGGGAAGCACTCCCATTCCCACCAGATTAGAACGGTGGATCCGCTCATAGCTCTCAGCAATGACCGCCTGGACTCCGAGCATCATGGTCCCTTTGGCTGCCCAATCCCGAGAGGACCCGGTGCCGTATTCCTTCCCGGCGATGACGACGAGGCCAGTGTTCTCTTTTTTGTAAGCAATCGCCGCATCGTAGATCGACATTTCGGTGCCTTCCGGGAACTTCCGGGTGAGGCCGCCTTCGACGCCGTTCATGATTTTGTTCTTGATCCGGATGTTGGCAAATGTGCCGCGGACCATGATCTCGTGGTTCCCACGACGCGAGCCGTAGGAATTGAAGTCCTTCGGTTCCACACCGAGCGAAACCAGGTGACGGGCTGCAGGGGAGTTCTTCGAGATCGAACCCGCAGGCGAGATGTGGTCGGTGGTGATGGAATCGCCGAACAACCCGAGGATCCGTGCCCCATGGATATCAGAGAGAGGCTTGGGTTGGGCAGTCAGTTCCTGCAGGAAAGCGGGCTCTTTGATGTAGGTGGATTTTTCATCAAAGGCAAACAGAGTCCCCTCGGGAGCCTGAACGCGCGCCCAATACTCGTCTCCTGCGAAGACGTCCGAATAGCTCTTCTTGAATTGACTGGGGGTCACGTGCTTCGATACGAGTGCTTCGACCTCCGAGTTGGTCGGCCACAGGTCTTTCAGGTAAACAGGGTTTCCGTCCTTTCCTGTCCCGATCGCCTCAGTGGTGAGATCGAGCGTAACCGTACCCGCCAGTGCATAAGCGATCACCAGCGCCGGAGAGGCGAGGTAGTTGGCACGAACCTGGGGATTGATCCGCCCCTCGAAGTTCCGGTTTCCGGAAAGCACAGAAGCCACCACTAGTTTTCCGTCTGTCACCGCCTTTGAAACCTCGTCGATCAGAGGTCCCGCATTGCCGATACAGGTGGTGCAACCATAGCCGACGACGTTGAAGTGGAGATCTTCCATGAAGGGAAGGAGTCCAGCCTCGGCAAGATAATCCGTCACCACTTTGGAACCGGGGCCCATAGAAGTTTTGACCCAGGGCTTGACTCTCAGGCCCTTCTCGACGGCCTTCTTGGCCAGCAATCCGGCAGTGATGAGACCGCTCGGATTGGAGGTGTTTGTACACGAGGTGATCGCAGCAATGGTCACGGCGCCATGCCCGATCCGGGTGTCGACACCGTTCAGGGTCAATTTGGTTTCAGATTCGAGCTTGGCCTCCGGATCCTTCATCTGAGAGATCAGGGTTGGCAGGCTCTTGGCGAACTCCTCCTTGACCTTGGGAAGAGTGACCCGGTCCTGGGGCCGCGACGGACCCGCGAGGGAAGGTTCGATCGAAGAAAGATCGAGCTCGACCACATCGGAGAATTGCGGAGTGGCAGAGGGGTCGAACCACATGCCCTGCTCCTGATAATAAGCCTTCACGAGCGGTACCAGGTGCTGGCGCCCGGTCAGATTCAGGTAGTCGATTGTTTTCTCATCGATCGGGAAGAATCCGATAGTCGCACCGTACTCGGGGGCCATGTTGGCGATGGTTGCCCGGTCAGCAAGAGAGAGCCCGGCGACACCTTCACCAAAAAATTCAACAAACTTACCGACCACGCCTTTTTTCCTGAGGATTTGCGTGATGGTGAGGACCACGTCAGTTGCGGTGATGCCTTCGCGGGTCTTACCTGTGAGCTTCATTCCCACTACTTGAGGGATGAGCATGGAGATGGGTTGGCCAAGCATGGCGGCCTCGGCTTCAATGCCTCCTACGCCCCAACCGACGACACCGAGTCCGTTGATCATGGTGGTGTGGGAATCGGTGCCGACACAGGAGTCTGGATAAACCATATCCGTGCCACTTGGAGTTGAAGACGTCATGGCAACGGTGGCGAGGTACTCAAGATTGACCTGGTGGATGATTCCGGTTTCCGGCGGAACCACTCGGAAGTTACGAAGGGATTTTTGACCCCATTTCAGGAACTCGTAACGTTCTTTGTTGAGCTGGTACTCTTTTTCGCGATTTTTGTGGAAGGAGTCTTTTTGACCGAAAAAATCCACGTTCACCGAGTGATCGATGACCAAGTCAGCGGGAGTGAGGGGGTTGATTCGGTTGGGATCGCCACCGAGGCGCTTCATGGCCGAGCGCATGGCTGCCAAATCACATACCGCCGCAACTCCGGTCAGGTCTTGAAGCACGGTGCGGGCTGGCGTAAACTGGATTTCCTGGTCGGGTTCGGCTTTTGGGTTCCAAGATGCGAGAGTTTCGATGTCACTCTTCTTTACTGCGAGGTTGTCCTCGAGTCGAAGCAGATTCTCGACCAGCACTTTCATGGAGTGCGGAAAGCCCGAGATCGACTTGCCGGACTGTGCGGCGAATTTTTTGAGGGAAAAGAACTGAAAAGTACGACCATCGACGGTGAGCGTCGACAATGCGCCGAAGCTGTTGGGATGTTGTGATTTCATATGCCCTCGAGTTTAAGGCAGGAGGCGGTGCGTTGTCGAACGAATTCGGATTGTTTCAGGACTCCTGAGTTGCAACTCCGGGCCGATGGGCCATAATGTGGCCATGGAAAAAATCTGGCACAAAAGTTACCAACCCGGCGTCCCAAGCGTCATTGACTCGAATCAGTTCGGATCCTTGGTGGATCTCCTGGAGAATACTTTTCAGCGTTTTGCGACCCGTCCCGCATTCCACAACATGGGTAAGACTCTGAGTTATGCAGAGATCGACCGTCTCAGCTACAGGTTCGCGTGCTTCCTTCAGAACGACCTCAAGCTTTCACGGGGAGATCGTGTCGCGATCATGATGCCCAACATTCTCCAGTACCCGGTGGCCCTGTTCGGCGTGTTGCGTGCCGGCATGGTGGCAGTGAACTGCAATCCACTCTATACTCCGCGCGAGCTCGAGCACCAGCTCCGTGATTCCGGAGCCAAGGCAATTGTGATTGTGGCGAACTTTGCCCATGTTCTCGAGAAGGCGATCGAAAAGACCGAGGTGAAGCATGTCGTGATCAGCGAGCTCGGAGATCTGCTGTCTTTTCCGAAACGCCTGCTGGTAAACGCAGTCGTGAAACATGTGAAGAAAATGGTCCCGGATTACCGGATTGCCGGGTCATGGAGTTTCCTGGGAGCGCTTGCCGCGGGCTCGACTACGACGCTGAGCAAGCCGATGGTCCGGAGCGAAGATCTGGCTTTCTTGCAATATACCGGCGGGACGACGGGTGTTTCCAAAGGAGCGATGCTGACCCACGGCAACATCGTCGCAAATTTCTTGCAAGCCAAGGCTTGGATTCAGTTCCTGGTCAAAGAGGGCGAGGAAATCATCATCACGCCGTTGCCGCTTTATCATATTTTCTCGCTCACCGCGAACTGCATGATTTTCTGCTCGGTCGGCGCGCTGAATGTTTTGATCACCAATCCGCGAGACATTCCCGGATTCGTCAAAGAGCTGAAAAAGTGGAAGTTCACGGCCATCACAGGAGTGAATACGCTGTTCAACGGTCTACTGAACAACCCCGACTTCAAGGATCTGGACTTTTCAGGTCTGAAAGTGGCTCTGGGGGGTGGAATGGCTGTGCAACGTGCTGTCGCTGAGAAATGGAAGCAGGTCACGGGAGTTCCACTGATTGAGGCATACGGTCTGACAGAGACTTCTCCCGCAGCCTGTATCAATCCGATGAATTTGAAAGATTACAATGGATATATCGGTCTGCCGATCCCCTCGACCGAGCTTGCGATTCTCGATGATGGCGGAAAAGAGCTCGATGTCGGCCTCGTTGGCGAGATCAGCATCCGGGGCCCGCAGGTGATGAAGGGCTATTGGAACCGACCCGACGAAACAGCCAAAGTGATGACAGCGGACGGGTATTTCAGAACCGGTGATCTCGGGTACATGAACGAAGAGGGGTACTTCAAAATCGTCGACCGGAAGAAGGACATGATTCTCGTTTCAGGATTCAACGTCTATCCGAACGAGATCGAAGACGTGCTCGCGCTCCAGCCCAAGGTGCTTGAGGTGGCGGCGATCGGAGTTCCGGATGACAAATCCGGTGAGGCAGTGAAGGTCTTTGTTGTGAAGAAGGATTCCAGTCTCACCGAGGACGAGCTTCGCGCTTACGCCAAGGCGAACCTCACCGGTTACAAGCTTCCGAAGCACATCGAGTTCCGGCAGGAACTCCCAAAAAGCAATGTCGGCAAGATCCTGAGGAAAGACCTCAGGGACCAGGAACTCAAGAAAGGACAGGCATAAAATGGCCAAGATCAAGGTTCAAAATCCGGTGGTGGAACTCGACGGGGATGAGATGACCCGGATCATCTGGAAATACATCAAGGACCGCCTCATCCTTCCTTATCTCGATCTCGACATCAAGTATTTCGATCTGGGAATGGAATACCGTGATCAAACGGATGACAAGGTTACGATTGAAGCGGCCGAGGCCATCAAGAAGTTCAATGTGGGCATCAAGTGCGCCACCATCACACCGGATGAGGCGCGGGTCAAAGAGTTCAAGCTGAAGCAGATGTGGAAGTCCCCGAACGGGACCATTCGCAATATTCTCGATGGAACGGTTTTCCGCGAACCCATCGTTTGCAAGAACATCCCCCGATTGGTTCCGAATTGGACCGCACCCATCATCATCGGTCGGCATGCTTTCGGTGATCAGTACCGGGCAACCGATACGGTCATCAAGGGCAAAGGCAAGCTCACCATGACGTTCACCCCAGAAGATGGGTCCGCACCCCAGACCTTCGAAGTGTTCAACTTCAAGGGTGATGGTGTGGCCATGTCGATGTATAACACCGATGAGTCGATCACTGGATTCGCTCACGCCTGTTTCCAGATGGCTTTGACTAAAAAGTGGCCCCTTTATCTTTCGACCAAGAACACCATCCTGAAGAAGTACGACGGGCGCTTCAAGGACATCTTCGAGGCCGTTTACCAAAAGGATTACAAATCCCAATACGAGGCCGCTGGCATCACCTACGAGCACCGCCTGATCGATGACATGGTTGCTTCCGCACTCAAGTGGAACGGGAATTTCGTTTGGGCGTGCAAGAACTACGACGGTGACGTCCAGTCCGATACCGTGGCCCAGGGCTTCGGTTCGCTCGGACTGATGACTTCGGTCCTGCTCACTCCGGATGGAAAGACTCTCGAAGCCGAGGCGGCCCACGGGACTGTCACCCGGCACTTCCGTATGCATCAGCAGGGAAAGCCGACCTCGACAAACCCGATCGCATCCATTTTTGCGTGGACCAGGGGACTTGCATTCCGTGGAAAGCTTGATCAGAACCCGGATCTCATCCGTTTTGCGGAGACGCTTGAAGACGTCTGCATCAAGACTGTCGAGAGCGGCAAAATGACGAAAGACCTGGCGGTCTGCATCTACGGAGACAAGGTGGCTTCGCATCAGTACCTGAATACCGAGCCCTTTCTTGAGGCATTGAACGAGGCATTGGCCCACAGGCTGAATCTGGTTTGAGTCGTTTTTGGCTGCCCGTGTTGATCGGGCTTTCATTCCAGAGTTTCGCATTCCCGGCCCCGAAGTACGGGCCGGGAGTACGGCCTCTCTCGGTCGAATCCGAGGCACTCCGAAGGAATCCGTCTCCAGACTTTTGGAGCCTCATTCCCTATTATGTGCCACAGCAGGATTCACGATCCTGTTCGGTGGCTTCGTTCACCATGGCTTTGAATGCTCTCGATTTCGGAAGAGGGGATCGGAAGGCGGAAGACCGACTCCTCGATCAGAAAGCGTTTTTGAAGCTTGTAGCTGATTTGCGTCCGATCGAACGGTTTTTCGGAAGGTTGATCCCCGGCAAGACCGTTTCACTGGAGGAGTTCGGATCGATCGCGACTGAGGCATTGAAGAGAAGGGGACATTCCGATCTGAAAGTGGAGCTGATCTTTGCGGAAGGCAAAGGATGGAAGGAAAAGATCGAACTGGCATTGAAAGCCAATGAGGCTTCGTCGAAAGACCTGATCCTTGGGAACTTTTTGCAGAGTGAGCTCACCGGAGATCCCGAGGGCAAGGTGGGGCATGTCGCCCCGGTCGGTGCTTACGACGCCCGGGCGGGAAGGGTGCTCATCCTGGATCCCGATCGCGAGTATTATGAGCCGTACTGGGTTTCATTGGCGAACTTCTTGAAGGGTTTGGAGACGCGCGATGCGGATTCTGGCAGAAATCGTGGAATTCTCTGGATCCATCCTTGAGGCCTTGAGGTCCCTGGTTCCATTGGCCTGCGTGATCGTGGGTTTATCCGCTTGCAATAGCGGGAACCGTGCTCCCCGCGAAGTCTGGGCTCCGGTCGATGAGTCGGTACGCAAGGGGGCGATCGCCCCTCCGGAGGTCGTTTCTGCTAGCGGTCGCAGATGGATCCTGTCCACGCAAGGTTCCGAGACCACCCGTATCGCGGCGGGTGTGCTTCGAAACGGAGGGAGTCTTCTTGATGCGGCGATTGCCGCATCTTTTGCCATCAGTGTGGAGCGTCCGCATTCCACCGGAATCGGTGGGGGCGGTTTCCTGATTCACCGTGACGGGAAAACCGGAAAAATAAGTGTGTTCGATTTCAGGGAGCGTGCGCCAGCTTTGGCACATCCCAAGATGTTTTTGGATGCCCGGGGTGAGGTGATCCCTGGACGCTCGACAGTCGGGGGCGATGCGGTGGCGGTTCCTGGATTGGTTCGGGGATTGAAGATCATTCATACCGAGTTAGGCCGAAAATCGTGGAACTCACTCGTGATGCCTGCGGCTGATTTGGCCCGAAGAGGATTCAAGATTTACCCATCCCTGGCTCGGGCCATCGTTTCAGAAAAAGAAGATTTGGCCAGATTTCCCGAAAGCAGGAAGATCTTTCTAGGACCGAATGGTATTCCCCGGAATGAGGGGGAGATTCTTGTACAGTCCGACTTAAGCAGGACCCTGAGGACTATCGCTCGGGATCCGGAATCGTTTTACCGGGGAGCGATCGCCCGGAAGCTGGTCAGGAGCATCCGGCAACATGGAGGCAGGGTAGGGGCGGGAGACCTCAGGAATTACCAGGTCAAGCAACGGGAACCGCTCGTGGCCGAGTGGCGCGGATACCAGATGATTTCGATGCCGCCGCCGAGTTCGGGTGGCCTCCACGTCATACAAATCCTGAAAATGCTCGAGGGTGATGATCTGGTGCGTTCGGGTTTCCAGCAACCCTTGAGCTTCCATCTGATTGCATCGGCGATGCAGCAAGCCTTCGCTGACCGGGCACGCTACCTCGGTGATCCGGATTTCGTCCCGGTACCCGTCGAAGGGTTGCTGGCTGGGCCTTATTTGAGCAAGTTGCGCAGGGACTTCGGTGAAAGGGCGCGTCCTGCTGAATCGGTGAGCGCGGGTATCCCCGGCTCGAATTCAGAGGAGCATCTCGAGACCACCCACTTCAGCATGATGGATTCTGAGGGGAATGCGGTGGTTTCCACCCAAACGATCAATGACTATTTTGGGTCGAAGGTGACCGCGGAAGGAACCGGGATTGTCCTCAACAATGAAATGGACGACTTTTCGGCTAAAGTGGGGTCGAGCAACCTGTTCGGAGCGACTTCCTCGAGCGAAGCCAATCAAGTCGAGCCTTTCAAAACCCCGCTTTCTTCGATGTCACCGACCTTGGTTCTGAAAGAGGGGAAACCGGTCCTGGCAGTCGGAGCTCCCGGCGGAACACGGATCATCACGGCAGTTGCCCAAACCATCCTGAACCATTTGGTATACGGCTTGGACTTGTATCAGTCGGTTGCTGCACCCAGAATCCATCAACAGTGGCGACCCGACGAGCTTTTGATTGAGAATCTTCCGGTCGACCCATCAGTCCTGCGAGGGCTTTCGGACCGGGGTTGGAGGATCCGTAGAGTGCCACCCCAAAGCAATGTGATGGCGGTTGCTCGAACTCAGGACGGGTTCATCGGGGTATCCGATCCGAGAGACTCCGGCACTTCCGCCGGAGAATAGCCGGATCAATCCCTGACCCCGTGAGAGTGCAGATAGCTTTCGAGGAGACTTGATAAAGGAAGCAATGAGGTCGATCCGCCGCATCCTTCGATGCAGCAAACCAGGTATTCGCGTTTCTGTTTCAACGACAAGGCCCGCTCCTTGACCTCCCATTCCGCGAAGAGAATCAGCGCTGAAGCCCAGTCTCCAATGGAGTAGGGGGATTCGTCCACAGTTTCGATCCAGCGCACGAGCTCTGAAGCATCCATTTGGGCCACCTGTTTGATCAGTAATGGCGGAGCCCTGAGCGTGATCAATTCCTGCAATAGGGCTTCAAAAGAAGCGCTCAGAGCCAACGGAGCACCTCTTCGACGGTCGTTCCCTTGCGTCGGGCATAATCTTCGAGCTGGGCCTCGCTGACGGGCCCGACATTGAAATACCTCGCCTCGGGATGGAAAAAGTAAAGTCCCGAAACGGAAGAGGGTGGATTCATGGCAAATGACGAGGTCAGCCCCACTCCGATGGACTCTTCGACACCCAGAAGATTCCATAGAGCGGTTTTTTCGCTATGATCCGGACAGGCCGGATACCCCATTGCAGGACGAATGCCGCGATACTCTTCGTCGATCAGGGCTTCAATCGATAGATTCTCGACGATTCCTGCTTCTTTTCTCACTTTCTCATGAAGCCATTCAGCCGAAGCCTCGGCCAGACGGTCCCCCAAGGCTTTCACAAGAATGGACGAGTAATCGTCCTGGGATCTCTTGAATTCCTCGGCAAAAACCTCGACCTCAGGGCCGGAGGTCACACAAAAGGCACCCAAAAGGTCGTGACCGGACGGCCGGATGAAATCAGCCAGGCAATGGTAGCGGGGCTCGCCGATCTTGCGTTTCTGTTGACGCAGGAAGTGGAAGTGTTGTGAGTTTTCCTCATTCCGGACGACGAGATCGTCCCCTTGTCGTACAACTTCGTAGAGTCCGTAGACAGCCCTCAGACGGAACCGTTCTTCCCTGATGATCCGGTCCAAGAGGACGCGCGCATCGTTGAATAGAGTTTGTGCTTCCTGTCCATGTACGGGGTGTTGGAGGATCGCCGGATACTTGCCTTTTAGTTCCCAAGTCCAGAAAAACGGCGACCAGTCGATGTAGCGGGCCACCTCGGCCAAGGGAAGGGAGTCAAGAACACGGGTTCCGAGAAAAGACGGTTTCAGCTCCGGTAAGGTGTCCCAATCCATCTTACCGGCAAGGGATCTTGCTTCGTCAAGCGGGAGCAGGTCCTCGCTCTTCCGGGTACGCTCATGGAACTCCTTCAGTTTCTTCTGATTCTCGCGAAGATCACGGACGAACTGCGGTCGGAGCTGTGGGCTCTTGAGTTTGGTGCAGATCTCGATCACAAGTGACGCATCACCGACCTGGACCATGGGCGCTGGATAATGTTCCGCCATCTTGATTGCGGTATGAGCGGGAGACGTGGTCGCTCCACCAATCAGCAAAGGGACGCTGAACCCTTCTCGTGTCATCTCCTTTGCAACATGGATCATTTCATCGAGAGAGGGGGTGATCAATCCGCTCAGACCGATGAAATCAGCCTGATTTTCCCGGGCAACTCGCAGAATCTCCTCGCATCTGACCATGACTCCGAGATCGATCACCCGATACCCGTTGCAGGCCAGGACCACCGAGACGATGTTCTTTCCGATATCGTGGACATCGCCTTTGACCGTCGCGATCACGAATATCCCCGAGCCGGAACTTGTGTTCGCGTCTTTTTCTGCATCCATGAAGGGGGTCAGCCAGGCTACCGCACGCTTCATGGAGCGGGCACTCTTCACGACCTGGGGAAGAAACATCTTCCCAGCACCGAAGAGCTCTCCGACGGTCTTCATGCCATCCATCAGCGGCCCCTCGATCACCGCTAATGGTCTTCCATACTTGAGCCGAGCTTCTTCCGTATCCTCGTCGATGAAATCGGTAATCCCGTGCACGAGTGCATGCTCGATGCGTTTCTCGAGCGCAAGGGAGCGCCAAGCCAACTTCTGGTTTGAGCCCCTCTCTTTGGAAGCCGGCTCCGCATCTGGCGACTCTTTGAGTTCAGCGGCGATTTTGATCAGGGCTTCGGCCGCCTGAGGAGAACGATTGAGAATCACATCCGTCACCACATCGCGGAGTGCGGGTTCGATCTCGTCATAAACGGTGATCATTCCCGCATTGACGATCCCCATGTCGAGGCCTGCTCGGATCGCGTGGTACAGGAATACGCTGTGCATGGCTTCTCGGACCCGATTATTTCCACGGAATGAGAAAGACACGTTGGAAATTCCGCCACTCACTCTCACGCCGGGACACCGGGCCTTGATCTCGCTCACGGCCCGGATGAAGTCGAGTGCGTAGGAATCGTGCTCCTCCATGCCCGTTGCAACAGTGAGCACGTTCGGGTCGAAAATAATGTCTTGAGGCCGATATCCCGCCCGATCGATCAGCAGACGGAAGGACCGTTCGCAGATCCGGACTTTGTCTTCGAAAGTCGCGGCCTGCCCGTTCTCATCGAATGCCATGACCACCACGGCAGCTCCGTATTTCCTGATTTTCCTGGCTTGATTCAGGAAGGTTTCCTCCCCCTCTTTGAGCGAAATGGAATTGACGATGCCTTTTCCCTGGAGGCACTTCAATCCCGCTTCAAGCACGCTCCACTTCGAGCTGTCGATCATGAACGGGATCCTTGCTATATCCGGGTCGGATGCGAGGAGATTCAGAAATCGGTTCATCGATTCTTCCGCATCGATCAAGGCTTCATCGAAGCAAATGTCGAGAATGTTGGCACCGTTTTCGACCTGTTGTTTGGCGATTCTCATCGCCTCGTCGAACCTGTTCTCTCGGATCAGCGTAGCAAACCTGGGTGATCCCATGACATTGGTCCGCTCACCGATGGTGAGAAAACTGTTTCCGGAGGCCCGATGGATCAAGGGTTCAAGGCCACTCAGGATCAAGGCATCGTCCGGTGACCCGGCACCGATCACTCTGGGAGGAATCCCTTTTACGGCCTCTGCAATGGCCCGGATATGGGAAGGTGTGGTTCCGCAACAACCTCCGACCACGTTCAGCAAACTCTCTTTGGCAAATTGTCTCAGAGTAGCTGAGAGCATTTCGGGGGTTTCGTCATATCCGGTCGGGGCGAGCGGGTTGGGAAGGCCGGCATTCGGATAACAGGACAACGCACAGTCGATCATGGGCGAGAGTGCCTGGAGATAGGGCCGCATGTCTTTTGCGCCCAAGGCACAGTTGAGCCCGACACTGATTGCTCCCGAGTGAGCCACTGAAGCCCAGAAGGCCTCGATGGTCTGTCCGGATAGAGTCCTACCGGACTGGTCCGTAATCGTCGCCGAGAGCATGAGCGGGAGTTTTCGAGCCGGGTTTTCCTCGCCGAGATCGAGATAGGCGTGGATCGCAGCCTTCAGATTGAGGGTATCGAAGGTGGTTTCAAAAAGAAGCAGGTCCACACCGCCGTCAATCAGTCCTTCGATTTGATCCCGATAGGCTGATTTCAGCTCCTCGAAGGTCACAGCCCGGTACTCCGGCCGGTTCACATCGGGAGAGAGGGACGCGGTCTTGTTGGTGGGTCCGACCGCACCCGCGGCGAAGCACAGACGGCGTTCGCCGCGAGCCTCGGATTCGCGCATGACTTCCATACACGCCTCTTTAGCAAGCCGGGCTGCCGCGACATTGATTTCCCGGACCACCGATTCGAGGCCGTAATCCTTCTGGGCGATCGTGGTGCCGTTGAAAGTGTTGGTTTCAATGATATCGGCCCCCGCCCTCAGGTACTCGAGATGGATGTTCCGGATCAAGTCTGGACGGGTCAGAACCAGCAGGTCATTGTTGCCTTTCAGGTCTGAATGGTGATCTTTGAAGCGATCACCGCGATAGTCAGTCTCCGTGAGACGGTACTGCTGGATCATGGACCCCATCGCTCCATCGAGTACGAGGATCCGTTTACGAAGCTCCTCCACGATCAATTCAGACACTTCAATACCTCCAAGACCACCTCCACCCTTCCGAGCGGTGCGCTGATGGCAAAACCCTCGCAATCATTCCAAAGGGACTTCATGACCTCTACAGAAAGCTCAATCCCCGTACGTACGGCACGCTCCGGATCATCTTGAGCCGCGGCCATCCGTTCAAGCGCCCAGGGTGGCACAAATACCCCAGGGACCTCATGAGCCATGAATTCAGCGTTTTTCTGACTGATGAACGGCCAGATCCCGACCAAGTGGGGACGTTGATCAGAGCCGATTCGATCTTTCCATCTGCGGAATGTTTCGGCCTCATAAACCGGTTGGGTGACGGCAAAATCCGCCCCCGATTCCACCTTGTACTTCCATCTTCTCAATTCAAGATCGAGATTGATAGCCGTCGGATTGGCGGCCACTCCGATACAAAACTCCGTCTTCGATCCGATGGGATCACCGAGCGGTGTAAGGCCCTGATTCATCCGGTCGACCAACCAGGTGAGACCGATGGAGTCGATGTCGTAGACTGCCGTGGCATCTTTGCTGTTTCCGAGCTTCGGGGGATCTCCTGTCACGAGGAGCAACTCATGAACCCCGTTGACCGATGCACCCAAGAGATCCGACTGCAAAGCGATGAGGTTCCGGTCCCGAGTCGTCAGGTGGGGGATCACCGTGAGTTTCCTTGCGGGATCTGCCTTCACCCTGGTTGCGAGGTGAAGAGATGAGACACGGGTTGAAGCACGTGCGCCATCCGGGACATTCACAAACCTGACGCCGGCTTCTTCGAGTCTGTTCAGTGCCAAGTCGAATTTGGTGAGATCGGTGCCCCTGGGCGCTGTCAACTCGACCGAAATGACCTTCTCTCCGCTCAGGAGAGCCTGTCCGAGCGAGGAAGACTTTCTCGTTGAGAGTTCGCGACGGACTGGATTGAGCTTTTCAGCGATCTCGATTCCACCGGCTAGCTGAAGCGGTGCGGGTGAGGGGGCGGCCTTCACCTCCATCATTCGGACGGCCTGTGCGATCGCCCGGATGTGATCCGGACCTGTTCCACAACAACCACCGACTCCCCATGCGCCAGCTTCGATGAAGCGTTTGGCGAACTTTGCCATGTAGTCCGGTGAAGTCATGTAGAAATACCGGCCGTTGATGTTTCTTGGGATACCGGCATTGGGCTGGATGACGATCGGCAAAGAAGTCAGGGGTCTCAGGATCTTGAGCGATTGAAGCAAGTCGTGCGGCCCTTCGGAGCAGTTCATGCCGAGACCTTGGACGTCGGGTCTGTTTCCAATCCGGCGTGCAAAACCTTCGATCAAACCGGTATCCGAGCTTTGTACCGTTACGGATGCGAGCAGGGGACGAGCACGATCCACCCGCCTGACCCCTTCGATGGCGGACTCAAGTTCGTCCAAATTTGAGAATGTTTCGAGAATGTAAAGATCGAAACCCGACTCGTTCATGGCATCCTGTGCCAGTCGGGAATACTCCACGACCACCTCTTCTTTGGAAACCGGTCCGAGTGGCTCAATCAGGGCACCCATGGGTCCCAAAGACAAAGCCACCTTGCCTTTTCCGCCCTTGTTGGCAACGGCTGCGCGGGCGATCCGAATGGCTTGTTGAAGCAGTTCGCCTTGGCGGTCCCGGATGTCAAATTTCTCAAGCTGGGGGGATGTCAGTGAAAAGCTGTTGGTTGTCACAATCATGGCGCCCGCATCAAGATAGCTTTCGTGAACGCCTTGCACATCCCGCGCGTGAGAGGTGTTCAATTCCTCGAAGGGGCGGTTGATGTAAAATCCCCTTTCGTAGAGTTCTGTAGCCACACCCCCGTCAAAAACGGCATAGGGTGAGTTCAAAAGGCTGGACAGGGATTGCATGAGGACAGGTTAGCGCGAGGAAGTAAGTTTTTCATTGAAAATCAATGACTCCCGCTGAGATAATGGGACAAATGGACAACAATCAAAACCGTAAGAAAAGCTCCCTCCTGATCAATCCCAAGTTCCAGTGGACCCTGATCGGGTACGCGGCGCTCCTGGCCACTTTGATTCTGATCACCGTGTATGCCTTGATCAGCTATGGATTTCAGGAGTTCATCCAGATTGGTAATCAGGCTGGTCTGCCGGCCGACCACATTTACTTCCAATTCATCCAGATGCAGGAAGTGACTTTCAACCGGGTGATTCTGATCATCGCAGTGGTGATCGGCCTCATTCTGATCCTCGGCGGTTTGGCGATTTCTCACAAGATTGCCGGACCAATTCATAGAATGAAGAACGAGTTCGCCCGGATGCGCGATAGCCAAGGCCCCGAACTGAGCGAGGTTCAGTTCAGGAAAGGGGACTTTTTCCCGGAGTTGGCCGACTCCTTCAATGAGCTGGTGGCCGCTTGGAAGAAAGGGCGCTCTTGATCCAGAAATCCCGTTTCCCGATACCGGACGGTGTGGTGGAGGTGACTGATGACTATCAGCTTAACCTCGCCTTCTTCGAGCTGAAGAATTTGAGACCGAAGGGGACGGTGCTGTTTTCTGGGGAGTCCAAGGAAGTGACCTTCCAGTTTTATTGTGGAGAAACCCGTGAGGAAGGGATTTTTGCCAAAATCGAAGGCAACATGCCTCCCCATGCCAAGCGGGTTTTTGAATACCTCGAGCGATATTCCCGAATGGAGGCCTTCGTCACCCTGACCTTGCTCCAGTTCAGGATGGTCTTTGTCGCCCCGCGGACCATTTTGAAGTTCCTCCCGGGAGGACAACGTGTCCTCTGGTTTGATTTCCCGTTCAAAATTCTAAAAACTCACCGCAGGAAATACATCCGGATTCCGTTCAATGAGAGTTTCCCGGCCGAGTTGCGTTTTCAAACGGATCACGGGATTCAGGTCCGAAAACTGAAGGACTTGAGTCGTGAGGGAATGAAGCTGGCTTTACAACCGGGAGATGAGTCTCTTTTTCAGGTCGGGTTCCGCCCGAAACAGGCTGTATTGAAGGTTCTCAACCGTGAAATGCCCCTTGGCCTGGCGGTCATGGCTGTGCAAGGCTCGTCATCTGCGGGATTGAAGATTTTGGCCATTTCTGAAGAGGACAAACTTTGGATCCGGGATTGCATCCGGATTCTGATGCGGCAGATTCTCAAGATCGAGGATCAAGCTGTGGATGATGAGATCAAGGATCAAGAGTGAACCCCATCGGTCGTATCCGATCAGGATTCACAGCCAAATTCGGCGTGCCACGACAATCCCTCCTGGTGGAGGAGGCGGTAGGTGTCCTCAAACTCGATCCGGATCCTCGGTATGCTGAAGCCACACGGGATCTCGAATCCTTCACCCATGTATGGGTGGTCTTTTTGTTTGATCGCAATGAAGAGGGCGACTGGCGACCCACCATTCAACTGCCCCGTCTCGAAGTGGATCATAAGGTGGGGGTCTTCGCCTCCCGATCTCCCCATCGACCCAATCGAATCGGTATCTCGGCTGCAAGGCTTGGAACCATCGACCGGAAGGCTCCGGGAGGTGTTGAAATCATCCTTCACGGGATCGATATCCTGGATGGCACTGCGGTACTCGACTTAAAGCCCTACGTCCCCTATGCCGACTCGATTCCCACCGCAGGGGGCTCCTGGACAGAACCTCCGATTCGCAGATATCCCGTGACCTTGGATCCGGGCCATGCTTCACTCATCAACGACTCAGGGGGCAGGAATCACCATCGATTCAGAGGAGATCCGGTGGCCTTCGTAGTCAGGATGCTCGAGCTCGATCCTCGCCCAACACCTCAGCGGGAGACCATGCCGATCGATGACCCCTCCAATGAAGGTCGGCGTTTTGCGTTTAGGGTGCTGGATCTCGATATCCAGTGGGAAATCCGTTCAGGTGGAATCCGCGTGGTCGATGTTCTACTGACCGCTTCCGTTGACTGAGGGACGTCTCAGCTCGCGATAGATCCGTCCGACATCGTGACTCGTGCCAGTTTTCTGAAGGGCCAGATAGAGTGTCACCAGATAAGCGCCAAAAAGCATGAATTCGCTCGAGAGCCTTACCTTTTTTTCCATCAAGAATTCGAAAACAGACAGAAAAGTTTTTTGGAAGTCCTCGAGGTTGAAGCGCATCGGCAAGTCCCTGGCCGTGCCGAAATGCGAACGGAAAAGGGTTTTCATCCGGTCCTGGTCCTCGGGACTCCAGGAACCTGAGAGCAATCCAGTGCCACGGAGTCCTCGCTCAAAGAGGTCTTCCCGGTCGAAATAGAACCCGTCGTACAGTTCGAGCAGTGATTGTCGGAAGGTGGGTGAAAAGCGGTACCAGAATCCATTCGGGCTGAAATGCAATCTGCCCGGAGATTGTGAAAAGTTTTCGGGCCGGAGGTCCAGAAACACACCTTCATCGATCTGGAGCTGTGAGAAGTAGTAACGGAGGAGAAGATCGCCGAACTCCTGCGGGTCTGAGCCAGGGGGTGTGGGCGGGGCAGAAAAGACTAAGAAGGACGAAAAGACCGATTCTTGGGCTTTTTTAAGTCCTGCTACTCCGCTTTGAGAGAGAAGTCGGGCAGCCATGAGCGGAGCGTCTCTCCGGACTCCCTCCCAATCGGTCACCTCGAAACCCAACTTGGGAACATGCTTCAGCAGTTCGCGGACGAGTGAGGGGAGGAATTGCATGATACTCATGGGCAATGTTAGGATCCTAGCACGGAGGGACTCCTTCTTGGAAAAAATCATGTTGACCGGGATCACCGGTTTTGTCGGTGAGCGTCTTGCCAAGGTTTTGCTCGACTCAGGACTCCGGGTGAGAGCTCTTGTCAGGAACCCGGCCCGTCTGACCTGGTCCCACCCGGGGCTGGAAGTAGTGAAGGGCGATGTCCGTGAAGCTGCGCAGGTCAGAGAAGCCATGGAAGGGTGCTCGAGGGCCTACTACCTGGTTCACGGTCTTGCCGAGGATTCGGCTTTCGAGCACGAGGAGGCCAGGGCTGCTCAGGTGTTCGCCTCTTCGTGCCGTCTCGCCGGTATAAAAAAAATCATTTACCTCGGAGGCCTCGGTGACACGACAGTCTCGTTGTCGCCCCACTTGCGAAGCAGACACCTGACGGGCGACATTCTCCGGATTCCAGGCATACCGGTCACCGAGTTCCGTGCCTCCATTGTGATCGGACGTGGCTCGACCTCATTCGCCATACTGTCCTCACTCGTGAGACGACTGCCGTTCTTTGTGGAGCCGCGTAATCTGAAGGCGGAATGTCAGCCCATCCATGTGGATGACCTGCTGTCCTACCTGATTGCCGACGCACCCGAGGGGATTTATGAAATCGGGGGGCCTGACCGAGTGACCTATGCCGAGCTGCTTCTGAGAACGGCTCGTGCGTCAGGACTTTCGAGAAAACTCATCCCGGTTCCACCGCTCGAGGTCCTGATCTTGAAAGAGGCCTTTGAATTGATTTGCCCTGAGTACTCGAAGGTCGGCGGCCACCTCTTCGAGAGTCTGGTGCATCCGACCGTGGTCACCCACCATCAGGCAGTGATCGACTTTCCCCAAATCCGTCCTGTGGGCGTCGATGAGGCGCTCAGAATCGAAGGCGGAGCAGGGGAGGAGCAAGCGCGTCTTCTATCCCCCGCTCACTTGGCCGAAGTGATCAGGATGCTTGAAAGCAGATTTGACGCGGTCAAAGTGCTTAAGCCTCACTTTTTCTCGTTTTTGGGACGATTTTCATCGATTTGATCGGGCGTTCAGGTATTCCATGAACGCATCCTGACTCGACTTGGACGGAAGATCGGGAAAGAGCGCTCTCAATTTGCGGTTCGACAACACAGGCCTGAAACGAAGGAAACCCACTTGTTCCGGGCCATATCGGGTCAGACCAAAGGACTTGAGCGCAAACAAGGCGACAGCCAAGATCGGGGCCGGGATGGAGAGATAGGGCTTTCCCTGGATCCTGGCGATTTCTGCCAAGGTGAGCACACCGTCACCCGAGACATTATAAACCCCTTCGATCGGGCGGATGCATCCCCTCACGAAGACTTCGACCAGATCCCGGTCCCAGATGAAAGTGAAAGGTGTGCCCGAGCCGGAGATTCCCAGAAGCACCGGCTTATCAAAAAGAGCGGTGATTTGGTTCCGGACAGTGGCTCCAATCACGGTTGAAAGACGGAGAACCAACTGTCTCAGCTCCGGATGACGGGAGCGGAACTCCTCCAAAAGCTCTTCGACCATGCGTTTGTGATCCGAATAGGCGAACTCCGGGTTGCCCCTAAGGGGATCCGTCTCAAGCAGTTCGGCAGGGGAGTCCGCATGATACCCGTAAGCTGCACCCGAACTGCTCACCACGACTTTCCGGATTCCGCCGGCAAGGCAGGCTTCCAGGACGTTCCGCGTTCCGAGTACATCGACCGAGTATTCAAACTCCCGGGTGCTCTCGCGTCCCGGGGTCACGATCGAAGCCAAATGGCAGACCACATCCGGATTTTCATCACGGATCAAGCGGGCAGTGGCCTCGCTCCGGACATCCGCAAGACATTCTTTGACCTTGGCGGGCCGCTGACGAACACCTGCATAGCCGCGTACGTCGACCGCAATCACGCTCGAAACTCCATCGTGACTTGATAGTGCGTCTGTGACCAGTGAACCGATGTAGCCGGAAGCTCCGGTAACCAGGATTTTCATCTCAATACCAATTCTTCCGCTTGAACCAAATCAGCAGTGAAATCACCACAAGCGCCATGAATCCGAGCAACATGAAATAGAATCCGGGCCACTTCAGCTCCGGAATCCCTTCGATATTCATCCCGTAGAGCCCGACAATGAAGGTGAGCGGCATGAATATCGCCGAGACCACGGCCAAGCGTTGCATGATCACGTTCATCTGGTGAGACGATCTGGACATGTCGAGTGTGAGATTGGCTGCATACATGTCAAAGACGGATGCTGCCTGAGCACTCAGGGCATCGAGTTCTCGAATCAGGGCGGAAATCTCTTCTGAAACATCCTTCAAGAATGGACGGATCGACTCTTCATCGTGCCGGAGCTGGCTCCGTTCATAGACTTGCACAAGAGTCTGACGCTGGGGAATCAGCGCTTTTCGCAATGTAACTACCAGACGTTTGAACTTCAGGATGCGTTCGGTCACTGGGGCGAGGGATCCTCTCAGGATCGATTCTTCGATTTCTTCAAGTTCCTCCTGCCAACGGTTTAAGATAGGGCCGTAATCTGCAACAAGGCCTTCGAGCAAGTGCAAAAAGATCCTGGAATTACCCTTTGCCAGAAACGCCTCAGGATGCCCCTGCACTAAGCCCCTCAGGTTCTCGAACAACCGGGACAGGTGGGATTGGTGGGACGTGATAAG
>CANHQK010000035.1 GCA_947462765.1 Bdellovibrionales bacterium
TACCGGTTCAGAATGGCGGCCAAGTTCCAGAGTTCCGGCCTGATCTTTCGATTCAGAAAGATGCGGGCTCCGGAAGTCCTCTGAAGGGCACCCTGGTTGCCGACTCCACTGCGATGAATGCGGGGACTCAGGCTGCATCCCTTAAAAAGGTCCAAACTCCCCAGATTCAGCCGATTCCCGGTAACGGGACCGAGTCCCAACCGAAGGCCGGACCCGAGGTGCAGGATGGGGGTCTTCCTGAACTCATGAAGTCTCTTTCTTCTGACGGAGTCGACGTTTCACGTCTCGAGAACTGGCAGAATGAGGGAGTCAGTTTCGAGGGCTTGAAGGTCGTGTCGGGAGAAGACAGACCGGAAGCTCCTGCTAAAGAGTCTGCACCGCAATCCTGGTCCACCCAGGACTTTTTGAGTCTCCGGTTTTCCGGGCAGCAGCGCGATCCGGGGACTGGAGCCGGAATGGGTCAGGATGCTTCAAAAGAGTCCTTGCCAGGGGTGAAGAAGAGTGGAGTCCGTGGGGAGCAGGAGTCCCGAGACCCTGTGGCCTTTGCAGGAATCATGGATCAGAACCCGCTGATGCGCTCCGTGGGTGATCGCCAGACCCTGGAAGCTCCCGTGATGCGGGCGCCGTCCGGACAGATCCGCTTGAGTGATGAAGCAGTGGGGGCTTTGGCAGGCAGAGTGAACAGTCTCAGCCAAGCCCGTCAGGACGGGGAGATTAAAATCCGATTGAGGCCGGATCACCTCGGTGAACTGGTGATGAATGTGCGGACCCAAGGGCAACAGGTTTCACTTCAGATCAAGGCCACAGACGGAGAATCCAAGAAAATCCTGGAAGACAGTCTCTCGGCTCTCAGGGATTCCCTGTCCCAGCAGAATCTGAGTCTCTCCAAGGTGGAGGTCGTCTCCGGTCCGGCCGCATCGTTTGCCACTCCGGACCAGAATCCCAACCTGATGTCGGACTCGGGGTCTCAGCGCCACGATTTTGGCGGCCAGGGTGGTGGATTCTCCGGCAGTGGATCGGATCGGGATAGTGGGCAAGAACGTCGCTTTGACGAGTCTGTCGCAGGAGGTAATCTGAATCAGTCTCGTGCAGGTCGTTCGGTCCGGAACCGTTCGGCCTCGGGACTGGATCTGATTGCATGAGCGGGGAGTAACCATGGACATCAGCAGAGCGGCAGGATCGATGGGAATGCAAGCGGTGACCGGGGGAGGTGATTCGATGCCTTCCGCTGATACTGCGGCACGTGAGCAGGCGATGAAAAACGCCGTCAATCAGCTCCAGGCTCGCTACGGTGAAAAACCGAAAGAGGCTCGACCCATCAAGAAGCAGCTCGATAAAGATGATTTCATGAGAATCATGATCACCGAGATGCGCCATCAGGATCCCACCAAACCGATGGATTCAGACCGGATGGCCACACAGATGGCCCAAATCACCTCGGTCGAACAGTTGAAGAATGTCAGTGGAGCGATCGAAAAACTCTCCGAGAAGAGCTCCGCATCTGACCGTCTCGCAATGAGCGCCATGATCGGGAAGAACGTCACAGTCGACAAGAGTCGTTTTGCACACCAAAAAGGGATGATCTCTCCGGTGAACTTCACTCTCCCAGAGGATGCGGAAAAGATCCGGCTCACTATTTTGGATGAGAGGGGCGAAGAGGTCGCCAACCGGGAACTCGAGCCGATGAAAGCCGGCATGAATGTTTACAACTGGGACGGTATCAATTCGAGTAGTCTTTTGAGCGGTTCCGGCACCTACCTGGTGAGGGTTGATGCAGAGAACTCCCAAGGGAAGAAGATCAAGATCGATCCGGTGAATCGCGACACGGTGGTCGGTGTGTCCTTCGATGGCGGTGAGACGCACTTCCTCGTGGGTGATTCGAAAAATCCGCAAAAAGTGAATTTCAAAAATGTGATCCGGATCGAGTCGGACGCCCCTCAAAAAGTGGCAGCCCCCGTTCAGGATTCCAGGCCGGGGGAATCTTCGGCCCAGCTGGGTGTGGCGGACTCTTTGCCGCCCGGCTTGCAAGAAAAATTGAACCGCGAGATGGCGCAATCCGCCATTGAGGATCAATCGACAGGCTTTCCAAATGGCTTGTCTAACGAATAACAAAGAAAGGAGGTGAATATGAGTGGAATGAATACGATCCTGTACCCGAATGTCAGCCGTGTCCCGACGAATCCAAGTGTATCGGAAGGCCAGCGGACTCCGGGTGAGGCCCCCTTGCAAAAGGGAGAGTTCGATCAGACCTTGCAAAAGGCTCTCGATTCGAGAACTCCCAATGTGATTCAGCCGGCGAATCCGGCCTTGAATCAGGTGGCTCAAGGAATCAAGTTTTCGGCACACGCAACTCAGCGTTTGCGTGAGCGCCAGATTCAATTCGATTCCGATACATTGGCCCGATTGAATGATGCGATTACCAAAGCGGACGGTAAAGGAGTGCAAGACACTCTCGTGCTGACCGACAAGGCCGCATTGATCGTCAGTGTTCCGAGTCGTACCGTGATCACTGCGATGGATCGGAATAATTTAAATGGAAATGTGTTTACAAATATCGACGGCGCAGTTATTTTATAAATAAGAGTTGTTTAATTAATAAAGATCGTGATACGATCTTATTAGTTGGAGTAGTAGGAAAGTGAAGTAGAACTAGGCTGGACCCTTTTGGGAAGCCTAAACTCCCCTGACTGACTGAAGGGGAGTGGACGAGAAACCGGGACTTCAGGATTGAAGTCCCTAATCGAACGCAAGGAGGCGCTCAAATGGGTATTCTGTCTTCAATGTACACTGGCTATACTGGGATCCAAGGACAAGGCGAGGCTCTCTCGGTATTCGGCGATAACATCGCTAACTCCGCAACCACCGGTTTTAAGACTGCACGTCCTGAATTCAAGGATGCTGTGGCAAAGTCCATGGGCGGCATGGGATCTTCCAATGCGACCGGTCGCGGCTCCAAAGTCGGTAACATCCGCACGGTGTTCTCCCAAGGAACTTTGGCTCAAACCGAAAGCCCGACCGACCTTGCCATCACCGGTAACGGCTTTTTCGTGACCGACGGTGTGGACGGACGAAGCTATACCCGGGATGGTGCATTCCATTTCGACAAGGAAGGCAAGCTGGTCACGGGCGAAGGCGGAAAAGTACAAGGCTTCCAAGCCGATGAAGACGGTCGAATCACCTCCAAAATGGGCGATATTTCGATCGATCGCGCTATTCTCGACGCCAAAGGGACGAACAAAGTCGATTTGTTCGCAAATCTTGACTCCCGCGTCGACACCAATCTTCAATTCGATCCCTCGAACCCCGACAAGACTTCGCACTTTGCAACCGGTGTGACCGTTTACGATACAAACGGTGCTCCGCATGCTGTCACCGTCTACTTCAACAAGACGGAAGGCTCCAAGTGGGAGTGGAAGGCCATGGCCAAAGGCGAAGAAATCGAAGGTGGCAAGGCCGGCCAGATGGTCCTTCAGGCCGAAGGTAGCATCAAATTCGATGAAAAAGGCCGTCTCGCTGAGCAAAACGTGAAAAAGTCCTCTTTCAGCTTCAATAAAGGCTCGAAGCCGGATCAAGAGATCAATTTCAGCTTCGGGAAGGATATCAAGAGCGGTGGAGACGGACTCCAGTTGACTCAATACGGCTCGAACTCCGAAGCTTACAAGACCATCCAGAACGGATATGCTTCTGGAACTCTCGGGTCGCTCAAGTTCGAAGATGACGGAAGCCTCGTGGCTTTCTACTCGAACGGCGAGACCATGAAAGTGGCCCAGGTTGCCCTGGCCAAGTTCGAGAGCCCCGAAGACCTTCTGAAGCAGGGCGGTAACAAGTTCAAGGAAACCCGCGGTTCGGGCCAGCCGACCGTCGGAGCTCCGATGTCCGGTGGTCGCGGTCAGGTATCTTCGAAGGCACTTGAAGCTTCGACTACCGATATCGCGAACGAATTCATCAACTTGATGACCGCTCAGCGCAACTTCCAAGCCAATAGCAAGGTGATCAGCGTCGGGGACGACCTCCTCGGTGAAGTGATCAACCTGAAGCGGACCTGATCCTAGGTCCGGTTTCCTGATCTGACAGAATACGGCCGGGGTTGATCGTCAAATACCAGTCAGTCCCGGGGTTCCAGGACCCCGGGGGCGATCAACCCCGCCTCCTTTTTTTCCCAATCGGTAATTTTTTCCATCTCCCCATCATTTGACGGCTTGTCGATTCCACAAACTCCATGCAAAAATATAAGGGAGGGCAGGACGCCAAGCTATGTCAGATGAAGCAAAAAAACCCGAAGCGGCAGCCGATCCAGGGTCTGGATCCGACAAGACCGGTAAGCTCGGTTTGATTCTTTCCCTTCTCAATCTTCTCCTCATTCTCGGTATCGGCGGTGTGGTCTTCATGCAGTTCCAAAAGGAAAAGCACAAGGAGTCCGTAGCCGATATCCAGCCAGGGACTCACGGTGAGTCGCATGGAGACTCGCACGGAGACGCCAAGGCAGAGGGCGGTCATGGTGATTCCAAGGCTGAAGGCGCTCACGGAGAAGCCAAGGCTGGCGGACATGGAGACGGGCATGGTGCTCCTCCTGCCAAGAAGGCGGACCAAGTGGTCACGCTTGATCAGTTCACGGTCAACCTCTCGACCAGTGTGGGGACTCCCCCTCGATTTGCCCGGGTTATGATCGCTCTCGAAGTGCCGAGTGCTGAAACAGCAGGCGAAATCACACAGAAAATGGCTCCAGTTCGGAATGCCATCATCGATCTTTTCAATAGCAAACGACCCGCGGATTTACAGACCGGGGAGGGGCGCAATTTTCTCAAGGAAGAGATTCGAAATGCGCTGAACAGTTTTCTCGTGACCGGGAAAGTGAAGGGAGTGTTCTTCAGTAACTTTGCTGTGAGCAACTGAGGAACTCCAAGGGAGGCCAGGAGGGCGATGAATCAGGTATTGAGTCAGTCCGAAGTCGATGCGCTTCTGAATGCCGTTGCTGAAGGCTCATTGGAGACCCCGGGCAATGCGCCGAAGAACGATTCCGGCAAGGAAGTGCAGGAGTACGACATCACGAACCAGGATCGGGTGATCCGTGGGAAGATGCCGACGCTCGACCTCATTTATGAGCGTTTTGTCCGTCTGTTCCGGATGTCCCTTTCCAATTCTCTCCGTAAGATCGCCTCGATCAGTATCATTTCAACGGATCTTTTGAAGTTTGGCGAGTTTGTCAACACGCTCCCGATCCCGAGCTGTGTAGGAATTCTCAGGTCTGAGACCCTCCGTGGTCCCATTTTGCTCGTTTTTGAATCGAAGTTGGCTTACGCGCTGATCGACAGTTACTTCGGCGGTACCGATCGGCCTTACACGAAGAGTGATGGAAAAGAGTTCACCCGGATCGAATTGATGATCATGAACAAGGTCTTGTCCTTGGCTGTGACCGATATCGAAGAAGCCTGGGCCCCGGTTCATAAAGTGGGGTTGGTGCATCTCCGGACCGAAACCAACCCGCAGTTCGTAGGGGTGGTCCCTCTTTCTGAAGTCATCATCTCGACTACTTTCGAGGTGGAGCTCGAGAACGCGAGCGGAACCATTGCGCTCGTGATCCCGTATTCGACGATCGAGTCGATCAAAAATAAGCTGAACTCCTCATTCCAGTCGGACTCCGACCGTGCCGACCGTGTTTGGGTGGAGAATCTCGAGGAGCACATGAGGCAGCTCCAGGCCAGTGTGTCGGTGAATCTGGGTGAGACTGCGATCACGGTCGGGGATCTGGTGAATCTCAATATCGGAGACATCATCCCCCTCAATCAGGATTGTGACGGAGAGCTCTCGCTCAATGTCGAGGGTGTCGAGAAGTTCAAGTGTTTTTTCGGAGTATCCAGAGGAACCCGGGCGGTGCAAGTCACCCGACCGGTAGATGAATAATAGGAGTAAGAGACGATGAGCACGCCAAATCTTGGAAAAATTGATGGAGGTCTGGGACAGGGTGCGAACCCGCCGGCAGGTGGGGCGCAGGAGGGGGTTCACTCTCTTGATTTCATTCTGGACATTCCTCTGAAGGTCACAGTGGAGCTTGGACGCACCAAAATGGCGATCCGGGATATTCTTCAGTTGGCACAGGGTTCGGTGGTCGAATTGTCCAAGTTCGCCGGAGAGCCTCTTGAGGTCCTTGTGAACGATCGCTTGGTTGCACGGGGTGAAGTCGTCACGGTGAACGACAAGTTTGGAATCCGCCTGACCGATATCCTCTCACCGATGGAGCGCATTGAACAATTGAAGTGATTCCGGCGGAGACCGGATGAAGTTAACCATTCCATTCAAGGATGAAGGGAATCAAGCATGAATCGTAAGCCAGGATGGCAGTTGAAGTTGAGTGGGTTCGTCGCAGGAATCGTGCTGGTTGGTTTTGGTACGACCGCATGGGCTGGGAGTCATACTGTCCGCGAGGTGAAGATCCCCGGGAATGGTGTCGCCCAGATTCACCTGGACGGAGTGCCGCCCAAAGGGGCGCTCGAGTTGGATTATGTCCGGGACATTGTTCAACTCTCCATTCAGAACTCGACCATTTATCCTGCGAAGATTCTTCACTCTGATTCGGGTGAGGAAGCCTTTTCGAAGGTATTCGCCTACCAGTACGCTCCCAATCTGGTCAGGATCCGGTTCACAGTGGGTGGAAAGGCCGATGTTTATCGCGGAAAGGTCAAGCTCGAGCAGAAGGGCAAGATGCTGACCGTGCGTTTTCCGGAAGCCATCGCCAACCAGGGGGATCAATCCGACCGAGAGCAATCCCTTCTGGCTAAGGTGCTCGGACAGGCTGCATCCGTAGGGAAGCAGGTTGAGGAAAAGCCAGCCACCCCAGAAGTCAAGGAAGCTAAACCCGTTGAAGTCCCGGTGAGTGAGGCTGTCGCACCTGTTGCCGAAACGAAGCCAGCCAAGTTGACTGGAACCCGTGCCAATCCGGCGCCCCAACTCGGGGGGGCCCGATCCGGGGTGTCGCCTCTGCGATCCCTCTTTGCCATGTTCCTCGTGGTAGGGGGGCTTGGAATGGTTCTCGTGTATGTGAAGAGTCGCAAGAAGGGTGTGCAAGGAAAGCGGAACGGCGATTCCTGGTTCTCTCAGGTGCTTTCCGGGGCCAAGCGGAATACTTCTTATATCGAAGTCCTGGCCAGTCACGCGCTCGGACCGAAGCAGAGCATCACTGTCGTCAGGATCCGTGATCAAAAGTTCGTTCTCGGGGTGACCCAGGACAGTGTCCAGTTGATCACCCAGTTGGACTCCGATGAAGCCGATCTCGATGTTCTCGAAGATCCGAAAGTGGCCGACTCGATTGGAAAGCTCTTCGGATCGAAACCCAAGGGCATGCCGGCCGTTCCGAGCTCGGCTTTGCTGAGTCCCGAGCCAGCGATCAAGATCCCAGAGCCCGCGATCGATCTCGGAGCCTCGTTCAACAGTCTTTTGAAGTCCAGCACGGGTGCGGGCGCGGTGATCGCCCGTACTGCCTACAACCAACAACAGTCTCCGGCATCTGAAGCTCCCTCACAGAAGGGATCCGGGATCCGTAACCGCCTTCGCCAACAGGTTCAGGAAATGGGGAAAATCTGATGAGTCGATTGCTCTGGGGAATGATGTTGGCGTCCGGTCTGATCTGGTTCGGTGGTACAGCTTATGCTGCCGGATCCGGTGCGGCAGTACCTGACTTCTCACTCCCGAGTATCGCCATGAATCTGGGGGGAGGGGCAGGAAAGCCTTCGGATCTGGTCAATGTGCTGAGGATCGTCCTCCTTCTGACTGTGCTCACTTTGGCCCCGGCGATCCTTGTGATGATGACCTCATTCACTCGTGTGGTCATCGTTCTTTCGTTTTTGAGGCAGTCCCTCGGTGCCCAACAAATGCCGCCCAATCAGGTGATTGTCGGCCTCTCGTTGTTTCTCTCGATGTTCATCATGGCCCCGACGTGGACCAAGATCCAGACCGAGGCGTTGAATCCTTATCTCGAAGAACGGATGGACCAGAAAACCGCTTTCGCCAAGGCGGAGGCGCCCTTGCGGGAGTTCATGTTCGGTCAGACAAGGGAAAAGGATTTGGAGCTTTTCCTGTCGATGTCGAAGATTGCCAAACCCAGGACGCGGGATGAGGTCCCGACCTACGTGTTGATCCCGTCTTTCATCGTCAGCGAACTTAATACCGCATTCCAGATGGGATTCATGCTTTATCTTCCGTTCCTGGTGATTGACATGGTGGTTTCGAGCATTCTCATGGCAATGGGGATGATGATGCTTCCTCCGATGACTATTTCGCTCCCATTTAAATTACTCCTGTTTGTCCTGGTGGACGGTTGGGGACTTGTGGTCGGCAGTATTGTGAAGAGCTTCGGCTGAAGGAGACGACGATGACTGAAGAAATGGTGATCCAGATCGGAACGAATGCCCTCACAACCATGGTTTATCTGGCGGGTCCCGTGTTGCTTGCGGCGATGGCGGTCGGTATTGTGATCTCGATCCTGCAGGCTGTGACCCAGATCAATGAGCAAACCCTCACGTTCATCCCAAAGATGATCGCTGTGATTCTCACATTGGTGATCATGGCCCCATGGATGCTCCGGATTCTCCAGGACTACGCCATTGCGATCTTCGGTAATGCAGGGGAGATCGTGCACTGATGGTTTTCGAGACCTGGTCACCGCAAGAACTTCTTTCGTTCTTCATGGTGCTCATCCGGGTCAGCACGCTTCTTTTCCTGCTTCCGATCTTCGGTGACAAGGT
The DNA here is from genome assembly GCA_947462765.1 of Bdellovibrionales bacterium. GTDB lineage: Bacteria > Bdellovibrionota > UBA1018 > UBA1018 > CAIMNF01 > CAIMNF01. The sequence continues at coordinate 8,739 of CANHQK010000035.1, forward strand.
GGTTCCGGGTAACGTGAAAATCCTGCTTTCGCTGACGGTGTCGGCCGTATTGTTCCCGGTCCTCCGTTCGAGCGGGATGATCCAGATCTCCGATGCCGATCGGTGGTCGGCTACCACAGGAAATCTCATTCTCACTCTCTGTACCGAGATGATGATGGGACTCGCTGTGGGGTACGCTTCACAATTGGTGTTTCATTCCATTCAGATTGCAGGTGATTTCATGGCGCAGCTGATGGGATTCAGCATGGCATCGATGTACGATCCTCATACCGAATCCCAGACCGTCGTACTCGGTCAATTGATCAGTGCCTTGGCGATGCTCACTTTTCTGTCTTTGGACGGGCACCACCTCCTGTTCCGGGCCATCGTTGAGACATTCCGACTGGTGCCACAGGGTCACTTTGCGATGAGTGAAGGGTTCAAGCAGTCTCTCTTGCATCTCGTTGGAAATACGGTTCTTTTCGGTCTCCAGTTGTCAGCGCCCATGGCGGCTTGCATGTTGTTGGTCAACATTGTTTACGGGATTCTCGGCAAGGCCCTTCCGCAATTGAACATTCTGACCCTTTCGATGGCGTCTTCGGCGTTTATCGGTGGATTTGTCCTTCTGATCACGTATCCTAGTTTTCAGAGTGGGATGAGCAGTATCTTCCACACTCACTTTGAGGATCTGAAGCAATTCCTGGTGGTCTATGGCGGAAAATAATGATGACAGGAATTTAGAAGACCTGTCAGAACAGGCGTCGCCCTACCGGTTAGAGGAATACCGGAGAAAAGGGCAGGTCGCGCAAAGTAAAGAACTCGTTGCTCTGGCAGTGGCCATGGCTTCCGGGCTCGTTTTGTTCGCGATGGCTCCTTCCATGGCCGAGGAAGTGATCCGCTTCATGAAAGAAGTGTTCAGCAACGACCTCGCAATCAAACCGGGCGATCGAATGCAGGAAGTGGCTGGCAACAAACTCCTCCAAATGATCAAGGTCATTGCGGCCATCGGACTCCCGATCTCCCTGGTGGGTTTTGTTCTCGGGATCGCTGGGCACCTTTCGCAGATCGGGTTTTTGATGACGGTCGAACCTCTCATGCCCGACCTGAATAAGATCAATCCGCTGAACGGACTCCAGCGCATGTTTTCTGCGCGAAATCTGATTGAAACCGCCCGGGTCGTGATCAAGGGAATTGTGCTTTGTTTTACCGCATACTCCATTCTCAGGACTGCGATTGAGCACTCACCCGAGTTGATCTTCAGGAATCCCCAGGCCATTTTCGATGTTCTCGGTCAGACGGGGCGTACGCTCTTTCTGAGTCTTTGTGGAGTCCTGATTGTGTTTGCAGGGATCGATTTCATGCTCCAGAGGCGAGAGTTCGCCAAGCAAGTTCGGGTGACCCGTCAAGAAGCCAAACAAGAGGCCAAGGAGCAAGAAGGGGATCCGCTCATCAAGTCTCGGATCAGGTCCATCCAGCGGGACATGGCCCGCAAGCGGATGATGCAAGCGGTGAAAAAAGCAGATGTGATCATCACCAACCCGACCCACATCGCCATCGCCCTCCAATACGACAAGGACAAGATGGTTGCCCCCAAAGTGGTGGCCAAAGGTGCGGATTTCATGGCCGAAAGGATCAAAAAGATCGCATCAGAAAACGGTGTGGTCCTGGTCGAGAACGTTCCGCTCGCCCGGGCCATGTTCAAGTCTGTCAAGGTGGGGCAGGTCATTCCCCGGAACCTGTTCCAAGCGGTGGCCGAGGTCTTGGCTTACGTGTACAAGCTCAAAGGGCAGAAGTTCCAGTGATGTCCTGACTTCAAAAGTCAGGATTCTGACGAACTTAGGGCTGTCATTGCCCTGACCGATAAAAATTCTTCCCACTGCGACAGAAATCAAGATACACTGAAAACAGGCTAACGGAACTGGAAGTCCCGTAACCTGGAAACTGAAATTCTGTTTCTGTTGTGAGGAGTCAAGGACGATGAATCAAGCAGCCCCAACAAGCGATTCTTCTTCACAAAATTCTATATTCGCGAAGATCGCCAAGAGCCCCGATATCGTTATGGCCGCGGGAATCATCGGAATCCTCGCGATCATGGTGGTGCCTCTTCCTCCGTTCGCTCTCGATCTTCTGATCTCGTTTGGTATCGCGATTTCGATCATCATGCTCGCCACTTCAGTGAACATCAAGCGGGCCCTGGAGTTCAGTTCTTTTCCAACCCTCTTGCTTTTGGTAACCCTGTTCAGGCTTTCGTTGAACGTTGCGACCACCCGGGTGATTCTTCTCCGGGGCTCAGAAATGGGCACCAATGCCGCAGGATCGGTGATCCATGCTTTCGGTGAATTCGTTGTCGGCGGGAATTATGCCGTGGGCATGGTGGTATTCGCCATCCTCGTGGTCATCAACTTCGTGGTGATCACGAAAGGTGCCGGCCGCGTCGCCGAGGTCTCTGCCCGGTTCACATTGGATGCGTTGCCAGGAAAGCAGATGTCGATCGATGCCGATCTCAATGCCGGTGCGATCAATGAAGAAGAAGCCAGGCGTCGAAGGAGCGAAATCGCTCGAGAGGCTGAATTCTACGGTTCGATGGACGGTGCCAGCAAGTTCGTCCGTGGTGACGCCATCGCAGGCATTCTGATCGTTTTCATCAACATGATCGGCGGGATCGTCATCGGTACCCTTCAGCGTGGAATGAGCATCGCTGATGCGGCTCAGACCTTCACCCTTCTGACGATCGGTGACGGCTTGGTGACTCAGATTCCGGCACTCATTGTTTCGACCGCCGCGGGTATCATCGTGACGCGATCCGGTGGTCAGAATGACCTCGGATCCGATCTCGGAAAGCAAGTGTTCTCCCAGCCCAAAGCTCTTTATGCCGGGGCGGGGGTCATGGGCACCATGGCGGTCATGCCTGGCCTGCCTTTCATACCGTTCATGATCCTTGCCGGTGGATTCGCCGCTCTGGCAAATTTCCAGAACAAGAAGGAGAAGGCGAGGGTCGCCCAGGAATCCAAATCCAAAGAACTCGACAAGCTCAAGAAAGAGCCCGAGAAAATCGAGAATCTTCTCGGCGTGGATCCACTCGAGCTCGAAGTGGGCTACGGCCTCGTCAACCTGGTCGATGGCGAGAAAAACGGGGATCTCCTCGAGCGAATCACGGGAATCCGGAAACAGTTCGCCATGGAGATGGGGATCGTGGTTCCACCACTCAGGATTCGCGACAATCTCGAGCTGAAGCCCGGGGATTATCAGGTCCTGCTGAAGGGGGTTCCGATCGCCCAAGGTTCACTCATGGTCGGTCATTTGATGGCTATGGATCCGGGCAATGTAACAGAGAGAGTGCGCGGGATCCCGACCAAGGAGCCGGCTTTCGGTTTGGATGCCTTGTGGATCTCGGCCCAGGACAAAGAGAAGGCGAACTATGCGGGTTATACCGTAGTGGATCTGAGTACGGTCATCGCCACCCATCTGACCGAGGTGATCCGCTCCAATATCTCCGAGCTCCTCGGACGCCAGGAACTCCAGACCCTCCTCGATGGCGTAAAGCAGAATGCTCCGAAGGTGGTGGAGGACCTGATCCCGAACGTGCTTTCGGTGAATGTCGTCTTGAAAGTTTTGAAGAACCTGCTGCGTGAGGGTGTCTCGATCCGCGACCTGAAGACCGTTCTCGAGGCGCTTGCCGAAATGGCACCTCATCAGAAGGATGCGAATGTGCTCACCGAGCATGTGCGCAGTGCTCTTTCCCGCTCGATCACTAAAAAGCTGGTGGGCTTCGATGGACAACTCACGCTATTGACTCTCGATAAAAACGTGGAAGAAACTATCGCATCCGGCATCATCCAGACCGACCAGGGTGCCCAGGTTTCACTCGATCCCGAGTTTGTCAGGCAGTTCATTTCCCAGTTGAACGAGCAGGCGGCCCAGATGCTCCAGGAGACGAGTCAGGCTGTAGTGCTGTGCTCACCCCTGATCCGTTCTCATGTGAAACAATTGGTAGACCGGTTCATCCCGAACATCACGGTGATTTCGCACAATGAACTGACTCCTTCGGTCAATATCCGCTCTTTCGGTACGGTGAGGTTAGCTTATGCAAGTTAAGAAATTCGAAGCTCCGACTCTTCAAGAAGCCATTGAAACCATTAAGCGTGAAATGGGCCCAGAAGCGATTATTCTGCAAACGAAACAGAATCGAAGGGGTTTCGGACTGATGTCGAAGGGCTCGGTCGAAGTGACCGCTGCAGTCTCGGAACGTGCAGCCGAAAAGAAGAATGTCGCTGAACGAAAACTCCCTGATGCCTATGCGCAGAAGATTGCATCGGCTCCCGCCAGCAAACAAGCTGATTTCTATGAGAGCTATCTCGAAAAAAAGATCGAGCGGGAGAAGGTTCAACTCAGTAATTCGAATACCGGACGTCGCCCTATCACAGCTGTCCGTTATGCCGATATCATCGACGACGATCAGGCTGGAGCGCCAGCGACTGTTCAGGTGAGAGCCGAGGAGCCGATTGCGATTCCCCAGATGACGGCCCCGAATCATGTCGGGAGTGCAATCGATCAGTACTCCCATATCAAGGATACTTCGATGGAGGCGATTCAGGAGGAGCTTGCCAACCTCAAGCGACTGGTCGAGGATCTCCGTCGTGATCGTAAGCGTCCTGAATACCTGGATAGTGATTCGCCCCTGTCTGCAACGGATGCCCTCCAGGAAGGCTACGAGCTTCTGCTTCAGAATGGGGTTGAGAGGCGATTGGCAGTGCCAATGATGCGTGACATCGCGCGGGAACTCCCAGTCGATGCCCGGGCTGATCACGATTCGGTTCTCGATGCTATTGCTGAGAGGCTTCTGCGTGCGGTTTCAACGGTGCCATTCTTCTCCAAAAGTAACGCCGGAGAGCGGAATATCGATGTTTTCGTCGGAGCTGCCGGAACGGGCAAAACCGCATTGATTGCAAAGCTCGCCACACATGCTTGTCGTGAACGCCAGGAGAAGCTTGGAATGATCCGTGTCCAGCTCACAGCCGAGGAGGGAATGGATCCCTTGGTTGTGTTTTCAAAAGCACTCCATGTTCCTTATCGGGCGGTTGCTTCAATCGAGGAACTCCAGGTCGCTCTTCAAGATATGAGTCAGTGCACACGCATCTTCATCGATACCCCGGGTATCGCGCTTCGTGATCAGGCAGGATTCCGAGGCCTGGAGCAGATCCTGAAGGGTGTGAATCGCTGCAGGGTTCATCAGGTGGTTTCTGCGGTGACGCGGGATCAAGATGCACGTGACCAAGTCAAAGCCTATGCTTCCCTCAAGCCGGGTAGCCTGATGTTCACCCGTCTGGATGAAACCACTTCGTTTGGGAGCATCTATTCCTTGTCGGGTCGATCTGGTCTTCCGGTATCGGTCTTCTCGACCGGCAGGAAAGTGACAGAACAGTGGGAAAACGCAAGTGCGGAGAGGTTAACCGCATCGATTCTGAACATTCTTTGATTGAGTTAGTGATCGAGTCATTGTTACACTAAGTTTAGGTAACTTGCCATGGAGAGGTGAGGATGGGAACGACAGCGAAGTCAGCAATTCAGAAATACAAAAAAGCCGTTCAGACCGCCCCTGTTATTGAGAGCCAGGCCGAAAAAGAGCCACTCAAAGCCAAGGGCAAGGTTGCTCAGGCCATCGAATCAAAGGATCAGGCGGGAGCCAAGATCGATAACGAGGTGGCGTTGCAACGCGAGCTTGAAAAAGAGCTCGTGGCGGACTTCGCCCATTCTAACAAGTTGGTGAAGGGTGATTTTTCTCCTACGAACACAAATCGTGAAAAACTGATTGTGGAGTACTCGGGGTTGATCAAGTTCATTGCTTCGAAGATCGCCGCCCGCTTGCCTTCGAATATCGAGCTCGACGATTTGATCAGTTCTGGTGTGATCGGATTGATGGATGCGATCGATAAGTACGACTCCAGCCGGGACAACAAGTTCAAGACCTACGCGGAATTCCGAATCCGTGGAGCGATTCTCGATGAGCTCCGGTCGCAGGATTGGGTTCCACGTTCGGTGCGGGAGAAGGCAAAAGTTCTTGAAAGAGCGTATGCCAAGATCGAGCAGGTCAAGGGTCGGCAGGCTACGGACGATGAGGTTTGCATGGAGCTCGGAATGAGCACCGAGCAGTATCACGAGATGCTGAACGAGGTCCGGAGTGTCTCGCTACTGTCCTACGATGATCTTACCAATCTGTCGAATGCAGATAAGAGGTCTTTGCATGGTAACGGAGAGGCTGGAAGCAAGGTTCCGACTCCGTATAGCGAGGTGAGTGTCGCTCACTTGAAAAAGCTGGTAGCCGAAGCTATCGAGGACCTGCCCGAAAAGCAGCGATTGGTTCTGTCTCTCTACTATTATGAGGATCTGAACCTGAAAGAAATCGGTCGCGTTCTGGATGTGACCGAGTCGAGAGTGAGTCAGCTTCACTCGCAGGCGATTCTAAAACTCAAAGCAAGGCTCCGGAACCATTGGGATGACTTTGTATCAATGGTGAGTGCCTGATCGTTTAAGCGGCAGTTTGAAGTGTCTCTGTACCAGGCACTACTCCATCCATTCCTTGAAGCTCAAGGACCTTGGCAAAACAGCGATAGAACTTTCGGGCAGGGAAGGGGTTCTGCTCGCTAGGAAGGGCATTCATGATCCGCCCGGAGGAGATCTGCTCGTGCAAGTGGGACATCAGGATCCTGTAGGTGAGGTCGTGCCCGCCGAAATGGAGTTGAACCTCTAGTTCTTCATCCAATGCGAATTTTTCTGTGCAAAAAAAGGTGAATAGGTTCCCGGAAAGTTCATTCACCAGTGCGTAGCCGTTGAAGGTTCTGTCCGGTTTAAGTTTAGTGCTGATTTTCAATGCAACTCGTTTCAAGCGACGGTCCCCCATGAAAAGGTGAGCGATGGAGCTTGATCCTGATGTCGATACTGTTCTCATCCTGATTCCGAGTATCCTCCTTGGGCGCAGGGGTGTCAAAATGTGTCCTCAATGACACTCGTTGAGATTGGTGTGTCGCGTTGACTTTTTTAGGATCCATCCACATAATCAAAATAAGTGAGCTTTTTGCTCAAGTTTTTCGGAGTCCAGCCGAAAAGGGGTATAGAAACGCTTCAGGAGGGTGGCAGTGATGAACCAGATGGAAAAAGTCGAGAAGATGAGTGTGTTGACGAAGATCCGCCGTCGGTTGAGAGACCGGAGTGGCCAGTCGACTACAGAGTATATTTTGATTCTCGCGATCGTAGTGATGATTGCGAGTAAGATGAGAAGCAAGCTTGACCGGTCGATCTCAGGAACCATTGATAAGCTCGACTCATCGATTCAGACCATCAATACCGAGTGATCGAAGTCTCAAATTTTGTTTGAAGAAGAGCTGGTACAGGCCCTCCCTGTAACAGCTCTTTTTTATTTTCTCAGGTAAGTCAGTGTTCCCCCGACCACAGCCAGGGGGAGAGCGAAGAGATTCAGTACCGGTACTCCAAAGAGTAGAGTTGTTGCGATGCCGAAGCCGAGTGAGCGCATGGGATGGGCTAGGATCCAGGCGATTGCATCGCGGATTCCGGCTTGCCTCCGATTCAATGGATAGCTCAGGTAGACGAATGAGTTCACGAGCGCCATGCCTATCCATGCAAGGATGCCGATCCCGGGGATGAATCCGAATAGGGTCAGCAGGATGACTGCGATGAGAGCCAGAATCGTCTTCTTGAAGTCGAGCCAGATTCCGCGGAGAAGCAGGGCCAGATTCTCATCCGGTTCTGGAACTCCGAAGACGCGTTCAGTATGTAGGGCCAGTCGGTCATTGAAGGGGGAGCTGACCCAAGCGATGAAGATTCCCAAGAATTGAATTGAGAACCAGAGAGCGGCCAATCCCGCCAAAACCGCAAGGAAACCCCCAAGGATTCCGGAATAAGCTCCGGCAATCGAGGCGATCATGGGTTGGATCAGGACTCCGACTCCAGCCAGGAGGGCATAAATGAAACCTGAAAGCACGACGAGAGTGATCGTCATGGGGAGGACGAATAGGCCGAGCAATTTTGGATGATCCATCAGGAGCCTGGCCACCCGCAGGGGAGTGGTCAGGCCAATGATGAATTCTTGCGCTGAACTCCTCAAATCTGGAATCCGAGTTGGAGGGCGTAACGACGGTCTTCAAGAACGCCCGGGTTCAGGCCGAGTTCTTCGCCGTAGGTGGCCACATTGAGTTGGAGGAAGGCGAGGTCAATTCCTAAACCGGCTGTGAAATACCCTTGGTTGATGCCACCCCGCAGGCGGAACACGCTCCAGGCGGCCTCGGTACCGAAGTGAAGGGTACGGTAGAAAGACCCGAAATCATTGTTACCGATATCGGTGGTCTCCATGGCCAGGAGCCAGTGATCAAAGATCCAGGCGTCGGTTTTCTTCGCAGAAATTCCGAAATTGAACGAAGTCTTGGAGCGGTACGGGTCACCTGCCCAGCTTGAAATCGGACGGCCGAGGTTCGTGTATTTTCCACCGAGCACGTTATTGATTGCAGCAGCTACTTCATATCGAAATCCGCCTAAGCCCCAGTGCGGATGGAAGCGGGCACCGATATCTCCATCGATCCCGAGACCGCTTCCTCCCTTGATCGCATTGCTGAAGTCGGTGCCGGAGAGGAATTCCTGAATGCTGAAGGCGCTGTTCGAGCTTGCCCGGACCTGGGTCCGGACGTTGATCCCGATCGACAAGCGATCCTCCTCGAGAAAACGCCGCGCGAGGTTGATGACCGGACCGGCTGTGATGGCAGTGGTCGGTTGAATCTGGCCAGACTGACTGACAATCGGGATCATCTGGGCGGAGAAAAAGGCACCAATCCCGAAGCTCATTTTTTCATCGAAGAATTCTCGGCTGAAATAGGCTGGAAACACCATCTGAGTCCGGACGGAGAGGGGCTTTCCCATAGAGTTTTGGAAAGCAGCAAGCCCATCGCCCGAGTCAATGAGGTCTTTGATCGAGTTCAAAGTCCCGGAGCTGGTCTCGAATGAAAGCTGGGGGAGTTGGAGCAGGTTCTCCGGGTTCTCCGTCGATCGTGCCGGATTGGCGAAAAAGTTCTCTTCGAATTGCCCAACGGTGTAGCGAACGTTCCCCATGCCCGCGGTACGTACGCTATTGAAGTCGCGGATGATCGGACGGTAGGCCAGGGCTTCGGTGCCGAGCAGGAGGGCGGGAAGGGCTAGTTTCAGTGCTGTTTGATGGAGTTTCATGGATTTTATTTCCTTTACCTGTTCAGCGGATTAGAGCCCGAGGGTGTTCACCAGAATTTGCCTGTAACAAGGATCAGGATCTGGTCCACCCGGAATGTTCTGAAGTGTTGAAATCGCCGAAAAGATGCCCGAGTTGGAACCTGCGCCAGTAAAGATCGCCGCCTGGGAGTCGGACTCTTCTGCAGCTTTTATGAATTGCATCAGAGTAGCTGTGCCACTCCAGCCCGTCGCGGATTCTAGTCCGTTGGTGAGTGCTGACCCAAGAACCACTGCCGAGCTTGCAGGCTTGGCACAATCGGCTGCAGCAGTGGTAGCACAGGCTGAACTGTCAGCTGCTTTGCACGCCGTAGGGTTAGCCACCAAATCAGCTGCGGTCAGGATCTGATCGGTACCGGCGATTTCCGCAAGGACGATATTCAGCATGGATAGAGAGGAAAGGAACCGAGAAAAAGCCCTCAGTTTCGGGTTCACGATGGCGCTGTTATCAGCAAATGTCTCCTGAATCAACAATCGGTTTGTCGCATTGGCCACCCCACGAGAGGCGAGGGTGTTCCCCATGGTGGCAAACGACGTCCCATCGCCCCGTGAGCTCCCCAGTGCACCGATCAAGTCGGACATCTTGAACACGTTTGCGTTGGCTAACTTGGCAAGCGAGGTTTCATTGACCTTCACATCGCCGTAACTGCTAGAAAGCGCCTGATAGTACTCGAGCGCACAGTTGTAATCGCCGCGATCCATGCAGCCTCGGGCAGCAACGAGCAACTGTTCGTCGCCTTCAGGGGTGCTGAGACCTTTGAACAGGTTTCCACAAGAAGTGAGGGTGAGAGGAGCGAGGGCCAGAAGGGCTAGCAAGCGTTTATTCATATACTTCCCAGTGTAAGGGAGAACGCGCTGAGTCCTGTATCGGCAAAGTTTGCTTACTTACCGGGATCGGGTTGGGGCATGGGTGCGCCAATAGTCCCCGTCAACTTGTAAGCGTAGCGACCATCCGGAGTTTTAGCGCTCGCCATCAGCGTCTCGAGGATTGAAAAACTCTGACGGAGTTTGTCGGAGAGTCCCAACACAGCGCGAAGATTCATGGTGCTCGAATTCAAGTAGCGATTGAGGCCGAGATCCCCCGTAACCTGTACCCGGAGGTCATCCATCCCTTTTCCGATTTGGACATTCTTGAGGAGGATCTTGCCCGCCTTGATTTCGATATTCAGATCCCCCTCGCTGACTTGGACTGTTGGGATCTGGAATCCCATGAAGTTTTGCTCGTCCAATCGGAGTTTACGGAGCTTCAATTCGAGTGAGCCGTTCAGTGTGGAAGGGTCCGCCAAAGATCCCTCGACCTTGATGTCACCACTCAAGAATCCGGCACCACGGAGACCTGCGGCGAATGCGAATACCCCGAGCTTCCCGAGGTCCGCGTTTTCAAGATGGATCTCGGCATCCACCCGATCGCCCTTGCCCGCAGCATTCACTAGAATTTCAGAGGCTCCTTGCTTGAGCTCGGCACGGATCCCGGGCTTTCCGACGAACAATCCTGAGAGCTTCGGATGAACCCGTAGCTCATCGAACTCGACCCGGGTTTGGTCGGGTAATTCGATGACCGGGTGATCGAGACGATACAGGGGGGCCGGAAACAGGCTGAGTTCCCGTCCACGGTCAGTGAGATAAATCCCATAGGGATCGAGTCCGCTCTGGACCATTCCCTGGATGAATCCGGTGATCCGGGCCTCGGGGAGTTTCAGCAAGGTCAGGAGGATCACGCAGGTCAAGAACAGCAGGACCATCCCGATGACTTTGAACGGACTCCGGGACTCGGAGAGGGATTGCGGAGTGGTGGCAAAATCCTCACTCATTTAGGTTTGTCTCCCTTTTCAGGTTTGGCCATGTATCCACTCACATTCACTTTGGCATTCAGCAAGCCATCTTCCGAACTCGGCTCGACGATCAAACCCTTCAGCTTCATCGGAGGGGTGCCGTGCTCGATCTGGTAAAGCAGGGGGACGAGCTGGCGGACCTGCATTCCCTTCAGTTTGACCTCGAGCAGACTTTCCTGAATCATACCCTGAGCCGCACCCGGGGATTCCTTCAGGATCTCGACTGCTGTCGCGGGTAGACCCTGGAGTGTGGCCATGCCTTCAAAGATAGATGACCAGCTTTGAGGGCCACCTTGCTGGATCCCCGCGTTTTGTCCTTTCAGGCGACGGAGTTCATCATTCGCCTGGGTGAGGATCCGGGTCAGCTCCTCTTTCTGGTAGTATTGTTCTTTAGCGGTGTGGGCGGATTCGTAGGTGCTGTACATGAGGTAACCCGCGAAGATGAATGCCGTGATCGTCCCGCTGATCCGTGCCAAACGCTGTTGTTCGGGAGGCAGTTGGGTCCATGCGGAGTTCAGCTGTTGGTACCACTCCTGGTCCTTCATTTTATCGAGAAATCCGCCGACTGCCATCACTTCACCGCCCCAAGGGTACCCGAGAAAATGACCCGGTAAACCTTCTTGCCCTCTTTGGTCAGTTCCTCGGAGTTGCTCTTTTTGAGAGCGAAGCCACGTTCCAGCAACTCGGTCAGCTTCTGGATCGCCTGAGGATTGCTAACCAGGAAAGTGAGAGAAGTTTTTAGAGGACGGTTCTCCACATAGCGATCGGTGAAATCGGATCCAGTGTCGAATGCAATCATATCGAGCACCACGTCCTTGCCGATTTTCTGGGAGAGCGTTTTCAAGAACTCCAAGGGGGAGTTCGGATTACCGGACAGAAGTTTTGAGAGCTCACGTTCCTTCGAGACTTCGGACTGAATGTTACGTTTGAGTTTCTCGGAATCCGCGAGATAGGTGCGGGCGGCGCTGTCCGAAATTCCGCCGTAATAGGCCTTCACCGCACGTTTGGCATTTTCTTCAGTCTCGGCCAGCTTTCCCTTGAAGTAATTGTATTCGATGGTCTTGGTTGCGAAAAAAACCAGGGACATGATGGCCAGGTAAGGCAATGGTTTTTTGATCAGATCGAGGGCGGAATCCCCTCCTGCATTTGCTTTCGCGAAGTCACCTCGACGCAAATTCAGGGGAGGCAGCTTGTCGGCGGGAATTGCAGTCATGGCCAGTGCCAAGGCACGGGCAAATCGGACTTCAGACAGATCCGAGTAAGTGACGGAGGACGGAGAAAGCGAACTCAGAGGACGGAACAGAACACAGTGCTTCTGGGTGGCATCTTCGAGCCATTGGAGCAGTCCCGGCATCAAGGCACCTTCCCCTGTGACATAAATCTGCTCGATCGGACTCTGGACCTGGGAGCGGGAGGCCAACTCCGTTTGCTTGAATTCGGGAACGAGATTTTCGAGCAAGTCCGCAATCGCATCAGAGACTTGTTGGTCGATGCCGGAAACACCGATATCCCGCAGCCACCTCTTCGACTCGTCAGTGCTGGCTGAGAGATCCGATTTGAGTTTGCTCTCCATTGCCTTCAGTCCGAAAGGGATTTCACGGTAAAGGACCGGCCGATTACGGGAGTGAACGTAGAAATAGGTCTTGTGGCGCTCGATACCCACCAAAAGAACCGTCTCGCTGCTACCCGGCACCTTCGGGATCCGTGAAAACAGACACCTCAAGGCCCAGGCATCGGTCGTCAGGACGTCCGGATCCATTCCTTCGGGAGTGAGGGCTTCGAGGTGACGCAAAAGATTGTCTTTCTTTACGGCCGCCACATGGACCTGGGAGCCTTGGGGACCGGACTCGACAATGGAGGAATCGTAATGAAGCTCTGAGCTTTCGAAGGGGAGGTCGTCTTCCAATTCGAATTCGAGGGCGGAACGGATCGCTTTTTTGTCCCGGGTGGCGAGAGACAGATTGCGGTAGGTGGTGATCTCGGGCGGAACCGACATGATCAGGCGGTCCGGGGCGCCCGGTATCTGAGATAAGAGCTGTCCCGCCGAGACATAGGGGTGAGCGGCATCTTCTTCTAGAACGAGTTCGTGAGTCTGACGGATTTCAAATTTCCCGAAAGCCGTCTCAACTTCGACACAAGCGACAGCGTCCTTCGAGATGTCCAGTCCATAGACCCGCATGACCCGATTATACTCATAAAAAGCGGACTTGAGTCACCTTAAAATTGCTCTTTTCCTGAATGTTTGCAGGGGTATTGGGCTCTACGGGCGGTCTTCCCTGTTGGGGCATCCGGGGCACAGGGTTTTGGGCCGGCTCCACGAGGCTCACCATCGCTTCCAGGGTCTTTTTGTTCTGGTTCACGGTGGCTTCCACATGGACCAGGAAGTCGGTTTCGTCCGTGACAATCTCGATCCCCCGTTGCGAGAGCGCATTCTTCAGGTCCTGGATCCGAGTTCCCGAACCCTGATAGAACTGAACCCGCTCCTTTAGGAACTTGAAAAAATCCTCTGCATTCCTGAAGGGTTGGCCTTGGGTGGCCACGCCACCTTCTTCCGTGGAGGCGACACCATCGCGAAGCTCGTAGAATGCCTTGACCTCCTCTTTCGTGATTCCGGGCACCAGGGCTTTCAGGACAGTTTCCTGGATCGTGTTCACGTTCAACTTCGAGGAAACACCGGCATGGAACTGGTTGGAGAGCAGTTCGTAGATCCGGTCGTCCATGGAGGGGAGGTGATGAAGTTCCGAGATGTGGTAGAAGGGGGCTTTTTTGAAGGGATAGGGACTCGACTGTTCCCGGTTGGTCTCATAGGCAAGGTCGGCCCATCCCAGGATCTCCTCGATGAGGTCCTCGATCCTGAAGTTACGGTACTCATCGCGGAAGCCTTCGTCAGTCTCCGACCTCGCATTGAAGCTCGAGCGGATTTGCTCTCCGAGGAGCTGGCGGGCTTGCGCAGCATTGAAAATGGCGGGAGTCGCCCCGGGTTCGGCGACACCCTGATCCGGAGTGGCAGTTGGACTCGGCGATCCTCCGGCCCCGGGCAGACGGGCGAAGGCTGCCACCGGTCCGTTCAGATTGAATTTGCTCGATTGTGCCTTGATCGA
>CANHQK010000036.1 GCA_947462765.1 Bdellovibrionales bacterium
GCATCGGGTAATCATGAGGCTCAAGAGGAGTGCGGATTATGGCACGTGGCAGCAAACTCTGGTTGAATGGGACCATCCTGAATGTTGAAGAGGCGAAGATCAGCCTGTTCTCACACGCCCTGCATTACGGCACAGGCGCCTTCGAAGGCATCCGCGCTTACAAACAAGAGTCAGGTGGCGGAGCCATCTTCCGCTTGAGGGAGCACATGGAGCGCCTTCAGGACTCGATCAAGATCATGGGCTTTGAGCTCCCTTTCTCAGTGGAAGACATGAGTCGCGGAGCGATCGAAGCCTGCAAGGCCAACGGCTTTGAAGAATGCTACATCCGTCCCCTCGCCTTCATCGGTGACGGCCCGCTCGGTGTCTATCCCGGCGCGTCTCCCAAGGTCGAACTCGCGATTCTCGTTTGGGAATGGGGCAGTTACCTCGGCGACAAGGGTGTGAACGAAGGCGCTCGTCTGAAGGTCTCGACCTTCGTCCGTCCTCACGTGAACTCGGCCATGACCAAAGGTAAAATCACGGGAGCCTATGTGGTCGGAGTGGTCTCGAAGAGCGAAGCCATCCGCCAGGGTTATGATGAAGCGCTCATGCTCGACACCGAAGGCTACATGACCGAGGGTACGGGAGAGAATCTTTTCATTATCAAGGACGGAGTGATCAAGACCACCCAACTCACTTCCATCTTGAATGGCGTGACCCGCAACACCGTGATCGAGATGATCCGCAAGCGTGGCCTGTCCTTGATCGAGACCCGCTTCACCCGTGATGAGCTCTACTGCGCAGACGAAGTGTTTCTCACCGGGACCGCGGCGGAAATCACTCCCGTGTCTTCCGTAGACGACCGCAAGATCGGCCGCGGAGCGACGGCGGGAAAACCGGGCCCGATCACCCAAGGGATCCAGAAGGATTACGCCCGACTGGTACGGGGTGGCTTGCGTGGCGAATTCCCCGAATCCTGGCTCACCCAGGTAAAATGAGCCCTCCGTTCCGGATCCTGTTCGAGGATCAGCACCTGATCGTGCTCTCGAAAGAGCCGGGACTCCTTTCACAAGGAGATTCGAGTGGTGAAATCTCGCTGGTGGATCTCTTACGCGTTCACTTCGGACGCAATTATGTCGGCTTGATCCACCGCCTCGATCGAAACACCAGTGGCCTCATGGTGGTGGCCAAGCGATCAAAGAGCGCCGACCGCTTGAGCGAGCAACTCCGGACCGGCGAACTGGTCCGTCAATACCATGCCGTTCTTTGGGGTTCCTTCAAAGATCCTCGTGAAACACTCTGGGAGCACCACCTCAAGAAAGACGAGAGAACGAACGAGGTCAGAGTCGTCCGGCCGGGAATTCCGGGCGCCAAAATCGCGACACTGAGAGTGCACCCCATCAAGGGGTTTCGTCATCCTGTCTCGGGTGATCCAATCACTCTGGCCCGATTCTCTTTGGAAACCGGCAGATCCCACCAGATTCGCGTTCAGTCCGAGGCCTCGGGCCATCCTCTCATCGGGGATACAAAGTACGGGAATCGGAGCAGCATGGCTCTTTTCTCGAGACCTGCCCTCCACTCGGCAACACTCGAGTTCCTGCACCCGATGACCAAAGAAAAGATGAGCTTTGTGGAACGGTATAGTTCTGACATGCTTCAATTTTTTTCAACAGAGCTTGAATAAAAAACAAACGGACCTTTACACTGAGAAGGATGAAAAAATCCTTCTTCAGCCTTGTCCTCTTGTTGTCCGTTACGGGAGCCGAAGCCGCTTCCCGATCGGATCTGCCCGTCTCGAGTTCGGAACTGAACACGAACCAGGATCGGAAAAAAACCTTCACGGGCAGCGTCGGCCTGGACAGTTCGAGTTTTCTCTACACGAGCGATGCCAGGGGCACGCAAGCAACCACCTTCAAGGCCTTACTCAAGGGTAAATCCGATACCACTTATTTCCATCAGGAAGGTGAAGTCGCTCTGTATTCGTTTGTAACCCAACAACCCCAGGTCGGATTCGAAGCACCGGAACTCTATGCATCGACTCATCGGGGATTGCTCGGAAACTTCACCCTCACTTTCGGAAGAAAGATCCAGTCTTGGTCTCAGCTGGACGGAACCTGGCGAATGATGAGCCTCTGGTCTCCGCGTTGGACCTGGGACGAGCTGCATCCGCAGGTGGTCGGGATGACCGGGATCTTCCTCAACTTCGATACACCACGCTTTAAGATTGTTCTGTACGGTTCGCCGATCGCGATCCCGGAGAGGGGTACACCGGTAGCGGAAGAAAACGGGAACATCGTCTCACCGAATCCTTTCTGGAAGCCACTCCCCTCCTCACTCAACGTACTCGGAGCCGACACCCCCATCCGCTACGGACTGATGATGCCATCGATCAACCAGATCCTTCTCCGTCCGAACTTCGCTCTCAAGGCTCGTTATGAATCAGAGCAAGGATTCTTCGTCTCAGCCAACACCGGAGTCCTTCCGGTTCATATGGTCCAAATGGCTGCTGAGCCCTTTGTCTCGACCTCGGGATCCACCGGGATTCTCGAAGTGAATATCCGTCCGCAATTCCCAATGCGGAACATCAATACCCTTGAAGCCGGTTATCAGGATCCGAAAGGCAAATTCAATGCGTGGGTTTCCGGCAGTTACGAACAGCCCTTCCGTTTTGAGAATCAGGCCAATTGGCTCAATCCGATCATCACCCCCAGCACTGTGCTCTCCGCTGGAGCGAAATCACAGATCAGAAGCAACCTCAGTGTCGAAGGCTCGGTCTTGTTCGTGAACGAAGAGCCCTTTGTCCGAGCGAGCAATCTACCTAATGTGAATGTCGATCTACCTTCACGCTTTCCGATCAAGCAGGCGGTCCAGGTTGCCGGCAATTGGCAGATTTCCGACCGGACCGGAACGGACGCTACCTTGATTCATGACCTCCTGAACGGTAACCACTTTGCCTCAGTGGGCCTCCAACACACAATCCCAGACCCGCGCCTGACACTCGGTGTGGGGATGGACCTGATCCTCGCCCAGAATACCCAGGGCTGGATCGGACACTACTACGGCGACGACCGGATCAGAGGATGGTTGAAATATGCGTTCTGAATCGATTCCAAAATATTTTAAGGCGACTCTGACCGCGTCCCTCCTGGCGCTGGCCTCGGCCACAGGGTGCGGAATGCTCGGACAAAAATCCTTGCCTGCCTTGCCCGGTGGTGGAGCAGGAGGGGCGGCCAACGGTTGTCTGAACGATTCCGTTGACCTCGTCGGACGTTACCTCCGCGGTGAAATTTCGCAAACCCAGTGGAAAACCAGTTTCGATTGCGTGAATCAGTCTCTGGGGTTTTTCACGGAATTCGTCAGGGGCAGCGACTCAAGCTCCTATTCCCAGGGGGATATGTACAATCTGATCACCACCTTTTTGATCACCAATCGCGAAGTTCGTCCGGAGCTCATGGGAGGCGCCTTCAGCCTGAAAGCCGGACTGTTCGGCGGGACCGACATGGAATTCACCAAAGACGAGATCGAAGTCCTGAAGCGGAGCCTGACCGCGCTTCAGGAAATCACTGGCGAACTCATCCCTTACCTGAGGGTGAGACAATCCTCTTCCCCTTCGAACGAGGAACTCCTGGCCATGGCGCGCGCTTTCGAGCAAGCCGGAAACCGTATCGCTGATTTTATCAATACGCTCCCGGTCGGATCCCTCTCCTCCCGCGCCATCGACTCCCTGCTTGAAGAGCTGACCCACACCCTCGACCTCCCCGGCTACGAGGGGGTCGGGAACAAGGTCTTCCTGGCAAAGTGGCTGATGTTCAACACTCGCCGGGATGCCATCGAAAACCGCGATTGGGCCGAGCTGTTCAGCTCGGCCTTGGGCTTGGGCGGAATGGCACTGGCGGTAAAGACCTCTCTCGGGGATGATCCAGAGGCTCCCCGTGGGAAGCTGATGAACCGGATCCTTGAAGACTCACAGTTCCGCAGCTTAGTCTGGAGCCTGGCACAAATGGCCCGCCCTTACATCGAGCGATCGCTCGCCCGCCACCAAGGGCTCGCCCCTCTTCCTCTCTATGACCACATCATCGACGAACTCCCGGAGTCCATGATCGGATCGGTTCCGAGACGGGTGATGAAATCCGCGATCCGTCCGCTGATCCGGAAGCTCATGCAATCAAGCACTCAGGCCGGTGTGGATGCGGGTGTGATCGACACCCTTTACGGTTTGGTCGGAGAAGTCGTCGAGGATCTGAACACCCTCGATCGGATGTACGAAAAGCAGGGGCTTGATCGGGAGTCCTTGAACCGTAACCAGCTCACCCAGGCCCTGACCTCTTTCGAGAACTCCACCGGGTCCAATGCCGAAAAGACACGGATCCGGAACATCCGGACGAAGCTCCTCACTTACTCTCCGCTCTTTCGAAGGCGTCCGGGCCCCAAGGGTGACCTGTATGCGATCAAATTCGGACCGGGTGTGGGCTACTCTCACTTCCAAAACCGGTTGGTCCTCATGCTTGACCGCGTCGGCCGTCACCTTCAGAAGGTCTACGGAACGGGTGGCACCCACTTTGTCGACACCGACCTGAATGCGTTCTTCAAGGACTTCGGAGACATTCTGCTCACCTCGCGTCTCTTTGACACGACCATTCCGAATTTCGCCCAGAAGCGCTTGCAGGATATGGACCTGTTCACCCCGGCCAGTGACGGAAACGGGGAGGGCTCCCTGGTTGAGTTCGTGAACTACGCCATGATCCTGATCTCTTCTTCTCACCTCACCGCCCAGATGCGTGATGAAATCACCCCCGCCTGTGATTCCGGACTCGGAGAGGATCATATGGGTTGGACCAAGATATCGGCTGCCTGCTTCCGGAGCCAGTTCCACGCCAGGATGGACTACTGGATCGCACAGGATTTCCCGAGGCTCGCTAGCTATTGGAACACCCTGAGCCCGGATCAAAAAAGAAAAGCTGCGGTTTTCCTCGAGCATGGGAGCCGACGAAACGGCTATACCGAAGAGGATTTCACCAAGTTCGACTTCGGGGCCGTTTCGGTCATCCTCTACTATGTCGAGAGCATGTTCGGTCGTTTCGATGCCGACATGACAGAACACCTTGCCCGGAATGAAATCGATCAGGCCTACCCCGTTTTCAAGAATCTGATCAAGAAAACAGCCAAGGCCAAAGGATTGAATACCGGCAGTGACTTCCTCTTGAAGGGCATCTTCACCTACATCGTGAAGTACCAGGAGATGCCGGCCACCCCGCTCAATGCCTCCACTCTGGCCAAGTTGGCGACCTGGATGGCGACCTATGCCCTCCCCATCACGTCCTATGATACCGATCGTTACGGAATCTTCAGCGTGGTGTGCAACATCGCTGTGCCCGAGAATCCCGCGCAAGCCCCGGCAAACGCGGTCGTCTGCGCTCCATGAGGGAATCCGCCCCCCGTGTGGAGGTGGTTCGCTTGGAATTCCGTGACGAACGGACTCCCTTCTCCTCTCGTTTCAATGATGTTTACTTCTCGGCTCTCGACGGCATCAGCGAATCCCGCTACGTGTATCTGGAGGGTGCCGGCTATCTTGAAGCCCTGGCCCGAGGTGAATCCAAGATCGAAGTCGCTGAAATCGGTTTCGGTGTCGGGTTGAATTTCTTACTGACCCTCGATACCTTCATGAAACAGTCGAAACCCGGGCAGACGCTTCATTACCATGCCTTCGAGCGCTACCCTGTCCATGTCGATGACCTGAAGCGCCTCTATGCCTCTTACCCGGAATTGTCCGCTGCCTCGGCTCTTCTTCTTGAACGCTATCCCCTTCTTACTCCGGGAGTCCACTCCCTGAGCTTGGCAGGGGGACGGGCCCGGCTCTGGCTCTCCCTCGGAGATGCGCGCGAACAAATGTCTCTCTCGGAATTCCGGGCGGCTCATTGGTATTGGGACGGATTCGCTCCCCGACACAATCCCGATGCCTTCGACCCGGAACTGTTCAGAGAAGTAGCGAGGCTGTCTCAAGCAGGAGCTCAGGGCGCGAGCTTCACGTCCGCTGGTTGGGTCCGACGGGCCATCGAAGCATCGGGATTCCGGATCGAAAAGAGACCCGGATTCGGCAAGAAGCGCGAATGCATTCGAGCCTCGCTCGAGAAGCCCGTACCCAGGAGCACAGGAGTCCCGACCGAATGGTTCTTGAATGCAAAAATCGAGCGGCGAGGTCCGGAGTCGGGTGCGGTCGGCGTCATCGGTGCCGGACTCGCTGGATCCGCGATTGCCAGGAAACTCGCAGATGCCGGATACGAAGTGGTGGTCTTCGACACCGAAGGGCCGGGAACCCGTGCGTCGGGAAACCCCCTTGGTCTCTACAACGTTCAAATCAGCAAAAAACCGAACCCCATCAGCAGATTCGCCCAGGCAGCCCTGGCAGAATTCCTCAGGGAGATTCAAGAACTCCGGATTCCCCACCATCCCGGCATCTTGAGAACCGATCTCCAGGACCCTAGACCCTTGATCGACTCGGACTATCCCGAGGACGCCTACGAGGTCACCGCGAGAGGCATCCGCCTCAACATCTGCGGGGTGGTGAACCCCCGCGAGCTCTGCCGGGTACGGCTCGAGCACTCGCGCATCCGTTTGGTAAGAAGCCGGGTGTCTTCGGTGGAGCGATTCGAGCATGGATTCAGGATCCACCGTGAAAACGCTTCATCCATGGAATGCGCCCAAGTGGTTTACGCACTCGGGGCCGACTTCCGTCTCCCGGAGCTGAATCCTCCGGGGATCGCCCTACTCGATGCCCTGCCGACGCATCCGATTCGCGGCCAGATCATTCTCGTTCCCCCGACCGAAACCAGTCGCCGCTTACGCGAGACCCTGGTCGAGGAAGGCTATGCTTCCCCTGTGCTTCCGGAAATTTCTGGAATCGATGCACACCTGATCGGCGCCACCTACCAGGCCAAGACCGTTCTCCCGGATCAGGAAAAAATAGATCGTGCGCGCCTCATCGAAGAGTCGGTGAAGTGGTCTGAATTCAACCCCTCTCCCGATCCCAACACCGTCTCTTCCAGAGAAGGATGGAGGCTTTCCAGCCCGGATAAACTCCCTCTCATCGGACCTTTATGTGATCCCGATTCCCTTTCCGCGCTCTATGGGAATGCATTCCGGGGAGGCGCCGTGAAACAACTCCCCGAGCTTCCCCTTGCTCAGGGAGAGTGGGCCCTCACCGCACTCGGATCTCGGGGCATTACCTTTTCATCGATCGGCTCACTGTTATTGGCGGATTGGATCACCGCCGGTCGCCTGTCCATCGAACAGGACCTCATCGAGCATCTCCATCCGGCGAGATTTTTCATAAGAAAACTCAAAAGACCTGCGATAAGCTAGGCGCATGGTCCCGGTCACTGGTCTTCTCATCGTCAAGAACGAGCAGGAATTCATCGAGCGCGCCCTTCTTTCGCTTCTCTGGTGTGACGAGATTCTCGTGGTGGATTCGTTCAGCACCGATGCAACGCCCCGGATATGCATGGACACGACCCGTCCTTGGGCATCCCGGATGCGATTCATCCAGAAAGAATGGATGGGATTCTCGGCTCAGCGGAATTATGCCGTCGAACAGGCCCGTCACGATTGGGTCTTTTTTCTCGATGGCGACGAACAGTGCTCCCCGGAGCTCGCAGGAAAAATCCAAGAGACCCTCACCGACTCCGGACTCCATCCCGGAATATTCAAGATCCGCCGTCAGGAGTTTTTTCTCGGGAAGCCGATCCGCCACGGGATCTGGAATCCATCCTACCATGAGCGCCTGTTTCACAGGGGGGGAGTGAAGTTCATCGGAGAGGTCCACGAAGGGATCAGCGGCGGGACTCTGCTCGGAAAAATCGACGAACCGATCATTCATGTCGAAGACTTGAAAATCGAGAGATTTCTCGTCAAACTCAACCATTACACTACCATCCAAGCGGAGGCGGACTACCGTCGTGGACTCCGGACCGGCTTCACCCGCATCCTGCTCTCATTTCCGGCCATGCTTTACAAAAACTACATCTACTATGGGGCTTGGAAAGACGGCCGCGAGGGATTGATCATCTCTATCCTCGAGGGGATCTCCAGAACCGTCCGGCATTTGAAAATCTGGCAGATCCAGACCCTGAACAGACGGGTTCAGGATCGCGCCTTCAAGCGATAGCCCTCTCCGTACACAGTTTGGAGATCGGCCTCCCAGCGTGAAACCTTCTTTCGGAGCGTACTGAGGTGCGCATCGATGAGGCGGTCATTTTTCTTTCCATCCTCCCACACACGCTCCATGATTTCCCTCCGCGACACCACTGCACCAGGACGCCTGAGCAGGATCTCGAGAATCCCATACTCAACCGGCCCGAGATCGAGCAGCTCCCCGTCCAAACGGACCTCGCGGGCACGAACGTCCAACACCAGGTTGGCAAAACTGATCTCCGACGTAACCGGCTCCTGGATCTGTCGGATCCGGTTCAATTTGGACCGGATCCTGGAATTCAATTCGTCCAGATCGAATGGTTTGGAAATGAAGTCATCCGCACCGAAATCGAAGGCCTCAATCCGCTGTCGGGTGGTATTCACGGCGGTCACCATGAGGATCGGAATGTGTCGGGTCAGCTCGTGTTCCCGGATTTTCTGAACGGCGGAGATTCCATCCAAGTCCGGCATCATCACATCCATCAGGATCAAATCCGGTCTCAACTCTAGGGACCGTTTGACCGCCTCATTGCCGTTCGAAGCGAACTCGGTATCGTACAGATCGGACAGAAATTCTCCAAGCAACAAACGGATCTGGGGTTCATCGTCGACAATCAGAATCCTGCTCTTCATTTGGTGTGACCTGCTTTCTGCTGAATGAGGAGATCCATCTTCTTCCTGATCTCTTCGGATGGTGATTTCTCAACGCCTTGATCGAAGTATTTGACCGCGATCAATCGGCCGTCCTCGGCATAATGAAGCCAGATTCCGGACTTCAACCCTTCGAAAAACTCCCCCTCAAGTGCGATCTTACCGGTGGAGGAATACGCCTGGACGAATTTTCCGTGATTCACCGTCCTTCCGTCCTTGCGGGTTTTCTGGGTGCAACGTTTGTCTCCGATGATTTTCGGATTCCAGGATACATCCCCTGCCTCTGAGCAGGGTTTCGAGATCGAGCATGCCCAACCGGCCCATGACAACGAGAGAATGAGTGCCAACCGGTTCATGATTGCAATGCCTTCCGGATCAAAAAAGGATCCACCTGGGGTTTCGGAACCTTGAAATCAAACCAGCTCCGGACATCCTCATCGAGACCGATCCCGAGCATATAGTTGTAAACGGCCTTCCGGAGCCCGGGCCCGTAGCGGTCGTGATCGACCCTGCTCTCATCCTCGAACGGAAGATCGTTCTCGGCGAACTCCACCCCCGCTCTTTCCCCGATCCGAATGCCGAACTCCTCGGGGGCCATTCCCACTCCGGAATGAACGGTAGCCGAGAAACGGTGCCAGAAAGCCGAGCTCAAACAACCCTCGCGAAACAACTGCCTCACCCGCTCGAGACTGTCGACAGTCTCCTGCACGGTCTGGGTCGGAAACCCGTACATCAAGTAAGCATGAACGAGGATTCGGGCCTCTCTGAAGTTACGGGTGACCCGGGCCACCTGCTCCACCGTCACTCCCTTTTTCATTTTCTTCAACAACCTGTCCGAGGCAACCTCGAGCCCACCGGAAACCGCAACACACCCCGCATCACTCATGAGCTCGGTGGCCTCGCGATTGAACGATTTCTCAAAGCGGATATTGCCCCACCAGGAATAAGAGAGCCCTTCGGAGAGCAACTGCCTTGAGAGCTCCTTCAGAACGGCGGGAGGCGCAGCCTCATCCACAAAATGGAAACCGCTGGATCCGCTCTCGTCATGAAGACGCTTCATGCGCTCGACTGTGAGCTGCACCGGTGAGATTTCATAGCGTTTGATGTAGTCGAGACTGATGTCGCAAAAACTGCATTGATGCCAGTAGCACCCATGGGCGAGCATCAACTTGTTCCAGTGCAAATCCGACCAGAACCGGTGCATCGGATTCAACATTTCGACCAAGGATAGATAGGAACCGAGCGGCAGCCCGTCCAAGGTGGGAAATCCGGTTCCGGTCTGGGGGATGTCATGGACTTCCGGGTTCGAGCAGAACTCAATGGCACCCGGGATACGCTCGGACTCGAGGAAAGTCCTGAGAAGCCCGTCACGGGTTCCTCCGCCGCTCCAGAAAGCAAGCAAACGTTCGACGGGCCGCTCACCGTCATCGAGGGTGATGGCATCGAAAAAACGCAACAGCCTTCCGTCCTTGACCCGACGGAGCTCCGTGTTCACATAGCCCCCACCGAGAGCAATCCGGACCTTTGGATCGATTTTCCGCACACAGGAAGCGATCCGGATCGCCCCGAGCATGCAACCCGGGAAGGGTACGGTGAGAAGGATCACATCCGGAAGGTGCCGCCCCATCGTTTCTTTTACGAGATCCTCAAGCAACTCGGGAATCAACGGATGGCCGCTCTCGAACTCATGGAGAAGAGGATCGAGACTGGGAGCACTTGCCGCCAACTTTTCCCCGTAGCGTGAGAGCGAGAACTGAGGATCGACCCCGGCTTGAATCACATCGGTCAGATCATCGATGTAGAGACTCGAAAGGTGCTTGGCCTGATCCTGCGTCCCCATGCCACCGAAAGCCCACTCCAGGTCCGTTGACTCGACCGTCGAAAAGCGCGGCCCTTCGGGTAAGAGCGTGCGTGATGCGATCCGATGCGCGAGCGTCGCGTCCCGCCCTTGGAGAAACCGGACGACCGGTGTGATGGTCCTTCGGTAATCTTCGAAAGTATCGAGAAAAAACCCCACGGAAGGGTGCGACCGGATCGATGAGTCCGAGATCACTCTCCGCTCGATCGTTTCCCGGATCCGGATCAATCCGGACTCGGAGAAAAGACGGAGGACGAGCTTGAGGCCGAGATCGTCCTGGACCGCCTCGTAACCGAGAGACCTGAGGAATCCGGTCAGAAAACTGGTCGCGGGGTACGGTGTATTCACCTGGACCAGGGGTGGAATGAGGCTGAGCACTTTAAGGTTTTTCAGAAGTGGAACTCCCGGATCCGGTAGATGCCGGCCCCTGAGGGTGCTGGATGATCGCTGCTCACTGTTTCGATGAAAACATTCATGGTGTCAGCCGGAAACACCTCTTTCATCGCAACGAGGTTCTTGGGCTCGTTTTCGAAACTGGCGATGACCTTCCCGAATCCGGAGATCGTCCGCGCCGCACCGGTTTTGAAGTCCAGATCGTCGAGATGCCGCTTGGGCTTCAGAATGAGCCGGGTGCGCTCTATTTCGATCGGAAGCCCATGGGACTTCAACTGATCGAAGGTCCCGAAGGCCATCAATGGAACATCACGGCCGGTAAGGTAAACGATCATGACCCCTGCATCATAAAGTGATTTCACAAACTCAACGGCACCGGGTGTGGGCTCATCATGACGAAGGTAATCGTTTGCAAAAAACCGGGCCCGCCAGAATCGCTTGGCATGTTTGAGATGATGATCGTAAGGGGGGACGTCTCCCGGGATCTTCTTGATCTCCCAGACATCCTCCAACGAATAGCGCATGTCAGCGGGTTCAAGACTGGCTAGTTTTTCGCGGGTTTCGTGGAAAGTGCCTGACTCCGGATGGGTCAACCACTCTTTCAGAATCTGAAACGAACGCTTCGAGACATCAAACAGGGTCGAATCAAGATCGAACACCACCACCGGGAGCACTCCCCGTTCAATCTCCTGCCGGCACCGGGAAAGCACCTCCAGGAGAACTTCCTGCTCCCCGAGCGGGTGGAATTGCGTCTTTTCTATCCAGGCCTTGCGGATGTACATGATGGGATTTTAGCCCAATTCCGATGCGATTTGAATGGCAATCAGGTCCGCGAATACCGCCGCCAGGCTTTCACGAGCGAAGCCATCCGGGAGTCGTCCAGAGATGCCCCGGCCAGCCCCCCTCTCCGGAGCGCAGAACCCACGATCAGACGCAGTCCCGGATCGGACTCCAACAGACCCTCGGGCGTCATGCCGCTTCCCACATACAAGGGTACCCCGCAATGGCGGGCTGAGGTGAGCGCGGCATGGAGAGACTCACGGCCCGGCAGTCTGCCCGTGGTCGCTCCGGTCACAATCACAGCATCGGACCCACCCCGACCAGCGACCTCTTCAATGGCGATCCCGAGATCGTCCGACGAGAGCGTCCGGGCATGTTTCACGTGCACATCCGCGAGAATCCTGACCCGACCTCCGAGCCGCTGATTCTCCCGTACCCATCGGGCCGCTTCCCCCTCGATCAAACCCTGATCGGTGGCGACCACCCCGGCTAGAACATTGATCCTGACGAAATCGGCTCCCGTGACGGCAGCGATGGCCAGTGCGGCATCCGCATCGTTCCTGAGGACATTGATCCCGAGAGGGATGCCCGAATGGGCGAGCACCGCAGAAGCGATGACCGACATGGCGGCCACCGTCTCAGCAGGAACGCGATTCTTGTAAAACGGGGCATCGCCGAAATTCTCAATGATCAGGCCTTCGAAGCCGGCTTTTTCAAGCCTGCGGGCCTCCCCTACTGCACGCTCGGTGGCTTGCTTGAGAACCGAAGCAGGAGATTTTCCGTGAGCTCCGGGCGCCCCAGGCAAGGCCGGTAGGTGAATGACACCGATGAGTCCGGGGAGGCTCACGGCAACTCCCTCATGATCTCTTCGAGTCCCTCATCGATCACATCCTGACTGAGAGTCGACTCCACTCCGAAAACACCGTCTTCCATCATTTTTTCTCCCGGATTGAGAGCCACAATGGTTCCGATTTTGCGCAAGTGCGACTCCATGGCATTCCAAATCGTATGCGGGCTGACCCGAGCGTTGATGAAGAGCAGTTTTGCCAAAGGAGTGATCCCGAAAGCACCCCGAACCAGGGACTCGGACGTCGCGGTCCTGTACCAACGCCATTTCCGCAAGGGTTCCCCGTTGATCTTGATGTTCCTGGGAACAAATCGGGTCAAGTAACGTTTGGAATCCCGACCGTTGTGTCGGGCACGGAGACGGTCGTACTCAACGTCATTCAAGGCCACGAGATCATAAGTCACTCCGCTCGTGGATAAGAAATAACCGTATCTCATGGAGTACTCGAGACCGATCTTGATGGCAATACCCGGTATTTTCGTGGTGTAGACATAATGCCCCTCGTTCTGCTCCTGTTCGAACTTACGGGGATACATTTCCATCAGGGTGAAACGGGAGACATCCCCGGCAGGCTGGGGAGTGTTGCCATGAAAGGCGCCAACATCGACCGCCAGCTCCGCTCCGGTCGCCTCGCGCATGGCATTGGCGGCGAACTGCGCAAACGCAGTCGGTCCACGGTCCCCTGAAACCAAGCGAACCTCTGACTTTCCGATGGGCTTCCTCAAGTCAGGACCGTACAAGCGCTCGAGCGCCGACTCGGCTTCACGCAGGTAACGCTCCTGCTCAGGATTACGAGGCCCTTCGAAATCCACCGGCACCAGTTCGTAAGAAAGAACTTTGGGTCTCTGTCCCCTCTCAGCTTCGACCAGGATCTTACCAATGAAATGTCCGTTGAATCCGGTCTGTACGACGGGAACTTCGCGACCCTCCTGGTTCGGAACAATGGCCATGCTCTCCAGGACGGTATGCGAATGCCCGCCAATGACGAGATCAAGCCCCTTTGAGGCTGCAGCCAAAAGCTTATCTTCGCTGTAGCCGATGTGAGTCAGCGCGATCACGAGATCGTGATTCCGGTCGAGCCCGTCGATCACCTCGTTTGCCAGGCCCTGTTCCGTGTATTCTTCCTGGGTGTCCGGATCAAGGTAGGATCCGTCCCGGAAGTCGAGAATCTTCATGTCGTTCTTCCGTGACTTGACCCGTGTGATCCAGCTATAGAGCGCTTCATCAGTCGAGAGCCCCATCACACCGATCCTCACTCCACCGCGTTCGAAGCTTGCGCTAGGGCGGATCTGTTGGCTCAGGTTTTTCAGTCGCTTCTTAATGCGCAAGTTGCTCGACACCACCGGGAAAGGAAACGGTGAACGCCCGTAGAGCGCATCGAGATCCCTCGCGCCCATGAGCCAATCGTGGTTCCCCAACGTGGCAGCGTCGAAGCCGAAACTCTGATAAGCCCGCAAAACATGGATCCCGTTGTCCGGAAAATAATAAGAGGACCCTTCCAGGTAATCCCCAGCGTCGAATTTGAGGGTTTCAAAGCCTCTTGCGCGCCCCTCGTTTTCGAGCTCATCGAGCTTGGCCTTCACTCTGGCCCAACTTCCGAACTCAGGCATCCCGGAACGGGGGGTGCCGGCCGTCTTCAAGGCCGCATGCAGGTCGTTCGTGTGGAGGATCTGCAACACCACCGCCTCGGCATTCCCAGAAAGGAGCGCCAGAGGCAGGACTAAGATGAAGCGTGCGAGGTGAAGTGCCCTCATAGGGGCAGAACCTTAACGCTTTTTACGCGAGGTGTCAACGCCTTATCGAATTGCTTCAACATTGCGGAATCTGACCCGTTTCGGGGTCAGCGCGTCCGCACCGAGCCGCCGCTTTTTGTCTTCTTCGTAATCCTGGAAATTACCCTCGAAGAACTCGACCTTGGAATCCCCTTCGAAGGCAAGGATGTGGGTGGCGATCCGGTTCAGGAACCAGCGATCGTGCGAAATCACAATAGCGGTACCGGCAAAGTTCACCAGAGCCTCTTCAAGCGCTCGTAGGGTGTTCACATCCAGATCATTGGTCGGTTCATCCAGCAGAAGCACGTTCGCCCCCGACTTCAGCATCTTGGCCAGGTGGACCCGGTTCCGTTCCCCCCCCGACAGGATGCCGACCTTTTTTTGCTGGTCGGATCCGGTGAAGTTGAAACGGGAGCAGTAAGAACGTGAGGAAACCTCGCGATTGCCGAGAAGCACGGTCTCGTTCTTGCCATCTGAGATCTCTTCCCAGACCGTGTTCTCGGAATTCAGGCTATCGCGGGACTGATCCACATAACCGAGCTTCACGGTGTCCCCGATCCGGATCGATCCGGTATCGGGTTTTTCTTTGCCGGTGATCATCTTGAAAAGGGTCGATTTCCCCGCTCCGTTCCCCCCGATCACTCCCACGATACTTCCGGGAGGAATCTTGAAGCTCAGATTCTCAAACAAG
Source organism: Bdellovibrionales bacterium (assembly GCA_947462765.1). Taxonomy (GTDB): domain Bacteria; phylum Bdellovibrionota; class UBA1018; order UBA1018; family CAIMNF01; genus CAIMNF01. Next base: position 15,159 of record CANHQK010000036.1, read on the forward strand.
AGCTTTCCACCAAAAGACTTCGAAATGTTCTCGGCTTCGATCACCACTCCACCGAGACGAGGTCCCGGCGGGATGAAAATCTCCATCTCCTCATCCCGACGACCGCCCTGGCTCTCATTCAAGAGCGCCTCATAGGCATTCACCCGGGCCTTGCTCTTCGCCTGGCGCGCCTTCGGACTCATACGAATCCACTCGAGTTCGCGCTCAAGGGTCTTCTGGCGCTTGGTCTCGGCCTTTTCTTCCTGGGCCAGACGATTCTGCTTCTGCTCGAGCCAGCTCGAGTAGTTGCCCTGCCAAGGAATTCCGTGGCCACGATCGAGCTCGAGGATCCACCCGGCGATATTGTCGAGGAAGTAGCGATCGTGGGTGACCGCGATCACAGTGCCTTCATAACTCTGGAGAAACTGCTCGAGCCAACCGACAGATTCGGCATCGAGGTGGTTGGTCGGTTCGTCGAGCAGAAGCACATCAGGTCTTTGAATCAGAAGACGGCAAAGCGCTACACGTCTCCGCTCACCTCCCGAAAGATTCTTCATCGGCACATCCGAAGGGGGACAACGAAGGGCATCCATCGAAACTTCGAGTTTCCGGTCGATATCCCAACCGTCTTTCGCTTCGATCCGCTCCTGAATGACCGCTTGCTCTTCCAGAAGCTTGGTCATCTCATCGGGATCGAGTTCGGGATCCGCGAACTTCTGGCCGATCTCTTCAAAACGTTTCAAGTCGCGACCGAGCTCACCAGTGCCCTCCATCACGATCTCTTTCACGGTCTTGTTCGGATCGAGTTCGGGCTCTTGCCTCAAGTAGCCGAAACTGATCCCGTCCGATGGCAATACCTCTCCGTTCACGTTCTTTTCTTCACCGGCAATCACCTTCATCAAGGTCGACTTCCCGGCGCCGTTCAGTCCGAGGACCCCGATCTTCGCTCCATAGAAAAAGGACAAGGAGATGTCACGGAGTACGGTTTTATTGGGGGGATAGATCTTCGAGACCCGACTCATCGAAAAAGCGAACTTCGGTTTAGCCATAGGGGCTCAAAGATACCAAACGAGGCGCAAAACCGCAATTTGCGGGAGAGGAAGTCCCGAAATCCGGTCCATGACCTTCTTGTCACTCACCGTGTTGTCGGTGAGACCCTCCTGATCGGGTGCGGCGTGGATGGTAATCGAGCCGGCATGCAGCAAAGCCAACTGGACCCCGAGATCGAATCCAAGGCCGAATCCGGGCGTCAGAAGCCACTCTCCACCGATCGAAACCCCTCCGAAGAAGGTTCCGAGTCCGAGTTCGGCCGTGTTAGCCAGGGCAACCCCGTCGAGCTTCAGGTTAGAAATGTCCACCGAGAGATTCACGTGGCGGAATCCGAGTTCACTCGCCACAAACCATGCATTGGAGAAAGGATGGTAGCGCACTCCGCCTTTGACCGTCGTACTCGACAGGGTGCGGGAGGATTCGTCCGAGCCGAAACCATAGCGGAACCATCCCCCCTCGAAATAGGATTCCCAATCCGGGGCGGATTCGGGCTTGATCCTTACTCCCACTAAGAGAGGTTGAGGCAGACTGACCGCACTGGTCACGCCCACCCGAACCGTCCGCGCTTCCGGTTCGTCAGCATGAGCCAGAACACCAGGAAAGAGCACGAAAAGCCAGAATGCCCACACCTTCATCGGACCACCCGGATCGGATTGGAAATGATCCAAAGGAACTCTTCGTCCCCGCGGTCCTCATCGAATAAATATTCCTTCAAATGCCTGGGTCGGATCCAGACCTGAATCCGGTAATGCCCCGCTGGCGGGTCGGTGAACGAAAGACTGCCGCCCCCCCTCCCCACTACCGATTCCACTCCCGAGGCATCCACCCGGATGAGTTCCGATCGAATCGCTGGCTTCTCGTCCCCGTCACTCATTCCAGGAAAAGTCCGGTGGACCGAGGGGGTCGTGAATACCAGCTCGGAAGAAAAGGCACCGGGAGTGAGGGTTCCTCCCATCTCGATCAGCGTTCCAGCCCCGCCGTTCAGCCAACGCGCATGAAAATCGGGCAACGTCGGCGTACCGAGTCCTTCGACCACGAAGTAAACCCGACCACCTGCGATGGCTTGCTTCACCGAATCTGCATCATCGGCAGCGGTGAGCACCCAGTTGTTGATGAAACGGGTCATCCGACGGTGATGATCCAGACGCTCTCCATCCGCGGCTTTTTGCGAAAAAATATTCTCGTGCGAGTCGAGTCCCCCGAGGCCCGTCACCTGGACTCCGGCCGCCAGCAAACGGTTCCAAGTCTGGAAATAAACCGGATTGAACTCGAGAAAATCGAGCAACATGTAATCCGGATTCAACTCCTTGTAGGGATCAGCCAGATAATTCAGCAGAGCCCCGAGCTTCTCGAATGGTGGCCTGCCGAGGTACTTCTTCCGGATCTTCGGATCGAGATTGGCGTGGAGGTTATAAATCTCGATCGCTGAGGGCGCGAGAGCCAGAAGGTTTGCAAAATCCCGGCTCTCCGTGTGGGGCACAGCCACCAAGGCGCCTGCATCGTTCTCGAGAGCGTTCTTCGAGGCGGCATCATCGGCTCCATAGGTTGCCTGGCGAGTGGCAAGGTCGCCCGGAATGTGCCGTTGCATTCCGAGAGCAAGCCATTTCCCCTCAAGGCCGGGGAGCAACACAGGGGCGAATCCATCGGCACAGGACATCCGGTTTCCGACCGGGTCCGCACCATTCATCAGGAGCGTGTCTCCCGGACGGAGAAGGGCGAGATCCTGAAACGGAGTCTCAGCCATCCGGTCCACATGATCGGTGGCAAAGATGTAGTCGATATGGTTCTCACAGAAGGCCCGCCTGGCATGATCCCAGCACTTCGAGTCGGGGCTCCCGTCTGCGAGGATGCCCTCACCGTCACAAGCATCGAAAGAGTAAGGAGTGTGAAAGTGGGTGATGGCCCGCACAGGAATCGAACTCCGCTGAGTCCCTAGCTCCGACATCCGGATCAGGCCAGGGCTGACCGGACGATCCGCACAGGACTGAAGGAGGAACCCCAGCACCAACACCCCGAAGACACGCATGAGCTCAGGTTATCATCGCTTCCCCCGCCCCTGCATGGGATGTGTGTCTTCAGGCACCTACCCGGCAAGCATTTCCCACTCAAGATTTTGACGCAGGCTCCGATACGTCAAATAAGGCCACGGTACCGTCAGTCCGTTGCTACTTCGAGGAGTATCGCCATGGTTATGCCCGTCCGCTTGATTCTCACCCTGACTGCAGTCTTATCCGGAGTGCTCACTTCTTTTTCCGTCCTTTCGGAGGAAGTATTCGATCGACTCGATGGGACCGGCCCGTCCGGAAAAAAAGTCGATGTGGTCGAGTGGGACGGAAACCTGGAAGTGCATGTCTATCCCAAGGGATCACTGAAGGGACTTTCTGCCAAATTGGATGACCGCCAGAAAGGCAAAAAGGTGATGGTGATCGGTTATCGATTCGGAGCCAAAGAGCGTCCGCTGGTCCGCCGCGCGATCCTCGGCGTTCCCTTCGATCCGAAAATTCAGGCTTTCATCGAGCCGGGCGCTAAAGGATACGACAAGATCGGCCTATCCAACCGGCCTCTCCCTGCACCCTGGAAGCCATACAAACTCGACCCCGCACCCGCACAATGGTACCCGGACGGCGATGAAAGAAATGAAGAGGATCCTGCCGCACCCGCCCTCACGGAAGCTCCTCGCCCACGCGTGAAACGGATTCCGGCCGGAGACCGCAAGCCTCTCAGTGAAGGCTCCGTGAACGGCTTCAACTTTTAGGCCCTTGAATCAGATCTGAACGACTTCGATCACTTCGGGCACGGCTTCTTTCAACTTGGTTTCGATTCCCACCTTGAGCGTCATGGTGGAGCTCGGACACCCAGCACAGGATCCCTGCATGTACAGGTAAACGATGCCGTCTTCGAAACGATCGAGCGTCACGTCGCCCCCGTCCATCGCCACCGCAGGACGGATGTGTTCGTCCAGGAAGGCTTGAATCCGCTTTTCGATTTCCGAGGCATTCTGATTGGCAATTCCCGCCGCCAGATCCTCGGCCAGAACCGTCTCTCCTGCGGTCAGGTGACGATCAATCGTGTCAGAAGCGTTCCGATGCACATGATCCCAATCCCCATCCTCGGTTTTGGTGATGGTCACAAAGTCCTTCCCGATCATGACACCTGAAATCCCATTGATATTGAGGAGTTTCAAAGCCAGCGGGGAACGTTGCTCCGCTTCCTCTTTCTTCGTGAAGTTGGCCGCGCCCTTTTCAAGGAGCTTCCGGTTCACGGAATACTTGAGAGTGTTGGGGTTGGGGGTGAATTCGAGGGAAACGTAAACGGCTGAATCTTCCATGGGCGCAAATCTATACTGAAAAGTACGGATTTCGCAAGCCCTGAATTCTTCGTAAAAAAACCTCGATTTTTGTATGGGTTTTTGGAAGACTGCGCCCACTATGGCATTCATTCCAGTGATCCTTTCCGGAGGGAGCGGGACCCGTCTTTGGCCCCTCTCCCGCACCCAGTTCCCGAAGCAGTTCTGCGATCTGTTCGAGGAGTCCTTGTTCCTGAAAACGCTTCGTCGCCTGAAGCCCCTCGGCTCCCCTTGGGTGGTGACCAATCAATCCATGAAGGTCCTGACCGAGAATGTCCTTCGCGATGCAGGGGTGCCTGCTTCTCAAGCTCTCTATGAACCGAAGGCGAACAATACCGCCCCTGCCATCGCCCTCCTCTGTAAGGTCTTCGAACAGCACGGAAAAACCGACTCCGTGGTCGGAATTTTTCCTTCTGATCACCTGATCACGAATGAAGCCGGCTTCCAAAATGCGATCCGCCTCGCCGAAACCTGCGCCAGGCAGGGACAGGTTGCCACCATCGGAATCCGCCCGACTCATCCCTCGACCGGTTACGGATACATCGAAGTCGGGACCGCACCTTTCGCCTCGGAAAACGGGTTCACCGCATACCGGACTCAGGGCTTCCGCGAAAAACCCGACTTGAAAACTGCAGAAGGGTTCCTGAATGCAGGCACCTTCCTTTGGAACGGTGGCATGTTCGTATTCCAAGTGAGCACAATGATCACTTGCCTGAAGGAACTCATGCCCGAGACCTGGGAAGTGATGAACGGCCTCAAGTCGGATCTTTCCAACCTGAAAGACCTTTATGATCGCTGTCCCGCCCAGAGCATCGATTACGGCGTGATGGAGAAACTGAAGACCCAGGTCTGCATTCCCTGTGATCTCGGTTGGAGTGATGTCGGTTCTTGGGATGAGATCGCCAAGCTCGGCAAGCCCTCCGAAATGCTTGAAGTCGGTGGCAGAGGGAATTTTGCCTACTCGAACCAGGGCCGCCTCACCACCTTCATCGATACCGATGATTTGATCGTGGTCGACACGGCGGATGCACTCCTCGTCGCAAAGAAAAACTCGACCCAGAACGTGAAGCTTGCCGTGGAGCAGTTGGTCCGCAACCGGGACAAGCGGGCCCAGGAGCATCCTTTCGAATTCCGTCCTTGGGGCCGTTTTGAAATCCTTCGGGATACGGAAGCTTACAAATCCAAGGTGATCCACGTGAATCCGGGACAACAATTGTCCTATCAGAGCCATGCAAAACGGGCGGAGCACTGGGTGATCATTAAGGGCGAGCCTGAGGTGGTTCTGAACGACGTGGTTCACTCGCTCAAACCGGGGCAGAACATTTACATCCCTCAAGGAGCCAAACACCGGATCCGAAATCCGGGCAAAGACGTGGTCGAGTTCATCGAAGTCCAGGTCGGAACCTACTTCGGCGAAGACGACATCGTCCGCTACCAGGACGATTACCAACGGAGCTGAAATCATGATCGAGTGTAAGAATTATGTGAACGGAGCGTTCGTCGAAGGATCCGGCCTCGCCCGTGATGTCCTGAGTCCCCGCACCGGAAAGATCATCGGTCGCTTCAAGGAAAGCACACCGGCGGACATCGATCGTGCGATCGCCGAGGCCAAGAAAGCGGCACCAGCCTGGGCAAGGACACCGGCAAAAGAAAGAGCGGCGCTCCTGTTCAAGTTCCGGAACATCCTCCTCCGTGACCTCGAGCCGATCTCCGCACAAATCAGCGAAGAATCAGGCAAGACCCTGCCCGAGGCCAAGGCCGGACTTCTGAAGGGCGTCGAGGTCCTGGAGTTCGCACTCAGTCTGCAGAACTCCGATTCGGCCGGACGTCTTCAGGTCTCACGCGGGGTGTTTTGCGAATACCGACGCGAAGCCCTCGGCGTCGTGGCCGGCATCACCCCTTTCAATTTTCCGGCCATGGTTCCGATGTGGATGATCCCGATCGCGCTTGCGGTCGGCAATGCCTTTGTCTGGAAACCCTCCGACAAAGTGCCCCTCACTTCGAACCTCCTGGCCAAGGCCATCGAGGAAGCCGGCTTCGCTCCGGGTGTGTTCACCGTGCTGCAAGGCGGTCGGGAGAGCGTGGAAACCATTTTGGACCATCCCGGAATTTCGGCCGTCGGCTTCGTGGGATCTTCCCCCGTGGCCAAGAGCGTGTATGCCCGGGGAACCGCCCAGGGCAAACGGGTTCTCGCACTCGGAGGCGCCAAGAATCCCATCATTCTGATGCCCGATGCGGATCTCGAAATCGCCACTCGCGGGATCGCCGATTCCTTCACCGGTTGCGCCGGTCAACGTTGCATGGCTGCCTCGGTCCTCCTTGCGGTCGGCGAGGTCGATTCGATCATCGAGGGTGTGGTGGAAAAAGCCCGTGCCATCCGCCCCGGGCGGGAGATGGGAGCCATCATTTCGAAGGAATCTCTCGAGCGCCTCAATGCATCCATTTCAAAGGCTGTCAGTGAGGGCGCACGACTGCTCCTCGATGGCCGGAATCCCGAAGTGGACCAAGAGCAACGGGATGGGTACTGGCTTGGACCGACGATTCTGGATGGGATCACTCCCGGCTCTTCTGCCGCCTGTGAGGAATGGTTCGGCCCCGTGATTTCGATTGTCCGGTGCAAGAATCTTTCCGAAGCCCTCGCCTTTGAAGCCGGCTCTGCCTATGGCAACGCCTGCAGTGTTTTCACTCGCGACGGAGCGGTGGCTGAGCGGGTTGCAAACGAAAGCACGGCCGGCATGATCGGCATCAATGTCGGTGTCCCGGTTCCCCGTGAACCCTTCTCCTTCGGAGGAACCAAGATTTCGAAATTCGGGTCCGGAGACATCACCGGCGAATCCGGAGTGGAATTCTGGTCCCAACTGAAAAAAGTCACTACTAAATGGGCAGATAGCCCCGATAAGAATTGGATGTCTTGATATGGCACATAACAAGCGCACTGCACACATCGCTCTCACTTCCCATCCCGGCCAAAAAAAGGATGTCACCTCCTTCGAAATCCATTGGGGGGCCAAGACTCCGAAGGACCGTGGACCGCTGATTGCGACGAATACCAATCCGCTTCATCGTAACTCAATCGGAGCCCACTCGGGTTCCTACTCCATTTACCGGGCACTCGCGATGGCCGCCGGAAAGCTGGCTGAGGATTTCAAGCCGGACCTGACCAACACCGAGCCTGTCGAAAAAATCGGCCCGCACCCGAGCTGGAAGGATCCGAAAAAAATCGTGTCGCTCGATCCATGGGGGGCTGATATCGCCACGGTATACAAAAAAGAACTCGAAAGCGGATATGACATCCGTCCGAGTATCGCAGTGACCAAGGCTCACATCCGGATGGCCGAGCTCGATGACCTCATCGAGA
>CANHQK010000037.1 GCA_947462765.1 Bdellovibrionales bacterium
CTTGCCCTTGGATTCTGACCCCGAAATCAAATCCGAACCAAACGCGAAAAATAAATCGGCCCGACCCCGGGGATCTTGTCGGGAAAAGCCTGTAATCCATGCTCAGTCCGCTCCCATCCTTCCGGCACTTGCCCCTCCTGATCGAGTCGGACTAGACCCTCTTTTCTCCGGAGCACCCGGGCGATCACGCCATCGTTTTCAAGTCGGGAAATGGAACAGGTCGAGTACAGCACCACACCCCCTCGCTTCACAGTGAGCAATGCCGAACACAGCAAAGAATACTGGCGCATCGCCAGTTGCCGGGTCCTGCTCTCTTTCCAACTCCTCTGTTCCGGATCCTCTGAAAGAAGGTGTGCCTCGCTTGAGCAGGGAGCATCGAGGAGAACCCGGTCAAAATAACCTTCTTTTTTGAGACCGAAGCGGTTTGCATCGAAAGCGGTGACGGAGACAAGACCGAGGAGCGAAGGAGGAACGTGATCTTCGATCACTTGCTTCAACCGGAACCGTCGTGGGGACGAGAGCTCATTGGCCACCAACTCACCGTTTCCATCGAGAGCCTCGAGCAAAACGAGTGTCTTACCCCCGGGAGCGGCACAGGCATCGAGGACACGTTCACCGGGCCGCACACCGAGCGCTTCTGCCGCATGAATCGATGCCGCGTCCAAAACATATCGGGAAAACCCTCCGAAACAAAGCCGCTCGATTTTTCGAGCAGGTTCGAGAAGCGCCGCCTTCAGCCCAGACCAGCGGCCTCCGTATATACCGGAATAGAACCGATCGAACTCACCCACCTCAAGGTCCCTGTTTCTTCTTGAAAAACACCATGGGGTAAGCCCACTGTCTCGAACGGGCCTCAAACCTGGAGTAACTTCCTCTCAGTCGAGGAGCGAACTCTTGCTCGAAGTTCTGATCGATCATCACCCAATCGCCATCCAGAACAGCCGGGGCATTGTCTCTTCCGTGATAAGCGGTCATCTTGATTTCACCCAGCACATAAGGAAGCGGCCAAGTGTACGCGCTGATCACCTGTACCCTGAGGGTGTCCTTCAATCCAGGCCTTTCCGAGACCTCTCTCAGCACGACATCGGTCTGATCGATGAAATCCCGGTAGGTCTGCCCGTAAATGTAAGGGTGCCCGTCTTGATCCGGGTTCCGCCAGGAAACCTCCCAGGACTGGACTGCGGCCTTCACGGTCAGAATGGAAAGAAGACCCCAACCGGCAAATGCCGGTCCTTTCGATGTAAAGAGAGTCGAGAGCGCGATCGATGCGAGAAAAACAAAACCCCAAGCGAAACTGAGCATGCACCAAGGCGTCTTGTAGGCGACCACCGAGTACCCCAGAAAATGAATCGCGGTGGACCAAGCCAGAAGGCGGACAGGACCTTTTCCACGAAAGGCATAATACGGCAGGGTGATCAGACCGAGAAGGAACGCCCATTCGTAACCGGCCATGAGTCCGAACCAGTAGTCCCAAGGCTTTTGGTGACCGTTTCCTTTTGTTCCCGTTTCAGACCACAACTCGAAGGCATGAAAAAACTTCCTCATGCCCTCCTCATCGAGAAAGAAGGCATTGAAACACAGAAAAATGAACACTGACCCGATCGCAAAACCGCCACCTAGCCCCGTCCAGAACTTGCGATCCAGCCTCAATGGAGGGCGCCGGTCGATTGCCCACAGAATTCCTTCGGCCAGGATGATGCTCCCTCCGTAAAGAACGAAGTTCTCCTTGATTCCGGCGAGGAGTCCGAGTGTCAATCCGAACCCGAGAATCGACCTGAAACTGAATCCCTCTTCCCTGACCCGGATCCAATTGTAAAAAAAGAGGATGATCGAGAGCATGTAGAACATTTCATGGATCGCATACCGGGAGTAAAACACCATCGCGGGTGAAACCGCGAAAATCAGGGCTGCGATCCAAGCGGCGGTATTCCCGATCCACTTCCTGAACAGCCAGGGGCTGAGCGTTACGGCAACACCGGCGAGAACGGTGGTGGCGCGCATCACCTCGACACTTCTTCCGAAGAATTTTACAAAAAGAGTCAAGATGTAGAAAAAGAACGGTCCGTGATAATTCTGGGGATCATAGCTGTAGTAGCCCCGCGAGAAGATCCCGTCCACGAACCAGCCGTTCACTGCTTCATCATGATGAACCGGCCTGGCGCCGAGGTCCCAAAAGCGAAACAGAGCCAAAATCAGGATTGGTAGCCAACGGATGAGCATGCTTAAATGCTAATGGAGGAAGCCGGAACATGAAACTCAAAATTCATCCTGAGCACTGGGTCCTATTAGCGGTTTCCGCCTGGATCACCTGGGTTTGCGCCGGCATGTTGAGCTGGAACTACGGGGGGGACCTGATCGCTGGTAATTATTCGATTTGGGGGGACTGGTCGGCGCATTTCACCTTTATCGAATCCTTTCGGGAGCGCGGTGCAGGATGGATTTTTGGTGACAACCCCCTGTTCGCTGGGGAGCCCTTCCGGTATCCCTTCCTGAGCCATCTCCTGACAGCGGGAGCCTCGTTTCTTACTGGCGGCAATACGGTGATTGCCACACTCGGACTGAGTCTTGTCCTGCTACTGGCTTTTCCTTTCCTGCTCCACCTTTTTTTCTGCCGATCCGGATTCAGCAGGCGTTCCTCACTATTCTCCACCTTGCTCTTCCTGTTCATGGGCGGCTTGCAATGGATGGATTCTTCTCTCGCTACCGGGGAACCCCTGACCAACCAGTTTCAAAAAGGATCGATCTTCACACAATTCGTTCTATTCGAGATTTTTCCACAGCGCGCATTTTTATTCGGTCTAGTGATCCTCCTGTCCTTGCTCGTTTCATGGTCCGGACGTAGCCGTCCAAAAAGGAACGAGATCGTATCTCATGCTTTCGGTTTTTCACTCCTGATCTTCACTCACCTGCATTCCTGGATCGCCATGGGAACCCTGCTCCTCATGATGGCTTGCTTTCCGGGGAAGACCGGTCCGGATCGGAAGTCCCGCTGGATGCTCGGAGTCCTGACGCTCGTATTCTCCATCCCCGGGCTCGCGCTCCTTTTTCTCAGGGAGTCCACGAATCACCTGTCCTGGGAATTCTGGCTTCCGGGTTGGGCCCAGAATCCGACCGCGGGAATGACCGCCGCCTCCGACATGGGGTTCTTGAAATTCTGGATCTACAATACCGGGATCTTCCTGCCTCTCGTCCTCGGAGGCATCTGGTTCAGCCTGAGAAACCGTGAAGTTCTGGCTCTGACCCTGAGCGGCGTCCTTTTGTTCACGATTCCGCTCCTGTTCAATCTCCAACCCTATTTTTATGACAATCTGAAGACCTTCACCTACTCGTTTTTGTTTCTGGCACCTCTCGCAGGGATCGCTCTCGATCGACTGCTCACCCTCGGTAAGGCCCCCCTATGGGCAGGCTGGATCCTGGCGCTCTCCCTGCTCACAGCTCAGACCTACAGTGCTCTGTCTGATTTTGTATTCTTCCAGCGCGGAATGCAGAAGACGGTCTTTTTCTCAAAGGAAGAGTTCCAGTTGGCCAACCAGTTCAAAGCGATCCGGAGCAGTCCCGATGCATGGTCTTTGATCGTCCCCCGCCACAATCACTGGTTGCCTTGCCTGACGGGAACTCCGGTAGTCATGGGCTATCCGGGCTGGCTCTGGAGCTGGGGCATCGCCTATTCCGAGAGGGAGACCGAGGTCAAAGAAATCCTGAGTGGTGGAATCCGCGCGGAGGATCTCATCCGGAAGTATGACTTGCATTACTTTGCCATGCCGATCCAGCAAGGGGGTTCAGAGCCGGGAGTGAACGTGGCATTCTTTGAGAACCGGTTCCGGCTTGCTCTCTCCTCACCTTCCTGGCGTGTCTACTCCCTGAAAGAGCTCACCAAATCTCCTTCCACGTCGGTGCGATGAAGGACCGCTCCGCCCCGAACCAGCCGCTCCAGGGCTTCCGGGCTCGGATGTCCGTACCCATTCCGCGCACCGACTGAGACCCAGATGTGGGTGGGCTTCAGCCGCGCCAGGAAGGTCTCGTCAGAGGAATGTTTCGAGCCATGATGCCCGGCCTTCCAAATCCTGATGCTCGCCTCCCGGTATCGCTCACCGATCCACTCGGAATAGAGGCGTTCTTGCATCCGATCGCCGTCACCGAGAGAGAAAAACACCTGATCTGAGGAGAGCGGGAAGACCCATCCTGCCATCCACTGATTGCCCCCGGATTTTGCTGAGCGGAACCACGAAAGTTCCGCGTTCCGGATGCAACCGCTCTGATACAGTTTCGAATGGAGTGATGCGGGAAGCTTGAGCATGGCCCGGGCAGGCTCGTGGGCCTCAATACAGCCGATCCTCACGACGGGGGCCAGCCAATCGAGCCCCCCGCGATGGTCCGCATCCAGGTGGGTGAGGAGCACTCCATCCAACTGATCGACACCGGCGCGGGTCAATTTCCTGATCCATTCCGATGGATCTCCTCTCCAGGAGGGCCCCGCATCGATCAACTCATTCCGACCGCGCACTTGTAAGAGGGCCGCATCCCCCTGTCCAACATCCCACTGGATGACCCGCTTCATCGGGAATGGTTGCCAGAGGAGCCGGCAGAATACCAATAAGGCAGGAAGGATCCAGATCCGGTTTCGAACAGGAATGAGCTCATTTAAAATCACCAGAACAGCAGCCGGGATCCAAGAGCCCTCGATCACGGAGGCAAAGGCCGGTAAATGGTCTGCCACTCTCACCAAAGCTTCGACCCAAAGGACCCACGCCCCGACCAGCCACACCGGAAATTCACCTGTCACGATTCGGGCCCCTGCTGTGACGGGGTATAGAAATGTGGAGATCGGAGGGATACTGATCCAACTATAAAGAGGAGTCATGAAGGAAAGGATGCGATCGTGCCACAGCTCCCACATCGCACCCGGAATCCAGGAATAAAGGGCCATGCGGGCGTGGAGACGCCAAGCAGGGTCGGCGGGCCGGGACTCCATGGCAACTAAAGAGCCGGCTACCGCCAGATAATAATGAAGAGCCCCGGGAGACATCCCTTTTTCACGGCTGAGGAGGTACTCCAATCCCGCAGTGAAGAGGAGCGGGAACAAGACCCGGACACGGGTTCCCCTCGAACGGAAGTAGCTCCGGAGCAGGTGGGTCATCATCGGACGTCCCCACGAAAAATGAAAGCCCTGCATCACCCAGGTACTCAAGGCGAGCGAGGCATGCAGGGTGCCAGAGCAGATCCGGGCGGCTTCCGGGGAAATGCCTTGGCCCTTCAAAAAAAAGCGAATGGCACGGTCTCCCCAAAAAAACAGCGCGAACAGGTGAAGCCCGCTACTGCGGAACAGGTGAACGAATCCGACCAGACGGAAGAGTCCCTCGACCCGGCCTAAACGGGATTCATGGAAAAGCAAGGATGCGAGAATACCGTAAGGATCATCCGGCACGGAATCATGCATCCCCCTTGCCTTGCACGAAACAGACCTCCTATAATCGGCATATGGCTTCGCCTGCCGAGTGGATGAGCTCCCTGCGTCCTCATGCCCCTTCCTTCATGTTTTTGCTCGCAATCGCGCTGATCTACCTGCTTCTCCGGGACAAGCAAGGAGGCTCCCACTTCCGTAAACGCGAGGCCGACCGTCCTGATCTCGACCGGATCCTGAATCAGGGTCCGGATCTCGCACAGGCTAAATTGAGAAAGGCCTCCCCACCTCCGCCTCCCTTGGCACTCCCGGGCGTAACCCTTTCCGGTGAGCCTCACGAAATCCTGGGCGTGGCAGAGAACGCGGACGAAGCGACCATTCAAAAAGCTTACAAAGAAGCCATCAAACGTTACCATCCGGATCGGATCCAGGGGCTCCCTCCCGATCAAATGCGGTTTTATCAAGATGCCTCGGCTCGGATCACCGAAGCCAAGAATGCCCTGATCAAGAAACACAAGGAACGATGAATCCGGATTGGCTCCGGTCTTGCTTCCTCTTCCGGAGATGAAACATCCGAAAGACGCTTTCACCGTCCATTCCTGTTTTCGTGAGGGATCACGTCCCGCATGGATCGAGGTCGAAGTGCATGCCCGAGTCCAGATTCCCGGCCTGCAGATCCTCGGCCTTCCCGCTCCTGAGATCCGGGAAGCGAAGGAAAGAATCCTGGCAGCATTCCCGGCATCAGGATTCGAATTCCCGAGAAAAAAAGTGACCGTCAATCTTGCCCCCTCATCGATCCCCAAATGGGGAACAGCTCACGATCTTCCGATCGCGCTCCGGATTCTCACCCTGGTGGAACCTCTCCCTCCGGGCCCACCGATCCTGGCCAGCGGAGAACTGAGCCTGGATGGTGGAGTGAGGAGTACCGGATCTCCGGCCCTTCTGATCGAGTTGCTGCTGAGCGCTCCTGAACCCCAGGGGTTCCGGGTGGTGCTAGCCGAGCAGGACCACTTCGAATTCATGAAACTTCTGGGTTGGCGTCGATCAAAAGGACTCCCACTCCCGGACCAGGTGAGCATCTACCGGCTTCCTCACTTATCGCAGATCCGTCGGATCCTTTCTGACCCCGGAGTTCCCGCGAATGCGCCTGAATCGGGAGCTGCGCTCCCGGCTTCTCCGCCAGCCCCCCCTTTGCTGATGCCGGGCCCCCGACTCGAACGGATCCTGATGATCGCGTCTATCGGTAGGCACCACACCCTGCTGCTCGGTCCTAAGGGAATCGGAAAGTCCGAATCCCTGGTCTGGTTCAAAGAGCTGGCTGGAAGCCCCGAGCCAGCTGAATCCTGGACACGAATGGTGCATCAGGAAAGCCGGAATGAAGTCCCTGATCCCGGGCTACCCGCCAGAAGAGTCCATTCACAGGTGAGACCCCAACATCTGCTCGGATCTTTCGGCCCCAAAGGTTACCGTGCGGGAGAACTGGCCCTCACTCATGGTGGCCTCCTCTTCGCCGATGAATTCATGGAATGGTCGAGGGATTCGAGAGAAAGTCTTCGGGAACCCCTTGAAGCCCGGTCGTTCAGGTTGACCCGTGTTCAAGGCTCACTCGATGTCCCCTGCGATCTCCAGCTGGTGGCGACTGGCAATCTCTGCCCCTGTGGCGGCTTGCCCTCTGAAATGAGCCGACTGATTCCGGGAACCAGCGGGACCTGTCGGTGTCCTCCTGGTGCTGCCCGATCCTATCTCTCTCGCCTCTCCGGACCGATCTTGGACCGGATCGACCTTCCTGTTCTGCTCGGGGCGGAACACCAAAACAAGCGCCCGCTCGAAGATGGGAAACGGATCCGCGAAGCGGTCAGGTGCGGAAGAGTCTTCGCTCTCGAACACTACGGAACTCTCCCCTCCTGCCTGAGTCCGAACGATCTTGAGAAGGAACTCCAGGAGCGAGCCATCCACCGCCTTTTCGAATCGACCCGGATCAGCCTTCGGTACCGCCATAAAACCCTCAGGGTCGCCAAAAGCATCCAAGCGCTCGAGCAAACACCCCGCCTCGAATCCCGACACCTTCTGGAAGCCCTGTCCCTCAGGGAGCTCGACATCCACCTCGGGCCGGGATGAACATCATCGGACCGGCCAGCCGCAGAACCTCACATCGGGAACTTGGGGATTGATCTGGGGCTCAAGATGTCCCCTTCTGACGCCCGCAGATTGGAGCCCCCCCAACACGGTGGTGTTTCCGAATTTTCCACAACAACCGGTCGAAGGGTAGGCCTTGCCGACTTTGCTCCGATCCGGACTCACGGAATAGGTGCAAGCGAAATTCTTCTGCCCGGCCAGGTCCCGAGCCAGCACATCCTCGATGTCCCGGCTCGTCGCTTGGAGCGGAAAATCCCTGTAATCGGTCAGACTGTAAATCGCCGTACGATCGCAGGTCAGCGCACCACGGGTTGGACTGATAGCTGTGGAATTCAGATAATTGACACAGGTGGCATCAGTGGCTGTACCGGTGGTCATCTCACAGATCGGATGAATCCCGGTTCCCGTGCAGCGGGTATCGTTGACGTCGGCGGGGTTGCTATTCCGAGCATCGAGGTCATCTGACCATCCATCCCAAGTCTCGTGGCTGGTGAATCCAGAAACCCTTGCTTGGGTACCGGCGAGCATACTCAACACCGAAGCAGAGTTCGAATCCATCTGCCTGAGCCGGTTCAGAGCTACCCAATTGGCGTTCTGGGTTGGATAGGGCTTGGTGCACCAGGCATAATCGCCTGCAGCCGTTTTATAGAAATGCATGGGTGGCTCGAGATAGGGATCCGACACCGGAACACAGGCCTGAAACGCGGTATCCTCCCGGTACTCGGGCGTCCAAGGATCCACCGGCTGCAAGTGAACTTCGTCCAAAGGCATCCGGAAATCACCGATCGAGATCGAGGATGCCTTCGACTGGTGGGTGGTGACCAGTTGCAAGCCACTGATCTCTCCGTTTTGATACAGGACCTTCGGAAGGAGCGCAGAACAGGAAGTTTCCTGCAACTGGCCGATAAATTTTTTCGAATCGAAATTCGGAAAGACCATTCCATCCGGATTGACGGACTCATGAGGCCCGTCCCACACCCCGTTGAAGAGTCCGGTTTGCGGATCGGGAAGATCCCGGAAGTACTTTGCCGTCGAAACGTATCGTGGAGTCGCATAGACGCCTCCGCCGCGATTCAGCTTGGAAAAGAAGTTCGCAGTTCCGTCACGCTTGGTGATCCCTTCGTGATCGAACCAGGCATAGCTACAGGGTTTGGGCCCGTAAATCATTTCACCCGTCGCCACGCCGTTTTGATCAATGACCAAGCGGTCCGCAACGTAAACTTCATCCGCATGCGGATTGGTCCCGACGGGTGCTCCGGTATTCAAGAAGCCACCCGGAAGAATGGCCCGATACCGCCGGAGACGGACCAGGGGGCGTACTCTGCCATTATTGTCACGGATCGTGCCACACGTGCCGTCGGCATTCGGCTTTTTGGCATACCCGAGACAATCCCGGATGAGAATCCTCTGCTCCTGCAGGATTCCATTCTGATTTTCGCCCTGACAGACAGAAGAACTACTGCTGGTGGTGTCTCCAGATCTCAGCAAACGGGATGCGGCACTGACCCCCACACTCCAATCCGGTGAAAAGGTCGTTGCCAAAGCAAAAGTCGTATCCATCGGCCAAAGTTTGTTTCGCTCACTGGAGGGAACTGTCGAAGCCCCGTTGATCGGATTCTTTCCGACCGAACCGGCACTGTGTCGGATCGACTCGAGGACCATCGGACACTCGAAATTGTTACTCGAGGTATTCTGAACCAAGGTATCCGATCTCACGTAGAAGTTCCGGTAATAGTTCTGAGCGGAGAATCCTTCCCGGACGGATCCGCAACTGTACTCCACCGAGTTCCCCCCCCCGTTGGCATTCCCTCCACTGTTATTTGCGATCGGTCCGACACAAAATTTATTGGCAATCGGGACACTGACTGATGACCGTTCACCCGCACCATCCATTGGACCCACATCGGATTGGTTTTCGGCGATCTGGCTATTGATCTCGTAACTTCCCCTGCGCCGGGTGTGGCAGGCATAACGGTGAATATTCCTGAAAGGAGTCAGGGTGCTATCGAGAAAGTCACCATTCGCTCCGACCACCGTGCCTTTCTTATACTGCAGCGGAGTGCAACTCAAACCAGTGGTGTTCCCCGCACCGGGCACGATGTTCATTTGGATCTGGGTCGAAACCCCGATTTCATCCCAAACCGCACTCGGAATGAGGCACTTGACCAATCCGCTTTGCACCGCCGTCACCGGTAGCTTCCGGGTCCGGTTGAAATCAGATTGATCCGGAGTGGTCTGCAGCCACTTGAGCTCGCAAGAACAGGGATTGGTCTGACCGAGCCCGCAGAATCCAGTCAGAGGCTGGAACCCGACCTGACCCGTGTCGACTGCAAGCGTAATCTCGAGGTTGCCTCCTTGAGCTCCGCCTGTGGCGGTGACCGCAGCCACCACCGCGTTCTTCAAGATATGGGTGTCCATCGCACCTGCGAAGCTCGCCAATGCAGGATTTCCACTCGTACTGAAGCGGGCTCCTCCGCGTTTCTCGGTGATATTGGTGCACGCGCTGAGGAGAAGCAGCGGAAACATGAACAAGACCGTGAATTTCATTTCTCCTCCTTCCGTTTCTGATTCATTGGGTGAATTGTACCACACATAGGGGATAAACCGGGGGGGCGGTGATGGAGATCGCGTTCACCTCGATCCGAGAGTTCGACCATTGGATTTCAGTAGCTTGAAAGTCCTGACCGAACGGGCACCCGCTCCGGGTGGTGGAAGCACTCCCCCCCGACATACAGGCCGCCTTGGCCCGATAGGTCACCGGGACGTACTCGCTCGGGGCATTCGCGATCATGCTTGAATCACTCACTTCGGCCTCGGTGACCACAAACAAATGATCCGTATAAGACTGGGGTGACAACCGATCGATCAGCAGCTTCGTTTGGGGATCTGAGGGAGTCGGATTCACCAGGGGGACATCGGCGACACCACAGGAGGCTGCAGTTGCAACCCCATTTATCATCCACTCCTCAACACCCGGATTCCCACCACTGACGGGACACTTGTTGAGCTGGGAATTGCCTGAGTAGACGCCCCAACCGTAGACCTTCATGTCATCAATGAAGGTTTGATTATTGAACTTGTGGCGGCTCATGATCCAGGTATCGCTCGTGGAATTCACGAAATTCGACATCTCATGGACAAAACAGGCAGCCGCAGCCGGGGATCCGGTGGTGGGCATGAGCACCCTCGACGAAAGAGACCCGACCGGTAGCAGCTCATCATGGGGTAGCCAACCGGTTGGATTGGTCCGGATGAAGTTCTGATTGTAGGGAGAGACCTCCTCTCCTGTCCGGATACAGGATTGAAAACTCCGTTTGGGACGACACCCGATGGCCCAATCCGACGCCGAGACGGAATTGGTCACCCGGCTTGAGGGAAGGATGTTCTGAGCCCTGAAGTTCCACAGTTTCACCCAACGAGCACCTTCAGGCAGTGGAATATTGGGACAAGCGGAAGAGCCACTCTGGGTCGGAATGGTGGCTGCCGCCCAGCCGAGTGGCGTGGTCGGAGTGGAATAAATGGCACTGAGATAATCCCGCGGAGCGATTGCCGCAATGACCGGAATCTGAAACACGCCATAGGCCCGCTTAGCCAGGGAAAAAGAGGATCGACGCTTGGCGGTGTTGGAAGAGGAGGAGCTCAGCGCGGGGACAGGACCGCTTGACAGCGACTCGGTCGGGTAGATGAGTTCTCCGTCCGCGGAACAAAAATCGTTATTACAGCTGGATCTCGAATAAACAGCCGGGTTCGCCCACCAGTGAAGGTTGGAATCGGGTGTCGCATTCAGAGTACACTCCCAGGACTGATCTCCGGAGCTGGTCACCCCCCCGCTTCCGGCACCCGATGCAGGCGCGTTACCCCGCTGCATCTGAAGGAGGCTTTCACTCACATTGGTCGTGTAATAATTGAAAGGATAAAGCACTCGCGGGTCATTCGACTGGAAGGGATCGGCGATCTTATCGTGCAGTGGATTGGCAATGAACTCGCGCTTCCGGCACTGGTAACGCTGAACCGGCATGAAGCTGTTCGGATCGGTGAGATCGAGATACACCGCCGAATTGAGATTGGCATTCTGCCCGCTGCCGAGGTTGTAGGCCAACGAGTTCGAATGATAAACAGCGCCCCCGGGCTGGGACGGGAGCGCACGGATCCGGACATCGAAGGAGACGATTCCGGAAGGAACCTGGTTGGGACACCGGAGCATATCGGATTCCACGTAGGTCGGAGGGACATTGACAATCTGGGCACCGACCCCCGGCTGCTGATAACTGAACTCGCACTCACAGGTGCTCGCCCCGCTGTTGCAGTATTGCTCGAATTCCTGATTCTGCCCGATGAGCGCATAGATCGATCCGGGACTGATCGGATCCGGCGACATCTGAATCAGGCTAAAATCCCCCGTTGACTGCGAGGTGCTCACCTGGCTGAAGGTGCTGGAGGGTCCACGACTGATCTTCACACCGTGATTGGTGCAAGCCGGGAATGAAAAAACGAGCAAAGATGCGAGCAGGATTCTCATCCTCCCGGCCTCTTCCTTGATTCGGATTGCCGCACGTACCCCGTGCAGAACAATCTGCTTCATTGATCCCCTCATTACGAACTCCCCACCTAGTTTTAAGCAAGATCCATTCTTGCCAGGGAGTCTGAATATGATTCGGATTTTTCCGCGGCGAACTGTAGAAAAACCTAACACTGTCAAAAAAATGGCCGGACTGAACGGAACTTCTTGATCACTCGCGGTTTCCGAGTCGATAGAGATCAACCTGATAGAGGTGAAAGGATCCCCTCACCCGCTCGATCCGGATTCGATCCACCAGAGCATTCTGCGACAGAGGAATGACGATCGACTCGCTTCTGAGCGAACCGAAGGGATCTTCCAATTGAACGAGGCGGTTGATCTGGACCGGCATTTCTGTATTGCCGTGGTCGGACCACGGGCGAGGTTGTTTGGCGCCGAGAAGGAGATCAACTGAAAGAGAGGTCGTGATCAGGTTCACTTCGAGAATGGTCCGGTCGAAAGTCGCGTGTGCTGCTGGCCAAGAAGCATTCTGATCGAGTGCATGGTAGGTCAGGACCATCAGGAGGTCTTCTGAAGCACCGAGTTGCGAACGGTCCAAGTCGATGTTGACCCCTCCCACGCGGGACTTGGTCAAGTCCTCACTCGGGGAGAGAATCGGACCCTGGCGGATGCACCATTCGTCCCGAACCCGGTAAAATCCGAGCCCTGCAAAATATGAAGTCGAAGCCGGTGTGGCGGCGACCTCAGGGGTGGGACTCGGGAGGGGCGTAGGACTCACATAGGGGGGAGGAGGTGTCGGGGTGGTCGGGGCGATCGGATCAAAATCCGCACAGGGTGAGGGCAATGAAGCGTTCGCCACGCCCCGGTACGAACAGACGTCACTCTGCAAAGTCCCCGCAACCGTGTCGACATAGTAGGTATCTGTCATGTCCACTGAGACGTTTTTAATGAAGGCGGGGGCATAGGTCGGAGCGAAATCATCCGCCGTGGTTTTTGTAGCAAATGGCGTGGGATTGCCGGAATAATCCTCTCCATCGGTGCGGAAAGCATGAATAGCCTCCCCCACACATTGGGTTGCAGTCTGCTTCGGGACGATGAAGTCACCCAGCTTGGTGAAGTGGTCTGCTCGGAAGACATAACGGACCGAACTCGCCTGGGCGCCTTCCCAAGTTGCAGTCGCAGTCGAAGCATTCACGGGAACAGCCTGCACCGGCCGACGATTGCCGCCACAGGAGCTCAGGAGGAGCAGGAGTGCGGAGATCGCGATTCTCCCCTGAACACGCATTCAAAACCTCATCAAGGTCACCGACCGGATGACCACTCCGAGGCAGTTCGCTGAATCACTGCTCGGGCAGAATGTATTCACATAGTTTCCGGGCACACCCGCATTGATCCTGCCTTTGATCCTCGAAAACTGCACTACCGTCACATCCGGGTTGGCCGAGAGCGGAATCAGGAACTGTCTGACGGTAATCGGAGCTCCCGTCGGATTTCCGGGACAACTTCCGGTGCCGTTACCGGAACCATTCGCAGCACAGAAGGCGAAGTTGGGAGGCACGAACAAGGACAAAGGCTTTCCTGCAGAACCGAGCGCGAGCGAGGTGTTGGTGAAGATTTTCCACAATTGATCGAGGCCATCCTCGGGATTGGAAAAGGAGTTCCCGGCTAGATCCGTGTTCGGGCGGAGCCCATTCGCTTGGTACTCCACCTGGACCAGCAGATTCTCAGCTGAGCCGAACTTAGTGAAATCACGGTCCAGAATCGCTCTAAAGAAGACCGGATCTGAGCCCGGATCCCCGATGCCATTGGCCACGGATCCACAATTCGCCTCGCTCACGCGGTAATTCCCCTGACCGGATCCACCGAAAGCGGCACAAGCGGTGGTGGCACTGGTCGAAGTGATGCCCATCTGAAAGTCCCTGAGCCAAGAGGGCTTCAAAATCGGCGTGGTTCCATCCAGATCGTAAAGAATCGCGGCAGACACCCCCGGAAGATACTGGGTGGTCCCGGAATCATTGCTTCCCGGCCAGGGAGACGGAATCGGAGTCAGCACGGGAGTGGCTGTGGGAGTTGCGAAGCTCCCGCCGACATTCACACTCGTGATGATCTTCACCGCTTTGAGTCCGGGAGCGAAGCGATTCTGAGCCGCCGAATCGACGTTCGCAGTCGTCGTTTGGACCGAATCGGTGGTGGTTTCACACCCCCCGATCCACACTGACAACATAATTGCTGACCAAGCCAAATGCCGCTTCACAGCCTCCTATCGACTGAAAAACGACCGGGCTTGAATTTCACCTCAATGCCCGAGAACCTCACGGATGAATTCGAGTCCGAAACGGACCCCGAATCCGGTGGTCTCGGTCGGAACCAGACCCAGTCCACCCTTGTTGTTCCCGGCGGCCAGATCAATATGAACCCAAGGGATGTCCTTCCCGACAAATTTGCTCAAAAAAGTGGCGGCGTAAATATGATCAGCAGCCTGAGCGGTGGCGCATTGACGGACATCCGCATAATCGGACTTGATGGCCTCGAAATAGTCGCCCCCGATCGGGAAATTCCAGACCCGCTCACCGGAGCGCTCACCCGCATCCACCGCGGTTCTCGAGAGCTTCAAATCGGTCGAATATGCACCGCACCGGCGAGTGTCGAGAGACCGGATCACGGAACCGGTCAAGGTGGCAAAATCCATCATCAGATCCGGTTGGGTTTCGGAAGCGATGGCCAAAGTATCAGAGAGGCACATCCGTCCCTCGGCATCGGTATTATCGACCTCGATCGAAACACCGTTACATGCGGTGACGATGTCATTTGGACGGTAAGCATCGAACGCGACCAGGTTCTCTGCCAGCGCTAGGTAGGCGTGTATCTCGTAGGGAGCGTCGAGTCTGACCAAAGCTTCGAAAAGCGAAAGCGCCACCGCGGATCCGGTCATATCCTGATGCATGCCGTTCATGAAATTGCCGGTCTTGATATTGTATCCGCCGGTATCAAAGCAAAGTCCCTTGCCTACGAGCGCGAGACGCTTCTTGGCTTTTTTTCCAGGATTATAATGGAGATGAACGATTCCGCACCGCTCATGGTGATCGCCTTGGACCACAGCCAAAAAGGCTCCGGCTCCACGACGCGTGAGTTCCTTTTTTCCAAGAAACTCGAAACCGACTTTAAGCTCTTTAGCGAGCTTTTCGGCTTTCTCGCGGTAAGTCTTCGGATGCAACACGTTGCTCGGCAGTTCGGCGAGATACCGGACTTGATTATTGGCATGACCGAGAACCCGGCCTTCCTCGACCGCCTGATCGAAAAGCTTTTTAGGAAGAGCACTATCGACGTGCAGCAGGATTTTTCCGAGCTTCTTGCGTTCATTCGCTTTCTTTCCGAAAACCTCGGGCCGATAACGTGAAAGCACCGCCAAGCTGGACAGCCAGCTCAGGTAGCGGCTCGCGTCCTTTTCTTTCAGTCCACGCAAGGAAACCTGGAGTTCTTTCGCTTCCTCTTCATTTTTCAGTAAATCGAAAACAGCCTTCCGGAGTGCCGTCTGAAGGAAGTAGGCACCACCTTCTCCCCCCGGGAAAAACACCAGGATTCCACCCTTCCCCTCGAAGGGAATTTTGAGCGTCTTGGAGTCTTTGTCGAGATCTTCCTTTTTGATTTTTTTCATCTCATCCGCATAAGCCGCTTTTGCCTGGGGGCGATCCTTCAGCAACTCGCTCACACTCATCCGGCTTCCAAAGTCCGCGATCGCGATGATTTCTTGGGTGTCCGATTTGATGCCTGCCTTGAACTCGACTTGATTCCATTCTGTGATCATGATGAAAAAGCCTAGCAGAGGAGGAATCTCGGTTCTACCCTCTTCTTCTCCCTTTGGCTTCGGGCTTGGCCGTCAAAGGATCCTCGGGCCAAGAGTGTTTGGGATAACGGGCTTTCAATTCTTTCTTAACCTCGAAATAGGCGTTGGCCCAAAAACTCCGGAGGTCGCGGGTCAGCTGAATGGGCTTGAAGCCGGGAGAAAGCAATTCGAGCAGAACAGGGACTCGTCCGTCCGCCACGCGGGGCGTCTCAAGCCAGCCGAACACTTCTTGCAGGCGTACGGCGAGGCGTGGCGGATCTTGGGAATAATCGATCGCAATTCGACCCCCCGTCGGAACTTCCAGACGTTCGGGCGCGAAGCGATCGAGCGCGACTTTGAACTCACGGTCGAGGAAGGGATCTATCCGGGCCATGAGATCGCCCTCGATCACTGCTGCAAGCCGGGTATGCCCTGCGCAAAGTCCGGGAACAATGGAGCCCCAATCGGGCCCGAGTGCGCCATCCGGATCGGCCTGATGCTTGGCGGTGAAGGTGACCCGGCTCCACCACTTCCGGAAAGAATCATTTCGTGAGAGGACTCTGACAGGATCCGCAAGGATCAGAGCCTCCAGACCGCTTGCGGCCTCCTCGGCACTCACCGGGGCCTCACGCACGGCACCGATCTCGAGATCCTCGAAATAAAGGCCTTCCAAGGCCTTCATTCGCTCCTGGGACTCCTCCCAGATCACCTGTCTTTTTTTCGCCGCACGAGTCTCGAGCAAGCGGATCGGCACCGGCACCCAGCACTGAGCCACAATTTCGCCTTGATCCCTCGATGACAACAAAATCGAAGCTGGAGGCAAAACTCCATCGCGGGTCCTGACTTTTCTTCTCCCGACCATTTTGTCCCCCACGCAGATCCGGGAATGATCGGCATCGAGCATCACTCCGAGGTAGGTGTCCCACTTTGCGAGGCTGAGCTCCGGTACCGATTCATTTCCGTAAATCTGTCGAGCACTTCTCGACTCAAGCGGTGAAAGTCGATTGAGTCGACGGATCAGGGCCTCCTCGTCCCGGATCGAATCATCTGGCCTGATTTGCTCGAGCCATGCGCCCATCCTCGCACCGAACTCGGGCACCCCATCCTGGCGCGACACGATCACGAGAGCCGCGAGTCGTGGTTCTAGAGGGAGCCGGAGGGCTTTCCTGCCTCTCTCTGTGATCTCGCCTTTCTCGATGAATTGAAGCGATTCGAGCTCCCGATATGCATAATCCAGCATGGAGGACTTCGGTGCCTCGAACCAATCGAAAGAGCGAAAATCCCTGACTCCGAATTCAGAAAGAGTGAGGAGCGCCCTGCCGAGATTCACACGATGAATCTCAGGGGTCTCGAAGTGCCGGAGTTGGGTATGCTCCCCTTCACTCCACATCCGGACACAAATCCCTTCACGCACCCGCCCCGCACGCCCGGCCCGTTGCTCGGCCGCTGCCCGGCTGATCCGGAGTGTTTCAAGACGATCCATCCCGAACACGGGATCCATTCGCATCACCTTCTGCCAACCCGAATCGATCACCAGGGTGATGCCCGGAAGGGTGATCGAAGTCTCTGCGATATTGGTGGCGCAGATGATCTTCCGACCGCTTCCCTTTTTGAAAACCGCCTTCTGCTTTTCCTCGGGAAGACTCGCATACAAGGGCAGAACTTCGATACCCCGGATCCCGTCCTGTCTCAGGCCCCGGCTCAACTCTTCCACAGCCCCTTCGATCTCACGTGACCCGGGTAGGAAGACCAGGGTGTCGCCTTCGCCAGGCTCCGAGTTCCGCCATACGGAATACAGTCCGAGGCCGGAGCGATAACGCGTCTCCACCGGAAAGGTCCGCCCCGGAACAGCCAGGGTCATCGCATCGGGGAGGTACTTTTCGAGCGGGCCCGCGTCCAGAGTGGCGGACATGACCACCAGCTTCAGATCCGGCCGGATGGATCCCTGGATCTCCTTGAGCAAGGCGAGAGAGAGATCAAGATCGAGACTCCGCTCATGGAACTCATCCAGTATGACTCCAGAAATCCCGACAAGCTCCGGATCGTCAACCAACCGGCGCAGCAGGATGCCCTCTGTCATGAGAATGATTTGAGTCGAGGGTGAGGTCCGGTTTTCGAAGCGAACCTGATATCCCACCCGCTCTCCGATCCTGCATCCGAGCTCTTCGGCGATCCGTTCCGCCGTGAGTCGAGCCGCCCAACGGCGGGGCTGGAGGACGATCCACTTCCCACTGCCCGTCTCAGCCAAAGCGGGAGGCACCCGGGTGGTCTTCCCTGCACCGGGTTCTGCCATCAGAATGACAGCCGATCCTTGCGTCACTCCGGCGACGATATCAGGAAGAAAAGAATCAATCGGAAGGGTTTGCTTACTCATGCCTCTTGTCGTTTAATACATAATATATGAATAAACTTCCACTGGCTTTGTTCATCTCGATGTTTTTCCTGAAGGGCGCTTTTGCGGCAGTCGGTCCCGCGAGCAAACGGAACGGACACCCCGCTTTCCGCTCCGGGACTGCCGCATCGAAAAAAGTTCTTTCGACCGCCAGTCCATCACCCACACCCGTGGGCTCCGTCACGGCTAGCGCGACCCCCACCCCACCCCCCTCATTCTTGAGCAACATCCGTTTCTCCTATTTCGGGGAGTACCTGGGGCCTCGACTCTCGAATATCGACCTGACCCAAACCCAAGGACCGGATGGAGTCATGAACTACACCGGAATCAATCATTCGCTCAAGGCGGGCTACAAGCTATCCAAGAATGTCATTGTCGGGGCTCAGTTCGGCGCCATCTCACCGTTCGATCCGACACAGTCCTTCCAGTTCAATGATTCCAGGATTTTTGCAAACTGGGCCAACATGGTCGATACGAAGGACATCAACATGCAAGGGGTGATCAAACTCCAATTGCCCACCACCGATGCATCCAGAAACCGCGGCCGGATCATGGCCCTCCAGATCCAGAACAACTGGACGCTCAAGACTGAGCTCCGGAATTGGTCATTCACCGCTTCGACTCTTGTCATGCCGTTCTTCAATACGGACCCGAACGGCAAGCCGGATCTGTTCGTCGGGCTGTTTCCTTACATCACGGTGGATTTGTCACCGAAAGTGCAGCTCATGTTCGAAGGAGGCTTTGATGCAATCCGATCGTATAACGCCTCGAGCTTCGACTTTTCTCAAGCGGACTCCGACTACATTGACATCGGTCCTGTCTTCAACGTGAACTCGAGCGTCAGTGTGACCACCGCCCTCCGATTCTTCACAGAAATGATCTCCTTCAAGGCTTCCTGCCTGTACTTGAACATCTCGGCGGCGATCTGATGATCCGGATCCAAAAGGGCTCCATCCTCATCTACCGGGTTTTTGATATCGCTGAAGAGGTGAATCTTTCCCGTGTTGAGGAGCTGCTCACCCGGGAAGTCTCGCGCTCACGGCTCCGCTTCACCCTAACTCCGCGCCAGGTGGTGATCATGCGGAATGCTCCGGTCACCATCGCCCTCGGAGAAACCGATCTGACCTTCCACTCCCGGAATCTCAAGGTCGAAGTCTTCGCCAAGTTCTGGGACTACGGTGTGCTCTCGATCCTTTTTCAAGTCCCGATCGATTCCGGAACGGAATGGAATACCCTGGTTGAAACCGGTGCCCGGCTGGAGACCGACACCCTCATCGACGAAGCAGCCAAATTCAGGGCGCAAGAGCTGGTCAATCTGGTCCGACCGGCTCTCCGGGATCCGCATCATTGGCATGAGATCGAAGACTACGTGATTTATTTTTTCGAGGAGGTCCAGGGAATCGGCAAGGCGGCTGAGCTACTCGAAAAGGCCGATGTCGCGCGGCTCATCCTGGCGGAGACCCAGGCTTCCCTCTCAGAACGCTCGAAGCGCTCCATCATCGACGAGGGGACTTACCAATACGCTGAGAACGATCTGACCGTGATCGACTGGAATAGCGCGATCGTGGTCGAACCTTCGGGAAAGAAGGAAGTTCCGGAGGTGATCGAGTTCGTACTCACCCACATGATGGAGATGCGGTATTACGATGGACTCCTCGATCAGAAGCTCGCCACCCTCTATGACTCGATCGAGGAATCCCGAGGGCGCTTCTTCAGCAATCGGTTCACCAGCCTTTCGAGAGAAGCCTCGGCACGATATATCGAATTCTCCGAGTTCATCGAACGGGTCGACAACTCGTTCAAGGTGGTCGGGGACTTTTACCTGGCGAAGATCTTCCGGGCCGCTGGAGAACAGTTCCGGATCCCGGAATGGGAGACGAACATCAGCCGTAAGATCAATTTGTTTTCGAACCTGTCCGAGCTTCTGCAAGGAGAGGTCAACGTGAATCGGAGTCTTTGGCTCGAGGTCACCATTGTGGTCCTCATCCTGTTTGAGCTCGTCACCACCTTTACCAAATACCTGGTCGGAGCCCCGGGCTGAGACGGATCACTCCCGGACGATCAAACGCTCTTTCCCGACTTTCTTGTGGGTGTGAGTTGCAGAAATCACGGTCTTGATGTTTCCGCGCACCTGGAAATCGGCCACCACCTTCATCTCCCAAGGATCGAGCAGGTCTACGAGCTCGTCCATGATCTTATTGGTCACATCCTCGTGGTAGATCCCCTGATCCCTGAAGCGGTTGATGTAGAGTTTCAGGCTCTTCAACTCCACACACCAGTCCTTGGGCACATAGGAGATGTGAAGCGTGGCAAAATCAGGGAAACCCGAGACCGGACAAATGCAGGTGAATTCCGGAGTCGACATGTCGATCACGTAGCGCCTGTGAGTCGTTCGATTTTTGAATCTCAGTAGCTTGGCTTCGGCAATCTGCTTCCGGCCATCCGCCCTTTCGGTGGAGAGAACGAGGTTTCTAGGGTCCTGTTTCATGGTTTTTATCTATCCTGATTGAGGAAGCTTGGCAAGCAGACTAAGATCGGAGTGGAACGAGGATCCCGACATGCATGAAGACAAACCCGCCATCGACCCCACCCCCCGCAGGATCCGACTCACTGCGATCCTGGCTTCCCTGCTCGGAGGGGTGATCATCCTCGGCATGAAGGCCTGGGCGGCCAAGTTATCGGATTCCTCCGCGCTCAGATCGGACGCTCTCGAAGGGACGGTCAACGTACTTGCCGCGGCCTTCGGACTCGGCTCCCTGCTGTTCGCGGAAAAACCCGCCGATGAGCGCCATCCTTACGGTCATGGCAAGATCGAGTACTTCGCCCAGGCATTCGAGGGAGGCCTGATCTCGCTTGCCGGCTTTCTGATTCTGCTCGATACCGTCTTCCGAATCATCCGTCCGCACCCCATGGAGCAACTCGGGGAGGGCCTGAAGGTGAACCTCATCGCCGGGGCATTGAATGGCTTGCTGGGACTCATCCTGTATTCCACCGGTAAGAAGCACCAGTCAAAAATTCTCATGGCTGACGGAATCCACCTCTTCACCGACCTGGTCACCACGGGTGTTCTTGCCGTCGGGCTGGGACTCGTCCTGCTGACCGGTTGGACGATTCTTGATCCGATCCTGGCCCTCGGGGTCGCGTTCTTCCTGTTCCGGACCGGCTTCCGGCTCGTTCAAGATTCATCGAACGCCCTGCTCGACGCCGAAAACCCCGAACTGACCGGTGTGATCGTGAGATACCTGAACGTGATTCCCCGCGGATCGGTGATCACCACGCATGAAATGAAAGCCCAACAGTTCGGACGGGACACCCATGTCGACCTGCACGTGGTGGTGCCCGAATACCTGTCGATCAAGGAGGCGCACGACGAGTCAGATCGATTTGCGCAGGACCTCATGAACCGACTCGGGAACGGCTCCGTGGTCCACACCCATATCGACCCCTGCGAGCGCGCGTATTGTCGGGAATGTCCGATGAATGCTTGCACGCTTCGAAAACATCCTTTCGAGGTATTGAAGCCCTTTGACCGGGATAGCGTGATCAAGCCTGGGCCACACTGAGGGCCCCCCTTCCCTCCTCCAACTGTACAAAACCTGTACAGCTGTCACAGGCCAAGGTGAGACGCTCAGAAGGCGATTCCGAGTAAGCCCCTGTTCTACTGGCACTCTCACCCTGGCACACTCCGTGCTTTCTTCAAGGGTGAGAGTAGAAGAGGGAGAGGAATATGAAATCGTTTTCATTGTTTTCATTTTTTTCAGCGATCGGTCTGATGGTGCTCCTGAGCGCCTGCGGCTCCAATTCCACCCGGGATCGCACCCTCGGTCAAAGCGGCCTGTCCGACGGTTCGGGCACCTCCCCGACCTCCAATACCAACACCGGCGGAAACGTCTACAACCTCCCGCTCGCTC
>CANHQK010000038.1 GCA_947462765.1 Bdellovibrionales bacterium
CAGGTCTTCGGCACCGATGATATCAGCGCCGGCTGCTTCAGCTTCTTTAGCCTTCTCACCCTTGGCAACCACTGCGATCTTGAGCTTCTTGCCGGTTCCGTGAGGAAGCACAACAGCTCCACGCACCTGCTGATCACCCTGCTTGGTATCCACACCAAGACTGAACGAGGCATCGATCGTTTCATCAAACTTGGCTCCGGCGATCTTACAGATCAAATCGAAGGCCTCATCGAGATTGTAGAGCTTCTGAACATCGACTTGCGCCAGAGCGGCAGCGTAACGCTTGCCGAATTTGGCCACAATCGGATTTTTCGGAGCGGATGCCTGACTGGCGCTTTCCGCTTTTTTCTTCGCCATGTTGTTCTCCTTTGGTTCGAACGCCCCGGAACCAGTCCGGAAGCTCCCAAATCTATGGCCCCCGAGGGGACCGGTTTACTGCACTATCGACCCCGTACCCAACAGGAGCGGGATCAAAATCCAAATTCAACCCTGGACCGTAAGTCCACAGCTTTTTGCGGTACCTTCGATGGAGTTCATCGCAGTCTCGACAGTTGCTGCGTTCAGGTCGGGCATTTTGATCTTGGCGATCTCTTCGATCTGCTTACGCGTCACGGATCCGACCTTCTTGCGGTTCGGCTCGCCGGAACCCTTCTCAAGCTTTGCTGCCTTCAACAAGAGGATGGCCGCAGGCGGCGTCTTGGTGATGAAAGTGAAAGAACGATCGGAATAAACAGTGATGATCACCGGAATGACCATGCCTTTTTGGTCTGCAGTCTTCGCATTGAAGGCCTTGCAGAATTCCATGATGTTCACACCACGCTGACCGAGAGCGGGACCCACAGGAGGAGCCGGATTCGCGGCGCCACCGGGGATTTGCAACTTGATTTGTCCTGTTACTTTCTTTGCCATAAGGGGAACTTCCTATCAGATCGGTTAAACTTTTTCAACTTGAATAAAATCGAGCTCCACGGGAGTCGAGCGCCCGAAGATACTCACCAGCACTTTGACTTTGCCTTTGTCCTGATTCACCTCTTCAACGGTTCCGTTGAAATTCGAGAAAGGACCATCGACCACTTTGACCGTCTCGCCTTCCTGAAAGGAAACCTTCGGACGGGGCTTGGCCTGACCCTCGACAATTCTGTTGGTCATCCGCATGATTTCGGACTCCGACACCGGAACAGGCTTCACCTTGTCACCGACAAAACCGGTCACCTTGGGGGTGTTCTTCACAATGTGCCAGGTCTCATCAGTCAGAACCATCTTCACCAGGATATATCCCGGGAAGAAGCGGCGCTTGGTGGTGCGCTTGACGCCCTTGACGAGCTCAACGACGTTCTCCTCAGGCACAACGACCTCACCGAAGAATTTCTCCTTCTTCAAGGATTTCGCGCGCTCCTCAAGGGAGATCTTCACCTTATGCTCGAAACCGGAATACGTGTGCACAACGTACCAGCACATTTCCGGAAGTGTTGAATTCTCTGTATTTTCCATAAAATAATCCGAAAAATCCTGCCAAACTAAAGGAGCATCTTGATAATCCAAGACCAAAGGGAATCGAAGGCTCCGAGAAGGGCTCCCGCCACCAGAACAAAAACAATCACCCAGATCGTCGCGTTAGTCGTATCCTTGGACGCGGGCCAGGTGACCCGGGACATCTCAAGAATGACTTCATTCATGAACGCATTCGACTTGTCATTGAAGTAAAGACCGAAACCCAGAGCCGCCCCTAGAGCGATCGAACCGATACGGAGATACAGATCGATCTGCTTGAAGCTCGATTCGAGATTGTAAACCGCACTCAACTTCGAAAGACCAATAAACGCCACTCCCGCCACCATCAGGGCGGAGAAAAGAAACGTCATATTGACCCATTTTTGTCTCTGATTTTCCATCGTTTTAGCTTCTTTGGTTTGTTTGATGGCAGGCCGGGAGGGATTCGAACCCACAACCCACGGATTTGGAATCCGTTGCTCTACCGTTGGAGCTACCGGCCTCCATACATTGGAACCAAACTCCAATTAAAAAAAACAGGTGGCTCCGGAGCCCGGAGCCACCTGCAAACTGAATTACTCTACGATCTCGGAGACCACGCCGGCGCCGACAGTGCGGCCACCTTCGCGAATTGCGAAGCGCAGGTCTTTTTCCATTGCGATCGGAGTGATGAGCTCGACTTCCATCGAGATGTTATCGCCAGGCATGACCATTTCCACATTCTCAGGAAGGGTCACAACGCCGGTCACATCAGTGGTCCGGAAGTAGAACTGAGGACGATAGCCTTTGAAGAACGGAGTGTGACGTCCGCCCTCTTCCTTGGTGAGGATGTAGGCAGCGCCCTTGAACTTCTTGTGAGGAGTGACTGATCCTGGCTTGGCCAGAACCTGTCCGCGCTCAACGTCTTCTTTCTTGGTACCACGGAGGAGCGCGCCGATGTTATCGCCCGCTTCGCCGGAATCCAGGAGCTTACGGAACATTTCGATTCCGGTGATGGTGGTCTTGGTGGTCGGACGGATACCGATGATTTCAACTTCATCGCCAACCTTCAGAACACCACGCTCGATACGACCGGTCACAACGGTTCCACGACCAGAGATCGAGAACACATCTTCCACAGGCATCAAGAAGGGCTTGTCAAGCAAGCGCTGTGGCTGGGGAATCGAAGCATCGACCGCAGCCATGAGCTTCATGATCGCAGCTTCGCCGAGCTCGCCCGCATCGCCTTCGGATGCCTTCAGGGCGGATCCGCGGATCACAGGAATGGTATCGCCAGGGAAATTGTACTTGGTGAGGAGGTCGCGAACTTCCATCTCAACGAGATCGATCAGTTCGGCATCGTCAACCATGTCGCACTTGTTCAGGAACACGACGATCGCAGGAACGCCGACCTGACGAGCAAGCAAGATGTGCTCGCGGGTCTGGGGCATCGGGCCGTCAGACGCAGAACAAACCAGGATCGCGCCATCCATCTGAGCAGCGCCGGTGATCATGTTCTTCACGTAGTCCGCGTGACCCGGGCAATCCACGTGAGCATAGTGACGGTTTTCAGTCTCGTACTCGACGTGAGTGGTGTTGATGGTAATCCCACGCTCTTTTTCTTCAGGGGACTTATCGATGCTGGCGTAGTCCATCGCTTTTGCGCGACCAGCCTTTGCAAGCACCTTGGTGATTGCGGAAGTCAGAGTGGTTTTTCCGTGGTCGACGTGACCAATGGTTCCGATGTTACAGTGCGGTTTCGACCGCTCGAATTTTTCTTTAGACATAGTAGTCTCTCCCTTTCCCGGTTAAAGAAAATGATCCTATGGATTTTCTGGTGTCCTAAGTACTTACCAAGAAAATCCTTCGAAAATCCAGTGTTTTTTTCAGGCTTTTTGATCAAGTCAAATGGAGCTGATGATGGGGATTGAACCCACGACCTCTCCCTTACCAAGGGAGTACTCTACCACTGAGCTACATCAGCATCGATTTGATTTGTTCAATGAGCCAGAATTGCGGCTTGAAAATTCTGGAGCGGGAGACGGGTCTCGAACCCGCAACCCTCAGCTTGGAAGGCTGATACTCTAGCCAATTGAGCTACTCCCGCCCGAATTTTCAAACTATCACTTAAAACAATTGTTACAAAGCTTTAAGTGGTGGTGAGGGAAGGAATCGAACCTTCGAAGGCTGACGCCGCCAGATTTACAGTCTGGTCCGTTTGACCGCTCCGGAACCTCACCATTCGCCAAAACTTGAACCCGAGGCTGGAGCTGGAGACCGGACTCGAACCGATGACCTGCTGTTTACAAAACAGCTGCTCTACCAACTGAGCTAATCCAGCACCTAATCCTCGAAATTCAAACTGTACGCCGGAACCCCGACGCACACCTCTGACTTTTGATAACGCCACATCTTTTCCAAGACCGGCACTGTTTGTCAATCAAAAACGCCCCACCGGGCCTTGCGCCCTATAGCCGGTCGGGATACGGAACCCCCATGGACTCTCAGAAGGACAACCCGTTCCGATCCCTCCAAACCAACGCAAGTGGCCTATTTTCAAGGATTATGGCCCGATATGGCTCAGAAATGAAGTGTGCGTCGGGGTGCGCCTCTTGCTGCAATGCGGAATTCTCGGTGTATCCGGGAGAGGCCGCACTGATCCTGGAAGATTTTCTCTCGCTGGATCCTGCGGCTCGAAAAGCCTTGATCGGGGCCTGGAAGAACTCGCGAGGCGGTCATTGTGCCTTTTTGGTGGATCAACGCTGCACCACTTACGCCTCGCGCCCGGTGATCTGCAGAACCCAAGGAGCACCTCTTTGCACGAGTGACGAACTGGCCCGCACAAAGAAGATCACCGCCTGCCCGCTTAATTTCAACGAGGGGAGATCCATCCCATCCAAGCCGGAACACTGGTTCGAACTCAACCGACTCACGGAACTCCAGTCGGTAGCGGAACAGTTTTTTGAAAAAACGATCGGGATCCCCGAGACGCTCCAGCCCCTGTTGGACGGAGACAAGCGGATCCCGCTCCGACACCTGCGTGACCTACTCGCCCGCTTGCCCTGAGAGCACCCGGGCCGCCTCGTAAGGAGCGATCTCTTTGCGGTAGAGACGCTCGAGCAGATCCTTGCCCCCATCAGTGGACAGTACGGAATCAAGCGACAAGCGAAGCCCCTCGATCAGGATGTCGACCAACTCTTCTTTCAAGAAAATCTTGGCTTTTTCGGCCTTTTTCCCCGACTTTTCCAGGTATTCCTGATGCCGGGCAATCTCCCCCAGCAGCTCGCCCGTCCCGACATCGCGTGCCGCTTCGGTCTTCAAAACAGGAATGATCCACGAGTGCTCGTCGTGCGGATTGAGCCCGACATTTGCCACGAGTTCGCGTACCAATTTATCCGCTTCAGGGCGATCGGACTTGTTCACAGCGAATACATCCGAGATCTCCATGAGTCCGGCTTTCATCACCTGAATGGAGTCGCCACTCTCGGGAACCAGAACAACAATTACGGTTTGAGCTAACCTCAGAATGTCGAGCTCCGTCTGGCCGACTCCGGCTGTCTCGACCAGAATCACGTCGAATCCGGCAGCATCGAGAGCCAACACAGTTTCCTTGGTGGAATGGGACAAGCCGCCATGGCGCCCGCGCGTTCCGAGACTCCGGATGTAGACACCGGGATCGGAGGTGTGCTTTTGCATCCGAATCCGGTCCCCCAGGATGGCGCCTCCCGAAAAGGGACTCGATGGATCCACCGCCACGACAGCCACGGTCTTGCCCTGCTCACGGAGTTTTGAAACCAGTCGATCGACCAGAGTGGACTTGCCGGCGCCGGGGGGGCCGGTGATCCCCCAGACTTGGGCTTTGCCGGTATGCGGGTAGAGGAGACCGATCAGCGTGCGCGTGTCGTGGTTCCGGTGCTCGATCCGCGAGATCAATCGGGCCAGGGCCGCGCGATTCCCCGCGCGGGCGCTGTCGACCAGGAGCTTCGGATCACTCGGGATACTCATGATGCGTTTCCGTTTCTGCCCTGAGCTTGCCTGAAACAGCGTCGCCGTTAAAGTGTTTTTCCAAGGCACCCGCCGGGTCAGGATCCGAACACCACTCCCGGACCTCCCTCATTCTCTCCCCGGTGCGTTCCGACCCGGCCGAGAGCCAACGATGACGGGAAAAGTCATCGGGATGCCACCAGACCAGGGCCCTTGCGGAACGACCACCCCTCCCCACCCTTCCGACCGCCTGAGCCAGTGCGAGCAAACTGAACGGAGGCTCGAGCAGGATACAAACTTCCAGGAAGTCGTAATCCATTCCCATCCCGAAAGCAGACGTGGCCACAATCCAGAGCGCCTCATTGCAGTCCGGCTTACGGAACTCGGCCTCAAGGGCCAGACGCTCTTCCTGGCTCATTCCGGCATGATAGGATCGCGACCGGATTCCCGCAGCCTTGAGCCAGCCACCCACGCGCTCCGCCGCCTCGCGGGTGTTCACGAACACCATCCCGCTCCGTCCCCGGAAAACGTCCGGAATGCACAACAGCCGCTCGAAACGATCAGCAGGATCCACCCGTTCTCTTGAGAGTTTCAGGGATTCCGGGAGACCGAATCGGCCCAAGGTATTCAATTCTCCACCCAGTGCTCGAGCCAGACCGATGCGTGCACGCTCAGGAAGGGTGGCAGAGAGCCAAAGGGACTTTGAAATGTCGAGATTCCGGTTCACGGTGAGAAGCTCCCGGAAACAAGGGCGAAAATGATCCCCCCACTCCTCGATGCAGTGGGCCTCATCCACCACCATCAGATCCGGGCGCCAATCACGGATTCGCCTCATCGACGTCCCGAACAGACGTTCGGGACTCAGGACCCGGACCCCCGGTCCGGATTCAGGATCGATGGGAATCCCCAGCTTTCGAAAAGCGGCCTCGTGCTGGCGGACGAGGGCCGCAAGAGGAGCTACAACCAGCGCCCGGATATGACTCCGGTGGATCTCGATGTATCGCTGGAAAACGAGACTCTTGCCACTACCGGTCGGAGCAATGAGAAGGGTGTGGTTCCTTCTTTCGAGCGAATCGAGGGCTTCTTGCTGGAATGGCTTGAGCGGATGCACCCCCCCGGGAATGCAGGGCGCGTGCCCTCAGGTCCTCTCGGACAACACCTTGAGGTAAGTGACTCCCCCCACGATACCGACCAGAACCTGGTACAGCACGATCATACTGAACACCTCGGCACCAAGGGGTGACCCGACCATCATGAAGAGAGCGTAAAACGCGGCATGACCGGTCCCCACTCCTGCCGGAAGCACGGGAATGGTAGTAGCCAGCATTCCGATGGGGACGATGACTGCAACCGGAAACACGGGCAACGCATCGACCGAAATGGCCTCAGTGATGAAATAAGCCATGAGGATCAACAGGAGATGGATGGCCAGTGAGAGCGCAACGGCCTTGATCACCCGCCGGGGGTAGGCCCGGTATGCCATGATACTCGAGTAAAGCCTTTCCACCGAGCCAAGCTTAGGGAGCTTGACCACCAGAGCCCGGAGCAGATCCCCGACAGGATCCCGCTTCCCCGATGAGAAAAGGTACACAAAAAAGGCCAGCGCCACGGAGCCCGCACCTCCAATGGACCAAAGCAGAATGGCGGGCAAGGATCCCCCCCAGGAAACCAGCATCGACAACACCGCGGAGAATGCGCCAATGAACACCATTGCCGAAACACCGAGCAGGCGATCCAATACGATTGTTCCGAAAATCGGCGCACGCTTGTCTGGAAAGCGCTTCATCAGGTGAACCCCTTTGACCAGGTCACCACTGACCGCCCCCGGAAGGGCGATATTGAAAAAGCTTCCGACCAGACTCAATTTCAGGGTCTGGAAAAAACCAAGATCCGCTCCATGCGTCCGGAGCAGAACCTGCCAGCGGAGCGCCCCTGAGAGGGTGTTCAGCGTCATGAACAGCAGGCAAAGGAACAGCGTTTTCGGAGAAGCGGCCATTTTCCGGAAGCTCTCGGCAGTGATGAGCCCCTTCCGGTAAAGATAATAGAATACAAGCCCCACCAACGCGAACTTGAGCACCAGAGTCAGGCGACTCTTCCAGGACACCGGGGTGAGGGTCGGATCTGCGGCGGTTTCAACGGTTGGCGATTCTGAAGAAGTTTCCAAAGATTCTGATTCCCACGTTTTCGTCGTAAAGTTTTTTTCCCATTCCCGGATTGAGGATCCAGTCCCGACGCTCGCCTTTTTTGAGTTTGTTGGCAAGGGACTCCTCGGCATACTCGATCGAGTGCTCGGGATGGAATTGAATCCCGAAAATCGGCGCCCCAAGCACTTCAAAAGCCTGCACCGAGCACCGGTCAGTCTCGGCAATCCGAAGTGTCCCGGGCGGAGTCTCAGACACTTCCTCGTAATGCGACTGGAAAGAGACAAACGACTCTCCAAGCCCCTCGAAAATTGAATCCCGTTTGAGCGCTGTGATGGTCTGCCAGCCGAGTTCCGCGTCTTTCGAACGCCCGAGAGCGGGAACTTTTCCGGCCATCTTGAACAAACACCGGGCAAGCGTCTGATGACCGTAGCAAATTCCAAGGATCGGAGTCTTCGCCCGGATCTGGTCCGTGACAAAGTTATCTAAGGCCGGGATCCACGGTTCATTCTCAGTCATGCAAGACGTGACCGATCCGGAAAGGCAGATGGCATCAAATGTTCCGCCGACAGGAAGATCACCATGAGGGGGTCTCCTCACCAAGACCTCTGAACCGACCGGGGCCATACGGAGAACCCAGGACTGCAGATTGGCGCTACCGAAATAGCGCTCCTCACGAGTGTTGTCGAGAATCAGGATTTTCATGGACTTCACGCTCACATTCTCCCTTCGATGGAGTAATTCTTGAACTCAAACGGCCGGTGTCCGGTCAGCCACTCCCAAAGGTCGAGTACGACTTTTTTCGTATCAGATGGTGAAAAAACAAAGGGTGAAGCTCGGAGATCCCAATTCCAACCTTTCTCAGCGATCCTGCCTGTCATCACCCCGGGGTGGGATCCTCGGTACTCCCGCAAGCCCCAGAAGCGCTTGTAGAGGTAGTTGTTGCCCGAGTGGGGGGTCTCGGCATCGGGCGCTTGATCGCCATGATAGAGACGGTCCATGAAGAGTGTCTTTTCTTTCATCGCCTCCGGGGTACGGACCCAACCGTAGTGGAAAATCCTCGCCGGAGTCAGTAGCGCCCGGAGCTTGGAACCATCGGACTTCCGGAAGCTCTGGGCATCACCCACGCTTTTGGCCCCTGAGGATTTCCGGACCAGGCGCATCTCGCGCCGATAGGCGGATCGGGTTTCCTGGATCACATTGAAAGAACCGTAAAAGTGGCGGTATTCGAAGACGAGCGCCTCGAGCCCCTGTCGCGACGCCCGCTCGACCCCCTCCCGAATGAGAGGCGCGTCGTCTTCATGCAAGACCTCGTCCGCCTGCAAATACAGACACCAGTCATGGGTGCAACGCTCGAGCGCGAGATTGGTCTGCTCAGAGAGGATCAATCCGGACCTTTTCTTCTCCGGATCGTTCAAGGGCCAGACCGTGGTGAAAATTTTCACCTTTCCACGACCCTCTTCGCGCGCGAACCGCTCGCAACGGTCGAGGGTTTCGTCATCGCCTTCTCCGACATTCAGGACCAGTTCATCCACAAGAGGAAGAAGGGAGCGCAAGGACTCCAAAAACGGGTAATCGAAGCGGACACCGTTCCTGACGATGCTAAATCCCGAGATCTTTTCCATGCGATTCAAACACCCGCTTCACTTGGGCAAACACCTCATCCGCGCCGATCCGGGTCATGCATTGATGAGCCTCGACAATGCACTCCTGGAGTCCGCACCAGGGAGGTGAGCCCGGCTCCTGATTGTTCCGACACGGAAGTGGCTCGACAAACAAGCGTGGATGACGATCCTGGGCGTAGGGGTGCCACTCCATCGGGTGCTCGGGACCGAAGAGAGTCACCGTCGGCACTCCGAGCGCCGCCGCCAAGTGGCGCGGTCCGGAGTCGTTTCCGAGAAGCACATTCAAGTTCGAAATCCGGGCTGCTAGAATGCGCACATTGCAAGGAGGCATGACCTGGATCCGGTCCCGTAGTCCCTCTGCTTGAGGGACGGACTTGAAAAACTCTTCGGTCAGACGCTCTTCGCCGGGACCGCTGATCACCAGAACTGTGCCACCGGCTTCGCGGACCCACTTTTGGGCCACCTCGGCAAAACGATGGAGGGGCCAGATCTTGGTCGCACGGGATGCACCGAGAGCGAGCCCGAGCACCGGTCGGCTCATTCCCCAAGCCTTGAACTCCTCACGTGCGAGATCCTTCTCGCCGGGCTTCAGAAAGATTTCAGGCATGACGCCTTCGGGCACCTTGAGTCCGAGCCCCCGGACGGTATCGAGATCCCGCTCGACCACCGGCTTCATCGTTCCTT
This sequence comes from Bdellovibrionales bacterium, assembly GCA_947462765.1. Taxonomy (GTDB): domain Bacteria; phylum Bdellovibrionota; class UBA1018; order UBA1018; family CAIMNF01; genus CAIMNF01. The sequence continues at coordinate 9,905 of CANHQK010000038.1, forward strand.
TGCCTGGAATTTCGACGGTGGAATACATGTTCTTGGCCTTGAAGCTGTGGAAATGGATCGACCTGACTTTCGCACCGGTGGAGAGCGCGACCATGGCAGCAGCGGGCGAGGAATGGAATCCGCACACGATGTCGTAGGATTCCTTTCGGAGCTGGAATGCGAGCCGGGTCGCCGCCTTGGTCCGAGCGGCCCGATCGTTGTGCCAGGTGATCGGCCAGAGCTTGGTGACGCCCGGGAATCCCTCAAGCAACCACACCCAGGGCTCCGGGACCGCGGCGTGAATCTGGGCCTGGGGGAACTGACGGTGCAATTCCTTCAATGCCGCAGTCAGGAGGATGGTGTCCCCCATGGCGCGGAACTTGGTGACCAGGATGCGTTTGGGATTGAGCATGATGCCCCCGATGCTACCATGGGCCCATGGCAAATCCGAACCCTTATCACTTGTTTCTGAGCCCCCGATCGCCCTTTGCACGGCGCGTCCGACTCGCCCTCCAACGCCTCGGGCTTCCGGTGGTCGAGCATCCGCTCAATGTGCTCGACTCGAACCCGGACCTCGAGGCAGCAAACCCTCTCGGCCTGGTTCCCGCCCTGATTTTACCGAATGGACGCACCCTCTCGGACTCCTCGGCTATTTTAGAAACCCTTCACGACCTCCACGGGGGCATCTGGCCGGAGCGAGCAGAGGACCGCATCGAGGTCCGCCAGGCATCCACCCTCGCCACGGGGCTCATGCAGGCCGCTGTCTCGTACTTCCAAGAGACCCGCATGCACGAGGTGCCCTCCCCAGCCTGGGCCCAGGACCACCTGAACACCGTCCTTCGCACCCTGCACTACCTGCCGGGCTTACGCACAGATCTCTGGAGACGGGCTACGGAACTCACCCAGGCCGGCTGGGATCTGGCCTGCGCGCTCGAGTACCTTGAGTTCCGCATGCCGGAGTACCGCGAATCGATTCTGCCCCCCCTGAGAGGGCCGCTCGAACTTGCACGGATGAGCAAGGCATTCCAAGAAACTGCTCCGCGGATTTAAAACAAACAGGCCCCACCGGAAATCCGGCAGGGCCCGAGGAAGATTCAACCTGGTGCTTCGTAATCAGTAGCCAGAGGGACAAGTCATGGGCTGACCGGCATTGTCTTTACAGCGTCCGATAAAGACTCCGCCCATCATCTGGACTTGGAACTGCATGTCACTCTCGTTGTAGAGACTCTCGGTCAGGTAGTTGAAGGACAATTTCAAGGTACCCGCCTGACTCACATTGTACTGAGCCGCCAAACCGGATCCCACCAATTGGTTGTTGATGGAAACGTTGAGGGCCTTCAAGGTCGACTGAACGTTGATATTAAGGATCCCGCCGATGATCTTGCGGGCATAGACGACGTTGTTTGCAGCATTCACCACGATCTGGTCACCCGGCTGGACCTGGGCAGTCTCGCTGAAATTTTGGCTTCCGTACACCAAGGCCCCACCGTTGATCACGGGGGTCAAGGTCTTGGTTCCACCCGGAACGGCATAGGTATTCGAACCTTGTCCACCGCCCGGATTGTACGGGTTATAAGGATTGTTGATGTTGTTGCCCGAGTAAGGGTTGTATGCAATCGAGGAAGGCTGCTGCGTTCCGCACGCAGACAAGCCACCTACTACCGCCATCAGTCCAAGAATCTTAAACAGTTTCATATTGAATCTCCTGCTCCCCCTTTGAGCAGGAACCATGCCACATCGCCCCATGCCCGGAAAGCGATAAAATCGATCCCAGACCTTTCTTATCTGTTATCAGTGTAAAAAATCCATACACCTGCCCCGTTTCTGAACAGAACACCACCCTATTGCGTAGCTTCCCCGTTTCAGTGAAGATGGGCACACCATGACCGAAGCCATGCAAACCCAACTCGAGCCCGTGATCCGCCAGTTCACCACCGGCGAATACTACCCGGAAGTCTTCCGCGCCAAGGAGGAGTTCTTTGAACGGGCCGGAGTGGTTCATGATGACGATGCCGAATTCGAGCAGAGAATGAATCTGTTCATGGATTGGTACTTGTTCGACCGGGATCTTCCGGGAGTGGACCTCCCCCCCATCCGGTACTTCGTCAGGCAACATCAATCGGAATTCGGCCCTGAACAAAAACAGATCTTCGAGGATCTTTCGAATTCGATCCACTCCCTGTTTCTACTGAGTCGGTTTACTTTTTTTGGGCGGAACCTGATTGTTCAGGACCTTTTCTCCCGCAAGAAATACCTGGTCGCCGACCCCAAATTGAAGTTCGCCTTTTCTAAAGGAGATATCTTCGAAGGCCGAATTTTTCCACATGAAGGCCGGTGGCACTTCACCCAAGGCTTTTGCTTCCACCCGGTCGAGATGCGCTCCTTCATCATGGGCGAGATCAAGAAGATCCGCTTCCAGGATCGCTCCCGCCACCTGAAACTGATCCTTCAGCTGGCCCAAATGAAGCTGAAACACCAGCGGTTCGCCCACATTGATGTGAAGCACATCTACGGATTCAATTCGAAGTTTTAAAACGGAAACCGGAGGTGCTCATCGAACACCTCCGGTCCATTCTAACTTCTATGAAACACTGATTACTTCTTTGCCCTCTTTGCAAATCCCTCCAAGTTGACTCTCATTAAGTCCATGTATCCCAATGGATTACTGATTGCATTCGAGAACTTGGGGTCGTTTTCACCCGGCCATTGCAGCAAATCTTGGGGATCACGCTCATACTTCTTGAAGTAATCGATGGACCTCTGATTGGCGAACAATGACAGGTGCAACTCTCCCTTTGCGTCTGCGAATAAAGACATCATTCGGACTTCGAAAATACCGTCTTCACGCTCTTTTCCTGCGGCCATCATATAGTCGGGCAATCCCTTGAAAAATTCGCGTTCTTGGGGAGTGCCGAAACCTTCGGGCCCGAACCAAGCCTCGTTCCCTGTTACCCCTTCGACTAAAATTTGCTGATTGTAGTCGAAACTCGAGAGAATCGGCTCACCCGAACAATCCCCTGATGCAAAGGACAATTGAGCCTGATACACCATCGGGAACTTCACGAAGTACCCGTATTGTGAGCTGTTTACTTCCATCCCGGAGCCATCTCCGCGGTTGAGCTTGTTGGAACCCACGGAGCAACCCGAGCGAACATCCCTCCAAAACCCGTAAGTGAGCTCCTCAGGGGCAATCCGGAGCTTCTCTCCCAATGAAACGAAACCTTTATCCCCCGAGGAGGGGGCACTACCGGAGGCCCCGGTACTCGGAGAGCTGCCAGATACCAACCCCCCTCCAGTCTCGCCAGAGCCAGAAGATGAGCGGGTAACCTCTGAACCCGCTCCTGCCTTGGTGAGCTTGATACAGCCCGAACCCATCACGGACAACATCACCACTAGCCCCAGCCCCAATACGTTGTTGAACCTCATAACAGTCACCACCCTGTTCACTACTTTATAATTTCTGAGCATTTTGGTCAACTAACGAAATACAATGAGGGTGAATGATAAAACCTAATCCATTTCAAAACCTTAGCGAATCAACCCATCATCTGAATGAAGCGGTCGAACAGGTAGCTCGAATCGTGGGGGCCGGGAGAGCTCTCGGGATGGTACTGAACAGAAAAGGCCTGCTTCGACGGAATTGCCATTCCTTCGCAACACTGATCATTGAGGTTCACGTGGGTGAGCTTCGCCTCAGTCGGGAAAGTAGCCGGATCGACCGCATACCCGTGGTTGTGGGAGCTGATCTCGACCGAACCTTGATCGAGATTCTTCACGGGCTGATTTCCGCCCCGATGCCCGAACTTGAGCTTGTAGGTCTTGGCTCCCACAGCCAAGGAGAGGACCTGGTGCCCCATGCAGACACCGAACATCGGTACTTTTCCTAAGAGTGCGCGAACGTTTTCCACCGCGTAGGTGGCCAACTTCGGATCGCCGGGGCCATTGGAGAGGAACACACCATCCGGTTTCATTTCGAGCACCTTGGCGGCTGGATAGTCGCAAGGAACCACAGTGAGCTCACAGCCTCGGGCGGCGAGGTCACGCAGAAGCTGACCCTTGATCCCGTAATCGTAGGCTACCACTTTGAATTTTTTTGCCGAGGCGGGCGCAGTAGAAGCGAAGGTATAGGCCTCTTTGGTGCTCACCTTACGGATCCAATCGATCTGGTCGTAGTTTTTCGAGGCGAGTTCTTTTTTGAGGGATTCAATTTCGGAGCGCAAGGATTCAGGAATGATGAAGCCAGGGGTGACGCCTCGGTCGCGAAGCAATAGGGTCAGGCGACGGGTATCGACCCCGTGAATCCCGATCCGGCCATTGCGTTTGAGGAACTCTTCGAGGGTTTCTTCTGAGCGGTGATTCGAGGGTTTCGGAGTGTAGGAGGCCAGGATCAGGCCTTCGGCGTGGATGGCTCGACTTTCGAGGTCCTCGCGGTTGGCGCCGGTATTCCCGATGTGGGCCGCAGTGAAGCAAACCACCTGGCCTGCATAAGAAGGATCTGTCAGGATCTCCTGGTAGCCGGTCATCGAGGTATTGAACACCAATTCGGCAAACACCACATTCTTTTTAGGATCCGAAGAAACCGCCCCAAAGAGGGTTCCTTCGAGAATCACATCCTGCTCGACTCCGGGGAGAACAATGAGACCTTTCATTTCCAGTCTCCTCCTACCATTGTTTTCAGGACTTTGCCCTTAAATTTTCGACCAATGAAGGGGCTGTTTTCACTGATCGAGACCAGATCCTCCCTGCCGAGCTTGAACTCCAGATTCGGGTCGATCACCACCAGGTCCGCCAGTTTGCCCGACTGGAGGGTCCCCAGATCCCGGAGACCGAGAAGTCTCGCCGGAGCGATAGTCAGGGACTCCACCATCCTGGACCAGGACAGCACCCCTTTTTCCACCAACTCGAGCAGGAGGGGGACAGTGGTTTGAAGCCCCAGGATGCCGTTTGCAGCGAGCTCGAACTCCACCTCCTTATCCACGCAGCCATGGGGAGCATGGTCGGAAGCCACGAGATCAATCACTCCCGTGCGGAGGGCCTCTCGGAGGGCCTCTTGGTCCCTCTCGGACCGGAGAGGGGGGGCCATCTTGTAGTCGGTTCGGGGCTGGTGGTGAACGCACGAATGCCCGCCTTGGAGCAGAGAAAACTCATTCAGCATGAGGTGATGCGGGGTCACCTCGGCAGTGACCGGGAGTCCGTCCTCTTTAGCACGGCGGACCAGAGCCACGCCTTCGCGGGTCGACAAGTGAGCCAGGTGCACCCGTGCTCCTGTGGCCCGGCACAGTGCGATTTCGCGCGCGACCATGATTTCTTCAGAGGCATTCGGATTTCCGGGGTAGCCCAACAAAGATGAAACCGCCCCCTCGGTCATGGGTGCCCCCTTTGAGAGCGTGGCGTCTTCGGCATGACTGATCACGGGGAGATCGAACATCCGGGCGTATTCCATCGCCCGCCGCATGAGGGCCGAGTTCATCACCGGCATGCCATCGTCACTGAGTGCCCGGATCCCCTCTTTGGCCATGAGTCCGATTTCTGCGAGCTCTTCGCCCTTTTGCCCCTTGGTCACCGCTCCGATCGGAAACACCCGTGCCAGATTGGCGCTTCGGGCACGATCAAGAATGAAGCGGGTCACGATGGCGTTGTCATTGACGGGGTCGGTATTGGCCATCGGAGCGATGGATGTGAAGCCCCCGCGCACGGCCGCGAGCGAGCCGGTATGAATCGTCTCTTTGTGCTCGAATCCGGGTTCGCGGAGATGCACGTGCACATCGATGAATCCTGGAGCGATGATACAGCCAGTGAAATCATGAGACTCGACGACCGCCACGCCATCGAAGGCTCCGGGCCGATCGATCGAGCGGATCTTCCCTTTTTCGATCAACAGATCGCGTTCGGCATCGAGGCCGGAGGCAGGATCGATCACCCGAGCGTTCTTGAGAAGCATCATGCGCGAAGCCCTCCCACGAGCGCACCAAGAACCGCCATGCGGACTAAGACGCCGTTTTCAACTTGATCGAGCACCAGCGCACGATCCGAATCCGCCACTTCAGGGTCGATTTCGACTCCGCGATTCATGGGACCGGGATGGAGAATCGGGGCCGCGGACTTCATACGACTCACCCGCTCTTCGGTCAGTCCCCAAAAGGTCCGGTACTCCTCGACCGAAGGAATCAACCCCTGGTGCCCGCGCTCGAACTGGATCCGGAGCGCCATCACCGCATCGACCTCAGCGATCACTTCGTCCGGAAAGTCCACTTTTTTAACCTCGGGAAACAGGCTCAAATCCCGGATCGCCAGGGTCCGGGGACCGCTCAGGATCACCTGCCCGCCGAGCGCTGAGAACAAATGGATATTCGAGCGAGTCACCCGAGACTGCAAGGTGTCGCCGATGATCAAAAGCTTCCGGCCACGGAAAGGTTCCGGACCATCGAAATCACTCCCCCAAGCCTCAGCCAGTGTAAAAGCATCAAGCAGGGCCTGGGTCGGGTGCTCATGACTGCCGTCACCCGCATTGATCACAGGGAGTCCTGTGGCCCTCGCCACAAAATCCGGAGAACCCCCGGACGAGTGTCGCATCACGATCGCATCGACCCCATACTGCTGAATCACCCGGACGGTGTCGAGAAGGGTCTCACCTTTTTGCAAACTCGACGTGGCAGCGGCGAATGCGATACTGGCGCCTCCCAGCCTGCGGGTCGCAGCCTCGAAAGACATTCTTGTCCGGGTGGAGTTTTCGACAAAAAACTGGAGGACCGTTTTCCCCTTGAGTACGGAAGAGAACGCAGCAGGCTCCGCTTTGATTTTTTTACTCAAACAGAGAAGCCCCCGGAGCGTGTCGGGTGCGTTGCCGCGAATCGAGGTGAGATTGACCGGGAACATGAAGAGGCCTCCCGGAGGTTCAAGCTACCTCATCCCCTCCGCACCCTCAACGGGAAACCCTCAAGATGCTTGGAAGACGTCCCGGATTTGAACCGCCATCAGAAGGAGCACCACGAACACCAGAACGGGACGGACCACCTGTTCGGCCTTCTTTGAAGCCAAGCGCGCACCCATGAAGCTCCCGGCCGTCATTCCGATGGCCATGATCAACCCGAAACGGGCATGCACGAAGCCCTGGATGCCGTAGGAAGTGAGCGAAACCGCTGCTGAAAGGGTGTTCGCCAGCTTCGAAAGCAGCAGTGCCTCGAAAAGAGACATCCTTGCCCCGGCCAGGAGGCCGATCAACATGAAGGTCCCGCCCCCTGGTCCGAAAAATCCATCATAGAATCCGACTGCGACACCCGTTGAAACCAGCGCGCCCCAAGAGGCCTTGGCCTGATCGCGCACTTCTTTCATGAGCCCTTGCTTGTTCCAGAGGACGAACAGGATCAAGGGACAGGCTGCGATCAGAAAATAGCGGAAATAGATTCGGGGAACCAGTGGAGAACAAAGGGAGCCCAGCACCGACCCCACCCCCACCGCCACGATGAACGAAAGACCCTTCTTGAGATGGAGGGGGTGCTTGCGGAGATAGACCAGAAAGGCCATCAGAGCTCCTGCGGTGCCGACAATCTTGTTAGTGCCGATGGCATGCGGCCCGGGTTCGAGAATGGTCGAAAGCGAGGGAAGCGTGATCAACCCGCCTCCGCCGGCGATACTGTCGATAACTCCCGCGACAAAACCGGCAAAAACCAAGAACAAATCGTTCATCTCGCGGACTCCTCAAGCAAGGGGCAACGCCCCGGCAAGAAAGGAGGATAGAATTTCCGGACGGCTGGCTGGAGCACATCCTCCCGGTAGTCCCTCGCCCTGAATCCATCACCGACAACGAGCATGTATTCGACACCCCTGAAGTTCCGGATGTTCACCTCCATTTTTGAGAAAAAACGCTCCCAGTTCTCGCGGAAGAAAAACCCTGGTGTTAGAATTGCGATCCTCTTCCCTTCAAGAGTTTCGGCTTCAAAAGTCCAATCAAAGGTCCTGCCGAACCTGGAACCTTCCCCCCAAACTTGAAATCCGACCGGGTGCCCCGCCCTCCGGAACAGGTATTCGAGCTCACTCGATAGCGTGTAGCCACCCGTGAAGTAAGCGGAAACCCCGGGCGTCACCGCCCGGATCTCGTCTACAAAATCCTCGGGTCGCGTGAGCACACTGTATTCGAATGCCCATCGCTTTTTCAAAACCGGTGCCAGAAAACGGTCTGGAAACACCGATGACACCATGAGCCCCAAAGCCAAGACCCCCGAGAGGATCGAAGAGGCGGTGATGGCGAGCCGTAACCGCTCTCGAGGAAAGCGGAGCGCCACCCAGGCCGCAAAAAACGGAGTCAAAAAGAGCAGCCAATGCAAACCTTGCCCCCTACCGACAGCAGCGGTCGACAGAAACACCAGTAACGGAAAGGCCCAAAGCCAGAAAAAGAAACGTCGCAGTCCGGATTCACGCTCCCGGATCGGGCCAGCCTCGGGGCGCTCAAAGGGACGTAACAATCCTGACAAAAGAACGGGAGCCGAGACCACCAGAACATTGGCCAGGAATCCCCCGAGGGTCTGATCGACGGTTCCTTCATCCACCCGCTGACGAGTGATGAGATTGAATACAAAATTCGACCAGCAATGGTCGCGATTCCAAAAAACATGCTGGAACACAAAAGGAAGCGCCCCCAGCACGAATGCGGGAATATTCCGGTATCTCCGCCCGCGATCCAGAACGAAGGCAAAGAAAAAGACCGGGAGCAGAAATAGCGCAAAGTACTTAGAGAGAAACGCACACCCCCAAAAAACCCCTGCAAAAAAGGCCTCGTAAGGTAGCCCGGGACGCCTGGACTCTTTTGCACGATAAAACAGATAAGCAGAAAAAAACGAGAACACCAACAACGGTACATCGGGAAAAGAAATCACCGCCAGAAACGGGAGAGGCAGGAAGAAAAACAATGCAGACGCCGCGAGTGCACGGTCCTTTCCCGCATGGGGCTGGAGCCACTCGTAAAGCGTGAAAGCCGGAAGCACCGAGGCCAGCAGATTGAACATCCGGATCCAGAGAGGATTGAGCGAAACACTCGCCAAGGGGGACAACCACCAGCCAATCATAGGAGGAAGATCATAGTAGCCCCCGGCAGGGTAAAGCCCCCAGTAAATGTAGTAGGACTCATCACCGAACACGGGAAGCAGAGCCGCCACTCCGATCTTCAGGATCAGCAGAGCGGCAGTGAGGGGCACGAGGGCGTGCACCATGCCTCAATCCACCTTCAGTACGGCCAGGAAGGCTTCCTGCGGGATCTCGACAGAGCCGACCTGCTTCATCCTCTTCTTGCCTTCCTTCTGCTTCTCAAGGAGCTTACGCTTCCGTGAGATATCGCCCCCATAGCACTTGGCGGTCACATTCTTGCGATAAGCGGAGATGGTCTCGCGCGCGACGATTTTCGAACCGATCGAAGCCTGAATGGCGATCTCGAACATCTGACGCTCGATCAGCTCTTTCATCTTCTTGGCCAACTCACGTCCGCGAACGTGCGCTTTGTCCTTGTGAATGATCAATGACAAAGCATCGACCGGCTCACTGTTGATCAAGATATCCATCTTCACCAGATCCGACGGGCGGTAGTCGAGCATCGCATAGTCCATGGAGGCATAACCACGCGTCGAGGACTTCAGCTTGTCGTAAAAATCGAACACCATTTCGGCGAGCGGCAATTGATACACCAGGGTCACCCGGTCGCTGGTCACAAAGTCGAGTTTCTCCTGGACCCCGCGACGGTCGTTACAGAGCGCCATCACGACCCCTACATATTCCGAGGGCATATGGATACTGAGCCGGATATACGGCTCCTCGATGGTTTCGATCCGGATCGGATCGGGGAGCTTGGCCGGATTCTCGACCATCATGACTTCGCCATCGGTCTGGGTCACGCGGTACACCACGGAAGGCGCGGTCGTGATGATATTGAGACCGTATTCGCGCTCGAGACGTTCCTGAACGACATC